>JBAXXU010000020.1:0-47435 GCA_037127735.1 Bacteroidota bacterium
AAGTAACACAAAGGAAAAGAGCACTTTAAGTATATTTGTGAATAATTCAGGTTAAGGAGCTCTTATTAATCAAAATCATAATCATGTATTCAAAAATGAAAAACAATATAAAAGTACTACTGAATCGATTAAGAAAAGCTATCTAAGCAATTTTTTTATGTTATATAATTTATTCAATGCTTCAACCGGTGTAAGATTGTCTATATCAATTTCGAGGATCTCATCTCTTATCTGTTTTAGCACAGGGTCGTCTAACTGAAATATACTAAGCTGCATCCCCTCTCTGTGGCCGGCAAGGTCTGCAATTGGTTTTGTCAGTTCCTTTTTCTCATGGCTCTGCTCGAGCTCCTTAAGTATCTCATCGGCACGTCTCACAACACTTCTGGGCATCCCTGCCATTCGTGCAACATGTATTCCAAAACTATGTTCGCTCCCACCCCTTTTAAGCTTTCGCAGGAAGATGACCTTATTATTAAATTCTTTTATAGAGACACAATAGTTTTTTACCCGCGCAAATGAGTTTTCCATCTCATTAAGTTCATGATAATGAGTTGCGAACAATGTTTTTGCCCTTAGTTTATTCTCATGCAGATATTCCACCATCGCCCAGGCTATTGAGATGCCATCGTAGGTACTGGTTCCTCTCCCAATCTCATCGAGCAAAATAAGGCTCCGGTCCGAAAGGTTATTCAAAATACTGGCAGTTTCATTCATCTCGACCATAAAAGTTGATTCCCCCAGACTGATATTATCCGAAGCTCCAACCCTGGTAAATATCTTGTCGACCATACCAATTTTTGCTGTTTTTGCAGGAACAAAACATCCGGTCTGAGCCATCAGTACTATAAGAGCTGTTTGTCGTAACAGTGCAGATTTACCTGACATATTGGGCCCTGTAAGAATAATAATCTGCTGATCGTCGGTATCGAGGACAAGGTCGTTTGGAACATAACTCTCGCCAACAGGCAGTTGCTTTTCGATTACCGGATGGCGGCCATCTTTAATATCAAGCATTCTCGAATCATTAAGTACCGGCCTCACATAATTGTTCTCTGCGGAAATAACTGCAAACGACTGAAGGCAATCAATCCGGGCAATAAGTGAAGAGTTTAATTGAATAGGTGGAATATATTCGAGTATGGCAAGGACAAGGTCATTAAAGAGTTTTGTTTCAAGTACAATTATCTTTTCTTCAGCTCCGAGTATCTTACTCTCGTATTCCTTAAGCTCTTCCGTAATATAGCGTTCAGCGCTTACAAGTGTTTGTTTCCTTATCCACTCCGGCGGAACTTTATCTTTATGCGTGTTTCTTACTTCAATATAATAACCAAATACATTATTAAAACTGACTTTTAGCGATGTTATTCCTGTCCGTTCGCTTTCGCGAGTCTGCAATTCTGAAAGATAATCCTTGCCATTATATAGAATTGTGCGCAATTCATCGAGATCTTCAGATATTCCTTCTGCAATTGCATTTCCCCTGATTAATTGAACAGGCGGATCATTATTGAGTTCTTTATCTATTTTTTCAGCTATTAACTTACAGGGGTTTAACTGTTCTGCTAGTTTAGTAAGGGGAACACAACCACTTTTGTTGCAGAGTTCCCGGAGTGGTACGATAGCAATAAGAGCTCTTTTAAGCTGTACCACCTCGCGGGGATTTATCCTGCTTACTGCAACTTTTGAAATAAGTCTTTCAAGGTCGCCCACCTGGCGGATCAGACCTGCAATCTCATCCTTTACAGCCGGGTTCATAACAAGATACTGTACAATATCAAGCCTTTCATTAACAGGTTGTATATCTTTCAGGGGAAGTGATAGCCACCTCTTCATGAGTCTCCCTCCCATAGGCGAAATTGTACGATCCATTACGTCAATGAGTGTTCTGGCGCCCTCATAAGGAGAATGGAATAGCTCCAGGTTTTTAATTGTAAATTTATCGAGCCATACATATCTGTTCTCTTCAATCCGTGAAAGGCTTGTAATATGTCCAAGCTGTTCGTGCCGGGTTATATCAAGATAATAGAGGATTGCGCCGGCAGCAATGATTCCAAAAGCGAGATTCTGAACTCCAAATCCTTTTAATGAGCTGGTTTCAAACTGTTTAAGTAATCTGTCATTCGCGGCATCGAGGGAAAAGATCCAATCATCTAATTTAAATGTATAGAATTTCGGGCCGAAGTATTCGAGGAAGAGATCTTTCTTTCCTTTTTCAAACAATACCTCCTTTGGCTGGAAGTTATTAAGCATCTGATCTATATATTCTATAGTACCTTCCGATGTAAGGAACTCGCCGGTGGATATATCGAGGAATGCAACTCCTGCAATTTTTTTATCAATATGTACTGCCGCCAGGAAGTTATTCTCTTTATGATTCAAAACATTCTCATTTAGGGCAACCCCGGGAGTAACAAGCTCTGTTATTCCTCTTTTAACAATATTTTTTGTAAGCTTCGGATCCTCAAGCTGCTCGCAGATAGCCACCCGTTGTCCTGCTCTTACCAGACGCGGCAGATAAGTATCGAGTGCATGATAGGGAAACCCCGCGAGTTCAACAAATTGAGCTGATCCGTTAGCTCTGCGAGTCAGGGTAATCCCCAGTATCTCGGAAGTGCGTATCGCGTCTTCCCCGAATGTTTCATAAAAATCACCTACTCTGAAAAGAAGTATCGCATCAGGATGCTTAGTCTTGATATTGTAATACTGCTTCATCAGCGGTGTTTCAACGTACTTCGGAAAATCAGCCATTCTTAATGTGAAAGTAATTTTTGATTAATTCTAAATCAGATGGTACTTAACAAAGATACACCCATGGTGATATTAATGAAAGAGTTTTTGAATTTATTATAAAGAGTTTTTCTACCTTGCTGATAAATTTTCAACTAAATATCGATGCCAAATAACAACCTATCTCAGGTAGCTTGAAAATCAATATGGGGCCGGGGTAAACGAAGAAAATCAAAAAAATGAAAAAGGTCTTAATACTTGGAGCCGGTCTTGTAGTTAAACCTATGGTAGAATACCTGCTTGAAAATGGTTTCAGTCTGATGATTGCATCACCCATGAAAGAGAGGGCAGATGAGATGATTAAAGGAAATCCGCTTGGATCTTCTCTCTACTGGACGATGGATGACACGGCCATGCTTGAAAAGCTTGTTGCCGAATATGATATAACAGTTAGTCTTCTCCCCTATAAATATCATGCTGATGTTGCCATTGTTTGCCTCCGACACGGCAAATCTCTTATTACAACATCGTATGTTCAGCCAGCTATGCAGGAACTTGATGATGCGGCAAAAAATGCAGGTGTAATATTTCTTAATGAGATAGGACTTGATCCGGGAATAGATCACATGTCGGCAATGAAGATCATTGATCACGTTCATAACAATGGTGGTAATGTCGAAGAGTTCTATTCTCTCTGCGGTGCTCTGCCGGCTCCTGAGGCTGCCGATAATCCGCTGAAATATAAGTTCTCCTGGAGTCCGAAAGGAGTTATTCTTGCAAGCCGGAACAGCGCCCTTTATCTGAAAAAAGGGGAAAAAGTGTTTATTGATCCCGTTAATCTTTTTAAGGACAGGTTTAATTTTAACTTTCCCGGAATAGGTGATCTTGAGGTCTATCCGAACAGGGATTCTATAAGCTATATAGATATTTACGGGATACCCGAAACAAAAACTGTGTACCGCGGCACTTTCAGATACAAAGGGTGGTGTGAAACTCTCGATGCAATGAAGAGTCTTAATATGCTCGATGATACTGTAAATGATTACATTGGAATGACCTATGCTAATTTCCTTGCGGAAAGGGGTGGCACAGAAGTTAATGGCCTGAAGAAGAATATTGCACTTCGTCTTGGAATAAAGGAGGATGCACCGGCAATGGAATCACTTGATTTTCTTGGTTTTTTCAATGATGAAAAACTACCATACAAAAAGACAACACCATTTGAGATAACATCCGACAGGATGATTAGCAGGATGTCGTTATCAGATGAAGAGCGTGATATGGTTTTACTGCAACACATATTTCTTGCCTCTTATCCTGACGGGAAGAAAGAAGTTATCAAGTCATCGATGCTGGATTTCGGATCGCCTGCCACAAATACATCAATTGCACGAACAGTAGCGCTCCCTGCTGCAATTGCAGTTAAAATGATACTTGAAAAGAAAATTACTCTTAAGGGTGTTTTCAGACCAGTCGTGCCTCAGATCTATAACCCGGTTCTTGATGAATTGAAGACTCTTGGGATAGAAATGAAAGAAGAGTATGGGTTACCTGATTCCACCCCCCTGCTTCCCTGATAGTTGTATTGGGGGTCAAAATTTCAGGTAGAAATCTTTTGTAAGGTTGATATAATCTTCGGTGAATTCATGTCTTTTCCCATGTTCTATAGTGAGGAATCTTTCGGTCACATTCATCCGTTCACGTGAAAAAGAAAGAATCAACCTTTTTATTTCTGAAGTTGGCAATGGCTTTATTTTCAGGATATTGTTACAATATAACCCGTATTTATGGGCTTCAGCGATAAAAACATTCCCTTCAACATAAGGTAATATTAATTGAAATCTACCATTATCTTCTAAAAGCCTTGAAACACCCTCAAGGATTTCATCCGAAGTCAATGAATCATTGTGACGGGCAGAAGATTTCCTCATATCCGGGTTTCTGATAGAATTACTGAAATAGGGAGGATTAGTAACTATCAGATCGAATTTTTCTTTTTCCGGATAATAATTCTGAAGACTCGTGTGTTCAACTTTAATCCTGCTGCACCATTTACAAAGGCTGACGTTATTACAGGTCTGAGTATAAGAATCCTGATCAGGCTCAATAGCAATAACTTCAGCATCACATCTTTGAGCAAGCATGATTGCAATAAGACCGGAGCCTGAACCAATATCAAGGATTCTATTCACACCTGTAACATAAGCACAGGCTCCAAGCAGTACACCATCAGTACCGACTTTAAAGGCGCACTTATCCTGATAAATTGTGAACTGTTTAAAGTTGAAATAATTATTGGCCATTGTCAGAACTTTTCATTCACCCCCAGCCCAAAAAGTGCAAAATCGTATTTTACCGGATCGGCAGGATCAAATTCCCTGAGAACTGAAGTAAGTTCTTCAACTGCCTTCCAGTCGTTCGCCTTCCTGATCAATAAACCAAGGCGCCTGGCGGTATTACCAGAATGAAGATCTAAAGGAATGAATAACATTGAAGGATCAATTTTATCCCAGATCCCGAAGTCAACCCCTTTATTATCTCTTCTGACCATCCACCTCAGGAACATGTTTATTTTTTTCGCCGCCGATCCTTTAAAAGGATCTGAAATATGTCTTTCGGTTCGCCTGCTGTGGGGCAACTCAAAGAATATCTTCTTAAGCTCATGTATTGCAGGTTGCAGCGAATCGGTGGTACTGTATTCGTTGAAGATATTTTCCAATCCCCTTTTATTGAGGTATATGTGCTTTAATGCCTTTATAAAATAGATGAGGTCAGCAGAATTGAAGGTTCGATGAACAAAGCCTTCTATCTTTTCTAAATCCTGCTCTCCGGAATTCATTATAAAATCAAATGGGGAACCATCAAGTAATGCCATCATCCGATCAGCATTTCTTAATATCATCTTACGGTTTCCCCATGCAATAGTTGCTGCCAGAAATCCTGAAATCTCGATATCTTCTTTTTTTGAATATCTATGCGGGATGCTTATAGGATCAAGTTCAATGAAAGAAGGTCTGTTATATAATTCAACCTTTTCATCTAAAAACTCTTTCAACTCTGCTTTTTTTAACTTCATATCCCTAACTTTGTTCTGGTAAAAGTAAGGAATTATGGTTAATGTTTATGCTACCTTAATTATCCGTAGAAACATGTACTTAAGGTGGATGGTTAGAAAAGATAACAATTGGTCACACAGCCGAGAGCCTGTAAATGCGGCTCTCTGCCGCAACTAAAATTCTTTTTATGCATTTCCCGGCTTTACGGTCTCACGTCCAATACTATAATAAACATATCCATTTTCTTTCATTTCAGTAGGATCATAGATATTTCTACCGTCAAAAATAACTTTCCCAAGCATCAGTTTCTCCATCACCTTGTAGTTTGGAACTCTGAATTCTGACCATTCTGTAACAATCGCTAAAGCATCGGCATCAATCAGGGCTTCGTACATATCTTTTGCATATACGATAGATTCTCCAAGCTTATGCTTAGCTTCTTCAATAGCAACCGGATCGTAAGCTTTTACTGTGGCTCCGGCTTCAAGAAGTTGTTCAATAATAACAAGTGATGGTGCTTCACGCATATCATCGGTCTGCGGTTTGAAACTTAATCCCCATATAGCAAAAGTCTTCCCTTTCAGGTCGTTACCAAAATGGTTGAAAATTTTAGCGCTAAGGACCTTCTTCTGTCTTTCGTTTACATTTTCAACTGCTTTTAATATTTCGAGCGAGTATTGATTCTCCTCAGAGGTACTGATCAGCGCCTTCACATCTTTTGGAAAGCAACTTCCCCCATAGCCAACACCCGGATAGATAAACTTTGTACCTATCCGGCTGTCGCTCCCGATACCTTTTCTTACATTATTAACATCGGCTCCAACGATTTCGCAAAGGTTGGCAATATCGTTCATAAAACTAATCTTAGTAGCCAACATGGCATTGGCTGTGTATTTCGTTAATTCCGCAGAAGGGATATCCATCAAAAGCAGTGGATGGCCGTTAAGCAAAAAAGGTTTATAAAGACGTTGAATGATCTTTTCTGCACGCTCTGATTCTACTCCGACAACAATACGGTCGGGTTTGAGGAAATCTGTTATTGCAGCTCCCTCCTTAAGAAATTCGGGATTGGAAGCTACATCGAATTCGAGATCAGAATTTCTTTTTGAAAGTTCTTCCTGTACTGCAGCTTTAACCTTTTTAGCCGTACCGATTGGAACAGTACTCTTGTTAACTACAACAAGGTAATTTTGCATAAATTTCCCGATATCGTGGGCAACTGCAAGCACGTACTTCAGGTCGGCGCTACCATCTTCATCCGGAGGGGTGCCAACTGCAATAAAAACAGTATCGCAATCGATAATGCTTTCACGGATATCAGTACTGAAAAATAAGCGCCCTTTTGAAACATTATTTTCAATCATCGTCTGCAGGCCGGGTTCAAAAATAGGTACAATTCCCTGCCTGAGTTTATTGATTTTTACTTCATCTATATCCACACATGTTACAGTGATACCGGTTTCAGCGAAACAAGTACCCGAAACCAGACCAACATAACCTGTTCCAATTATCGCGATTTTCATTTGTGAGTAATATTAGTTAATACAAATTCAATATTCTACCGATATATGCAGAACAAAAGTAATAAAACCATAGTATTTAGAACAGGGAAAGCCGACAAAAATTATTCTGGCTATTTTGACTTCATAGCGCCTCGTTTTGGTTTAGGCGCAACGATTATTATAATGATAACAGCTTTTCATTAAAAAAAGGTAACTTTGACATGGGATAGGAAATATAATTATATAAAAATGAAAAGAATTCTTATTGTTGACGACAAACCTGAAATTGCGAGGATAGTACAGCAATTTCTTAGTAAGCATTATGAAGTTTTTATAAAAACTAACGGTATGGAAGCGTTTTTATGGCTGGAACAGGGAAATGTTCCAGATCTGATAATCTCCGATATTAACATGCCGGAGATGGATGGAGAGGAGTTTTTAAAGCAGTTGAAGAATTCAGGCTTCTTTAGTACAATTCCTGTTATTATGCTTTCCAGTATTGAGGAAACCGGAGAAAAAGTAAAATTTCTTAAACTTGGAGCCGATGACTATATTGTAAAACCCTTCAATCCTGAAGAGTTGGAATTCCGTGTTTTAAAAATTTTAAAGTAATCTGACCATAATGGAAAATCTGAATTCCAAAAAGATTATTACCGCGTATATTGGTATTGATAAGGAACTTATCACTCTACTCCAGAGTCTTCATGATTACTTTACTATTTCTTACTACAACACACCTCTGGATGCTTCCAGGGAACTAACAAAGAATTTTGGTCCCGATCTGATCTTTTTTGAAGATTCTTTGCCCGGCATTGACTGTATAGAATTTTTCAGCCATTTAAATTCCTTGAAAGGTCAAAAGAAAGTAATTTTCATTTTACTGGGTCACAAGAGAAACCCGGAAATATTAAAAAAAACGCTTTTATCAGGTATCAATGATTATTATACGCTACCTTTTAAACCTGAATCGTTGAAAAGCAGAGTGAAATTCTTGATTGAAAACCGGGATAAGAATATAAAATCGAAACGTGAACTTATTTATAAAACATACAAAATAGCATTTATAAAACGATTGTTCGATATCGTGGTTGCCGGGTTTGCTTTGTTATTGTTATCGCCCTTTCTTTTATTGGTTATTATTGCAATCCGCCTTGAATCGAAGGGAAAAGTTTATTATATCTCCAAGCGAGTGGGAACGGGGTATCAGATTTTTGATTTTTATAAGCTCAGATCGATGTGCACGGGAGCCGATAAGAAACTAAAAGAGATGAAAAATCTGAATAAATATTCCAGGGAGATATCCGGAAATGAAGATACTAATGAGTGTCCGGATTGTAAAAAACAGGGAGAGCCGTGCTCAAAGATTCTGTATTTAGATGGAGTGGAGATTTGTGAGAACCTGTACCTTAAGAGAAAAAAGAATAAAACAGAGACTGCGTTTGTAAAAATTGCCGATGACCCTCGTATTACCAGGGTAGGAAGGTTTATCAGAAATACCAGTATTGACGAGTTGCCTCAACTTATTAATGTACTGAAAGGAGATATGTCTATTGTCGGAAACCGTCCGTTACCATTGTATGAAGCAGAAATGCTTACTACGGATCAATGGTCGGATCGTTTTTTCGGACCAGCCGGTATCACAGGCCTGTGGCAGGTAATGAAAAGAGGAAATGCCGGGGGAATGTCGGCCGAAGAAAGAAAAGAACTTGATAATAATTATGCGCGGAATTACTCTTTTGCAAGGGATATAAAGATCATTCTTATGACTATTCCGGCATTATTCCAGAAAGAAAATGTATGAATTCTGATATTAAAATATTTGCAGGAAGTTCAGGAAAAATATTTGCCGAGCATATATAAGAATTGAAGAGCATGTTCGCGATAATGTGGGTTAACATCGAGATGACTTATTCAACTTTGATAAACTTACCATATTCAATTTCGTTACCTGCCTGAATTTTGTATATATAAATACCTGCGGTAAGGTTTCCCACTTCAATTTGTATCTCCTGTTCACTGAATGTAACTGCATCCTGCTGCTTCTGAAAGATCAGAGTCCCGTATAAGTTATAAACATATAGTTCTGTGCATGAGGGAGCGTCAATATGGTATTTGATGGTAAGTAAAGAGTGTACGGGGTTTGGAAATAGAACAGGTTTCATTGGATTATCAATATTTGAATCAATTCCTATTTGTCCGGGGTCAAATTCCAAAGCCCCGATGTCAATTGAGTTGCCTGATGGCCTGGGATTATTTGCGAAATCGAAATTAATACCCATACTATTTGAAAAAGCTCCGTTTATGAGTGGAGATCCCGGAAGAATGGCATAATCAGTTGTCGATATCCGGGCACTGAAAATGTTCAGGGAGAGGAAGTTATTCTTTATATTTACGTCCGAAGCTGCATTTGGAAGCATTATGTAAGCATCTTCACCTCTAAATGAAGTATTCCCGTTCTGATAAAACTCAAAGTTCCCCGGATTGATAATAAGGTTAGATACAATAAGATTGTTTTTGCTTTTTATACTCTGGAATCTTATTCCATCCGATTTTGGATTTATTATATCATTGAAAAGAATATAAAATGATGAATCATTTATCGCTGAGACATCTGAAACGAATATTCCATGCTTCATCTGGCTGTTGTCCATGGGCAGAAAAGTGCGGCCGGCATCCACGATAATATTATTGAAAATCCGGTTTCCTCCAAGGCCATGACTCTCAATGCCATCGCCTTTACCCTGACTGATGTAATTATTGAAGCAATCGCATTTCGATCCTCCGCCAAGTATAATCCCTGACATCTGCCCACTATACTCTGCCTGACTGTCGTAAAGGATTTGGTTATTAAAAACATTACAGTCACTCGAAGCTGAACTTACCTGTATCCCGTCCCACCCAGTGTACCTGATTATATTATTAAAAATTCTTACCCCCTGGAGCAGGGAAGGAAGCAGCAGAGTATCCTTCCCGTTGCAGGTTACTGTCTGGCCCGAATATTTCGTGCTCCCGATGTATAGTCCTTCGTTTCCCACATTCGCGATATAGTTGTCATGAATAACAGTATTGTATTGTGTGAACTTATCGCGTGTACTCTGGAATGAACAATCAGGATCTGTTTTTGCATAGATTCCTCCTATAGGACTGTTTTCAATTGAAATGTGGTCAATTTCGAAATCGGAACTCATATCATTGACTCCAATGCCCGCGCCATTTTGCACACGGGTAATTTTGAACCCATAAAAATTTGTTTCATTACCTGAGCCGGTCAGCCGGATGAACCTGCAGTTTTGAATGGAGATACCGAAATAATGATCGGTATCGATGGTAACAATACCATTTTTATTCATAAAAATGATTGGCATACCGGCTGCCCCCGTAAAATTGCGGATTAATATAAAATCATGCCTTCCGGGTTCAAACAGGACAGTATCGCCGGGATGAAGCTGATTGAACGGGGCCACGTTTGCGTCAATGAGGTTAGTAAGCGTATCGACCGAAATGCCGGTATTGTTGGCAGGCGATTTTTGCGGACACGCCAATCCAATTGCTACCAAAGCTGTATATATGATTATTAATCTCATGACGTTGAAACAATCTGCAAATTAGTCTCTAAGAAAACTATATTTCCTCTGATTTAATAACAAGGAACATCGATATTCAAAATTAACATCCAAATACTAGGTTTTCTTACAAACACTAATTATTCCCCGCGCTTGGCTCTTTCCCAGTTCACCGATTGGGAGCCTTTGATATAACGCCTGAGCCCAAGAAATACAGATAGGTTCATGATAAAAAAGTAATAGGGCACAAAGAGCAATTTCACTTTTATGGATCTGTTTTCTATATACCAACCCAGTAAAGCAGAGATGTAAAAAAGTACTTGCATCCAGAACAATAAACTATAAAACCCAAAATTGAATAGACCCTCATTAATCGCCAAAAACAAACCAATTGGAATAAGGAACAAAAGAGAAAGAGGAGCCAATGTCCATCGTAAAACGCGGTGCGAAATATATTGAAAGGATAAAGTTCCGTATTTGAAAAAATTCAGTAACGAGCTAAGACGGATAACTGACTGAATTCCCCCGGCCGAAATCCTGATCTTACGTTTGAGTTCTTCTTTTACATTGGCGGAAGCCGTTTCGATAGCATAGGCTTCCGGGTCGTATTGGATGGTATGGCCATTTTTGGCTACACGCAACGAGATGATAAAATCATCGAGCAAAGTGTCAAGTTCCACTTCCTGATATAGGTCAGTGCGGATTGCAAAGAGTTCGCCGGCGGCCCCGACCACAGAATACAGTTCGGCATCCCATTTTTTCAATTTTGACTCGTATTTCCAGTAGATCCCTTCGCCGGCTCCAGCTGCCTCATCCTTTTCCTTGCTAAATATCCGCTTTTCTCCCGAAACACAACCCACCTTAGGGTCGCTGAACAGGCGGACAATCCTTGTGATTGACTCCTTTCCAAGCATTGTATTGGCATCACAGAACACAACAATGGGCGTTTTCACCAACTTAATCCCACGATTCATTGCACCAATTTTACCGCTTCGCTGTGGCTGATGTTGTACTTCGACCCCTTCAAATTGCTTCAATAAATCTGGCGTCCCATCGTCGGATCCATCTGTAACCCATAGCAAATGGAGCTTTTCAACAGGGTAATCAAGTTCGTGTGAGTTTCGGATCTTTTCGGCCACAAAATCCTTTTCGTTATATGCCGCAATGAACAATGTAACCTCCGGCTCATAGGCAGGATCAGGTGTTATCGTTTTGTACAACCCGGTCATCCGCCGAATCTTTACTATAAGGAATAAAAGAATTCCATAGCCGATATAGGTATAGAATATCATGAAAAAAAGGAACCAGAACGACAATTTTAAAATGGCCATTTCTATTTAAATTAATCGAGATTACGGACTTTACGGGCATAGAAATTAAATTCATCCACGATGCCATATTCAAATACAGCATGTACATTTAATGTCTGCATAAGTATATCTTTCCCGGAGTGTTTATCTTCCAGAATAAAAGTCAGGTTTGGAAAATTCTTAATAAAACTGGCAGTGCCTTTAATTGCATCTGCTTCCATTCCCTCAACATCGATTTTGAAGAAGATACGATCCTGGGTACAAATTTTTAAATCAGGGAACAGGGAATCGAAAGTGCGGATCTCCGAAAGACAGCCTTTTTGACTTTTATCGTCAGAAATGTGAGAGGCCCCTGTGTTTACAGGGTTAAAGAAAAAATCAACTATCGAATTGGTTTTGCCTAATCCGAAAGGAAAAGCATCAACCTTATCAGTAAGATGATTCAGCTCAAGATTCTTTACTAAGACCTCATAATTATTTTTTACAGGCTCGAAAGCAATACACCGGATATCTTTATTTGAAAGGAGAATGGAATAGTTGCCAACACATGCTCCTGCATCAATAAAAACATCATATTCTTTTATATGATCTAAAACAAATTTCTTCACGCCCCACTCATAGTAATAATTGGCAAACTGAAAATCATTGGTGTTTTTCCTGCAAAAGAACATCCCAACTGAAGTACGGATAATCCTGTCCTTGTTATGCGATGTTTTATTGATCTTGTATTTTACCGAAGCAATGACCGAGCCTAAGTCGCCATGCTTCATGTAATCAAAAAAATACCGTGAATATGTTAACAATTTGTTCATTGAAACTGATTTTTAGGACATCACAAAAAACAATTTATCGGTTTTTCATTTGGCAACACGCTCCCAAATACCGGTTTCATGGTTGAGATGCTTGATTACCCTGCAAGGGTTTCCGACAGCTACTGAAAATGGCGGAATATCTTTGGTTACCACCGAGCCTGCTGCAATTACCGAATGCTTCCCGATAGTAACTCCTGCAACCACAACAGAATTGGCTCCTATCCATACTTCATCTTCGATTTTGATCGGAGATTTCGTAACAGCTTGATTTTTAATTGGCGTATGAACATCCTGATAGCCGTGATTTAATCCGGATAATACAATATTTTGCGCGAAAATCACATCATTGCCGATACAGATAGGTCCAATTAGGGTATTTCCAATGCCAATCCTGGAATTATTACCGATTATGACATCTCCTACACCATTATTGATTGTGACGAAATCTTCGATGGTACACTTTTGCCCTGTGGAAAATTTATTCCAGGGAAAAACGTCAATTCTTGTATGTCTCCTAATCACAGTTCCTTTGCCTTTTTTGTGCAACAGTGGATTCAGGAACCAACGAACCCAGAAACGAGGCCGGGGATTCTGCTTTGAGGTAATTAAAAATAAAGCAAATTCCTTAATCTTAGGATTTGATTTAATCTGTTCTTTGATCGACATAGAGCATATTATTTATTAATGAAATATATATTTATACGTCTGAGTTCTTTTATTATTCTGGAAGATATGGCTGTAAAAATTGACCCGCTTTTTTCAACAGTTCGGGTTCCTGTCCAGGCCATTGAATCTAATTGAGTAACTCGTTTAAGTTTACCTTTTTTAAGAAGGGCTAAAGCCATTTGTCCATCTTCCATCCGGGAGTTACTTTTAATAAATCCTATTTTTAATGCTTCTTCAGTTGGAAAACAAAAATTCATACCTGCTACAACTAATTCAGGGTGTTTAATATTACGCAGGACATGCACAATATCCCTGAAAAATTCATATAAAGCATATCTCATGCGCGTTTGTCCTTTATCAGGAATAAAAGAATAGGTACCAAAGCTGCCCAGGTTCTTCCCTGATAAAATCGGTTTCAGCATAGTGTCGGCCCATGCAGGCGGGTATATCGTATCAGCATCGCCGGTTAAAATGTATTTCCCATGCGAATTTTCCATGGCTGTCTGCCTTGCAAAGCCATACCCTTGCTTTACCTCAAAAATAGGTGATAATCCACATCTGCGAATGATTTCAGACGTGTTGTCTTTGGAGTTGTTGTCCACATAAATGAATTCAACCGGAAAAGTACTTTTTATTGCACTTAATGATGAAAGATTCCGGAGAATATTAGATTCCTCGTTCCAGGCAATGATATTGATAGAAACCAAGGGTTTATCTGTTCGCTGGGCAGCAAACCCGTTTCTGATCCGTTCAAATATTTCCTCCGAAATATCTTCAAGCTTCTGATAGTTATATTCATGTATGCGGATATTAGTTGGTACTTTCGGGCGAAACATAATGTGTTTTTTTATTGGTTAGTAAAGATATTTATTTTGAAAACCATTTGTTTTAGTTTGGAATTTGCTCTAAAATTTTCATCGTCAATCATTGTGCCACTTTAAATTTTTGATGTTTTTACAATTTCAATAGCCTTGAATATTTCATGGACATTATTCTCCCAAGTATGTTTCCGGGCAAATTCTTTCCGTTTCTCAATTATTTGATCATTATCCTCGTGAATTGCCTTATCGATGCATATTATGTATTCTTCCTTATTTTCAGCAAGATAGGTGTAGTCGGCAAAAACACTCATCGCCTCCGTTTTGGTTGCAACGGTTGGTTTTCCCATAGCCAGATATTCATCTATCTTACGGGGATAATTTCCAATAGTTACCGGACTCAGGATCTGTGGATTTATAGCAACATCAAATTGATTGAGGTATGAAGGGAGTTCCTTCCCAGTTTTGTTGCCTAAAAAATAAACGTTTTCTAATTGATGAAGCTTGCTGCCTTTAAAATTTTCGTCTTCCGGACCTACGAGTACCACACTCCAATCGGGACGGTTTTCAGCAATGTGCTCAAGAACCTTGATATCGAGCCGCAACGACAATAATGCACCAATGTAACCTATGATTGGTTTTTGAATATCCTGAATATCAGGAGGAACAGTAGTAATCAAATCAGTGTTGAACAAACTCACGTCACAACCCTGACCTACATAAAATGAATTTACATTGTGTTTACCAGCCTGAGTTGCCAGATACGTTGAATTAGCAACAACCATATCAGCCTTTTTCATATGCAGAGCTTCAATCCGTACCCCTTGCTTTTTCCAGTAGTCAACAGCAATCAGATTGTCCCGTGTATAATAAATATAAGTTTCAGGCTTTAGTAACCCCTTCATGTAAAAGCTTCGAAACATATCGCTATCGTTGAAAATAATAAAATCTTTAAATCCGAGTTTTTCTACAGCCCACGAAATCTGTTTTGCTATCCTTGTATTGTTAATTTTATTCAGCCAATCAAATAACTGCGGTGATTTTATCCAGCTGATTGATTCAAGAATTGTTGCCGGGTAAAAATTCCACAAATTCTGAGTAATTTCAATTAATTCCGGATTTCCGCTCTTTACTATGCTTAACCGTTTTTTGATATTGTCCAGTTTTCTGTTCCGGTATATTGATATCCGGTCGAGAGGCGAATTTACATAAAGAACCCTGTTGTTCCTGGCAAACTCTTCAGCAATATTTTTACAATTACTGCCGATTTCAATATCCCAAGGCTGTATTCCAATTACTATGATGTCACGGTTTTGTATCATTTTTGAATAATTTTAACACGATTATTGCTAATCTGCTCCAATTTCCCGGTATATCTCAAGTACTGTTTGGGTCATGATTTTCCAGGAAAAAAGTGAGGTTCTCTCAAATCCTTTCCTGATCAGCCCTGTTCTCAATTGCTGATCATTAACCAACTTGATCATGGCTTCGGTGATTTCTTCAGTTCTGAAAGGATTAATTATAACTGCTGCATTCCCAGCCACTTCAGGCATAGATTCAGTATTGGAAGTAATTACAGGAACGCCACATGCCATGGCTTCGAGCATAGGTATGCCAAAGCTTTCGCGCAGTGAGGGATACAAGAACACCTTACTCTGACAATAAATTGGGGGCAAACTGGCATTGACAACATAGCCGGTGAGTATTATTCTGTCAATCAAAGCTTTATCATTTATTTCATCAAGCAGTTTCTGAAGTCTGTTTAAATCGTAATCTGCTATTACCAAATAATAGCCACTTCCTGTCCGTTTTATAAAATCAGAGAAGGCTTTCACTGTTGCTTTCACGTTTTTCTTGGGATCAGTATTTCCAAGGAAAAAGAAAAAGTTATCCGGCAGGTGATATTTCTCTTTTGCCTGTTGTAATTCCAATTTGTCTGTAACCGGCTTGAAGTGTTGGCTCACTCCATTGAGCACTACTGTAAGCTGGCGCTCATCTTTCAATCCAAAGAAATTGTCGATACGATTTTTCTCAGAATGTGAAACTGTGATATTTTTACGGCTTTTATAAACTATTCGAGGTACAATTAGTTTTCTGTAAATATTACCAAATTTCTGATAGGCAGTAGCGCTCCCGGATAAAATCCTTGTGTAACTGCTCTCCATATAGATGATATCGTGAAGTGTTACCACCAAAGGAATTCCGCAGGATATAGGAGCAGTGTTGCTTGTGCAATGCAATATCTGGCAACCGGTTTTACGGGCAGCCTTCGGCAGGGCAAATTGTTCCCAAAACGGGTAGAACCCACCTTCAAGTTTTACGATTTTAAAATTAGGTGTTTCTTTCAATACTGAATCATCTAAGTCAGGCTTTACAAAAATCATATACTCATTTTTATGGTCAATTTCCTGTAGGTTACGAATAAGCTCCAGGGCATAAATATCCATACCGTGTTTCTTCTCTCTGAACACTCGTTGAGCTTCGATGGCTATACGCATTTCCGTTGTTCCTTTATTTAATTAATTATTTCTTTGTATTATCTCCTGTTACTCCATGCTGAGTATGGATAAACGTTTTGTTTGCCCCTTTGAGCTTGAACAATAACATGAACATCAACCAGAAACCCATTGGCAACGTTAATATTGCCATGAGTGTTTGTTTGGTATAGAACTTCCTGTGTACTGAAAAAACAAAGGCTAAAACTGTTATAATCCAGATTACAAACCAATTCATAAAACTCAAGGCCAGCGCTTCCTCCATCCATAGGTTATTTATCAGGGAAACTATCCCCATAACTGCCGTTATTATAGTGACTACTCCAAGTAAAAGAATCCGCGGAGGCATAACCATCTGATAAACTTTATCGGGGAAATCGATATTTAAACGGGTAACGAACTGAACAACACCATCCCAGGCGAATCTTTTAAAATAAACAAATTGTGCAGCCAGCCATCGTTTCCGCTGATTCTCGAAAACAGCCTTATCCTGCACCTTTTCATCCAATACAACAGCATCATCAAGGTATTCAATTTTAATCCTGTCGCGCAGCATTGTCAGCTCAAGTTCCTTGTCGAACCCACCTATTGCCTTAATTGCCGCCATTCGCTTTTTAAACATGCCGTATTGGAAAGCCATTCCTGAACCGATCAACCCAGAAGCTAAACCGGCTACCCTGTGACCTTTGCGGAATATATGATTATTGATTTCCTCGCTGATTGAATCGAGTACAGCCATAGAATTGTTCATGTTCTTTGCCATTCGGTGACCTTGAACTGCATTAAACCCGGATTCGAACGCCTGGTTAATTTTTTCAAGGAAATCATAAGCTATTATATTATCAGCATCAAGAACAACAGCTATATCATAATTATCACCGATGGCTGCCATAGCTGCATTCAGCGATTTTGACTTTGTACTCTTTTCGAACACGACTTCAACCACCTTTAAAGGAAGATTCTTTAATGCCTGTATGGTCTCGGGTTTAAAAGAATCGGCTACAATAACAACGTCAAATGATGTTGATGGGTAACTCTGTTTTAGCGATGCTTCTGCAACCTCCAGAATCACAATATCCTCTTTATAGCCTGGAATGAAAACTGCCATTTTTCGAATAGTCGGTGCCGGATGGATTTTTCTGCGATAAGGGAAGACTCCCAAAAAAGCAAAAAAGAGAAAGTACACGGCTGCTATACCAAGATAGGCATAAAAAATGACTTCAATACAATTAATAAGCAATTTGAAAATTTCCATGGGACTATTTTATTAGTTCATTCAGTCGTTTAGCTGAACTGCCATTAATTACTGTTCCCCACCAAACAGCTAAAACCAGTAAATTAAACAGTTTGAAAGCCTGTAGCTGAGAGTACCAGAACCAATTTGGGGTTTTCCGGTTTTCAATCCGATAGCGTTGAATAAACCGGGTTATCCAGGTTATGTTAAGTCCTGAGTTAACCAGGTCCGATTGTAAAATTATTTTTTCGGTAAGATCGAGGTTTGCCGCTGACTGGAAAAACAAAGGAAGTGGTGCGAACCCACCTTGCTTCTTCTTCTTCGAGAGTTCATCAGGCATAGCAGATGAATAGAGTTTCCTGTGGGTTATTTTGCTCTTCCCACGTCCTTTAATAATATCCATATATTCGCCTTCAAACCGGAGATTTCGCGGTAATCCGGCGATGAAAGCTGCCAGATCATAATCCATATAAGGAAAAGCAATATTAATTCCACGAAGTGCCGCATTCTGCCCGGCTTTATAAAGGATTACCTCATTGATTACATGTTTGACATCGACGAAATACTGTCGCTGGAAAAAGAATTCATCATAATCACGTGAAGGTTTCACACTTTCAGGCACACCATAGTTACTTAATTTTACGTCTTTCAGCCCGATTGCGCTAAGTTCCCCATCCGAAAAGCCGAAAGCATCCATATATAAAATATTCAGGATTTTGCGATTGTGAAAACCATATCGGAAAAGGTTGTCATCCTTATAACTGGTCTGTTTCCGGGTATAGCCATAGAAGCCTTTTTGGAGGAAATTCATCCCATAATTTCGTATCATGTGATTCATTGCCAGTTCTTTGGCAAAAGTTCCATGGTGCTGATCATTTCCATCGCCACCTAAAACTACGTCAGGATTAAATCCGGCGGCTAAACGCATTGCAGCAAAATTGACCATCAACCCGCCTTCCTGGAAAGGATCACCAAGTTGTTTGATCAGCTCAGGAATCTCATTCAATTCGGAACCATCAATTTCATATTGGTGAAACTCCGCTCCTATTTTATCGGCCATTTGCTTTGCCAGGGGAATTTCGGACCAGGGGTTATCCTTAAACCCAATTGAAAATGCCTGTACCTTTCCATTATAAATTTCGTGTAAAGCGGCAATATTCCCGGCGCTATCATAACCTCCGCTCAATAGTACACCCACATTAGTGGCACCGGCAATCCTCTTTTTAATTGCCTTTTGATGTAGAAATTTATATTGCTCAACTGCTTCATTCAGAGTGATTTTAGCATTTTTACCAACGTTATGGTAATCTTCAGCCGAATACAAGTCAGAGCTTGATAAATCGCTGTCGTTCCATTTCAAAAGCACACCTGAAGGCAGTTTACTAATTCCCATCAGTCCTGTTCCCGGAGCCGGAATATAACCAAACTGAAGGAACCCTGAAAGGTTATCCCAATCGGGTTCGGGTTTTGTATTTGTTGATTTCAATAACCCATCGATTGAAGTAGAAAATCCTTTTTGACTATAGTAAACCTGCTGACCACTGCCAAAACGGTCACGGACCAGGTAAATACTTTTTCCATCCTCAATTACTAAAAGATAAGTACCGTCAAGTTGACGTAAACAGTCTAATCCGCTTTTGGTGTATAATCCGGCAATATGACCAGCCGGATCTTTACAGGGATTTCCTGTGATTTCGGATAAAAAGAGTGAGCCGAAAAAGAAAACAGAAATGTTGGGGCCGATACTCGTTGACCAATCTTGTCCTCCGGTAATTATTCCTTTGGCAAAATCTCCGCTAAGTGTAGTCATATTATTTAAGAATTTGGTTTTTCTTTAAATCAGAGAAGTGAATGAAGTTCCAGAAGTAAGCTCTCCACGTTGCTTTGGCAAGATCGTAACGCTTGTTTACCGTATGGGCTATAAGTCCCTTGGGAAAAGCTATAAAAGACAAATATATCAGGGTTATTAGCTTGTTGAAACCTTTGATATTCCGACGTGCAAAAAGGAACCGGTTCCTGGTAATGTAGTAAGTTTTTAGCGGGCTTTGCTTACCGGTTGAAATTGATTCCTTGTGTAATACCAGAGATTCAGGAACGTAAAAAACCTTGTAGCCTGCTCTTTTAATACGTTCGGCCCAATCGTGTTCTTCGTAATACAAGAAATACAACTCGGCCATCAAACCGACTTCCATAACAACTGATAAAGGCACCATCATAGCAGCACCGTGAATTGAAAAAGTTTCACGGGTATTATCATACTGACCTGAGTCTGTTTCACCTAAACCTATTAAGAATTGCCTTAAGGTGACAGGGGTAAAAGGGGTAATTCCGGCGTATTGTATTGTATCGGGGGAATAGAAGAATCGGATCTTCGGACTCACAGCCCCGATATGTGGATCAGACATCAGCTTACCAATTAAGGGCTCAATGAATCCGGGGTCAACTTCAGTATCGTTATTCAACAGCAGGATGTATTCACCTTTTGCCTGGTGAATGCCCAGATTATTGCCACCGGCAAATCCAAGGTTCTCTTTACTTTGAATAAATACTACTTCGGGATACAACTGGCTGATGATGGCGGGATCATCCTTTTGTGAAGCATTGTCGACTACAATAATCTCAATATTTGGGTAGGTGATATGCCGCAATGATTCAAGCAATGCACAAGTTACATCAGGATGTTCGTAGTTAATCGTGATAATTGAAACCAAGGGCTTTTCCATGGGATGGCGTCTATATTACGCAATTATTAAAAGGCAATTCTCAGAGAAATACAATCAGTATTTCCGGTTGAAATAATTTCCAGTGTAAGGGGCAGGTTTTTCAGCAACACCTTATATAAGCAGACCAGTTTACTATGGTAAGAATTCATGGTAATAAAATTATTCATAGTAATTTTAAATAATGAGGTCAGTATAAAAAGGTAATAGACAAAATTAGGAGTTTTTTTTCATATTTCGAATAATTCAGTTTATTCTCAACCAAGTTCACATATTTATTTCCCAGCGAAAACAATTATTCCGTATTTTTGTCCATGGTGTAGTTTTATAGTAAAATACATCTACAATAAGGCGGTGATATCCAACGGAAGTAACTCGCTGATTTTTAATTAATCGATTAGTAGTTAATACATAGTAGGAAGAGAATAATGTTTTATAGGGCAAAGTATAAATAAGCAACAAGCATGGAAAATACAGATAGTAAACAGATTCAGGCAAAAGTGTATTTCCCCGGAATGAACGGAATCCGCTTTATTGCTGCATTTTCAGTAATTCTCCATCATATTGAACAAACAAAATACTGGATCAATGATCCGGCAATAAATAACTATCCAAATATATGGGGAACTATGTTTTGTGATAATATCGGGCACAAAGGAAGAATCATCTTTTTTGTATTGTCCGGGTTTTTAATTACATATTTATTTCTTGCTGAGATAAAAAAAACCGGCACATTAAATTTACAAAAATTCCATACAAGACGTGCTCTTAGGGTATGGCCTGTTTACATTTTAACCGTATTATTTGCTTTTTTAATACTACCCAGATATACCAACATTTTTCACTCCAATGGCGTAAGTTTCAACGAACAGCTGTATAATGGCTACTGGATCAAATTTAGCGTTGTACTTTTTATGATGGCAAATTTTGCACGTTTTTTATTCGACCCTATTTTAGGCGCCACTCAATTATGGTCAATTGCCGTTCAGGAACAATTTTATCTGGTATGGCCATTTTTTACCCGTCTGTTCAAAAAGCATTTTCTAAATTTCGTTGTTATATTTATCATTTTTAAAGTGTCAGTAGAAATTATAATGAAAATATATCTGGACAATTATTCTCTTTTCCCCAACACAATATTAACTGCTCCGAAGCTTGTCACCCTGATAAAATGGTGGGAAATTTTCGCTGTTGATCAATTAGCTATTGGCGCTTTATGCGCCTATATATTTATAAATAAGAAAGACAAAATATTAAACTTTATTTATAATCCGATTTTAGTAAGTCTGATTCTAATAATTTATATTTATTTATTTTTCATAAAAGTTGATTTCTATGGGCATACTTTTGTTGAAGGTCTTGTTGCCGCAGTGTTAATGATGAATATCTCGACCAATGCGAAATTTCCTGTTAAACTGGAAAACAAACTTTTTAATTATTTAGGCAATATATCGTATGGAATTTATCTTTTTCATAACATATGCATTATCAGCGTTTTAAATTTTTTGATTTATCACACTCACCTAACCGGAAATGTTTTTCTCTTTAACTTACTCCTCTACTCGGGATCCATGATGGCAACGTTAATTATTTCAGGATTATCCTATAAATACGTTGAAAATTATTTCTTAAAACTAAAAGGAAAATATGAAGTAATTAAAAGCAGTATAAATGAAAGCATAAAATGAAAAAGCAACAAACTTTTCAGGAAAAACTCATTTCAAAAAATGAAAAGAAATAACTAAGTGATGATTTAATAAGTTATTGACTTTAAAGCCTCAATTAAAAATATTTGTAAGCAAACTTAAAATTCAACTCTTGTAACGCTTTGTTTATTAATTCTTAACATCATAATAAATATGGTAGGAGAATCAACCTATTTTGGTGAAATAACTCTTTTAATCACACATTACAACAGGAGTATCTCACTTGAACGATTGCTAAAGTCATTTGAAGAGAAACAGATTCGTTTTAACGAAATTGTTGTTTCTGACGATTGCAGCAAAAGCGAACATTTAAAAAATTTGGAAATGTTTGCTGACCGTTATGGGATCAGGCTTGTGCTGACTGCTAAAAACAAAGGACTGGCAAATAATATCAACAAAGGTCAACGTGCGGTAAAAACACCATTCACCTTGTATGTTCAGGAAGATTTCACACCTACTGATCTGTTTTGCAAGAGTTTAATTGATGGTTTAACAATAATAAAAGAAGACGAAAAGACAGATCTTGTTCGTTTTTATGCTTATCGCAAACATCCTTATCTACGGCCGGTTAAAAATGAATTTGCAGAAATGGAATTCCATTTCTGGTGCCCGAATGCATCGCAGTTTAATTGTTATAGCGATCATCCACATTTACGGAAAAGAAATTTCCTCGAAAAATTCGGTGATTACAAAGAAGGAATTAAGTCAGACAGGGCCGAATTCAAAATGGTTATTTCATTCCTTCAGCATAAAGGGAAAGCTATTATCCACAATAACTACCAGGGGATTTTTATTCAGGAAAACAGCTCTCAGGAACCCAGCCAGGTTGCCCGGAAAAAGGTTAAAAAATACCTTCAGTTAACTGACTCTTTTGTGATTAAATTTGCCAGGACTATTTATCGGAATATAAAATTCAGAATAGAATACCTTTTTTCGTAAACGATTAAAAACGAATAGCATGTCAAACGCAATAACAATTTTCACTGTTTGTGATAATCATTTCTCGGTTTTATTAGCTGCGTTAATAAAATCGATTGATGTTAATCACCATTCCAAAGAACACCTAAACTTCTATATAGTTGGCGACAAACTCACTCCTGTCAATAAAGAAAATTTAGTGAAATGTACTCAATCTGAAAAAATTTCATTTTTTTGGTTTGAAATCAATGATATTATCAAGGATAAATCAATGCTGCCATTAGATGGCTCTTCATTCCCGTTAATAGTTTATATCCGCTTATTTTTCCCGGTGTTTATACCAGCTGACGTAGACAAAGTTATATATCTTGACGTGGACATGATTGTGAGGAAAGATATATCGATATTGTGGAAAACCGATCTTGGCGATAAAATAATCGGCGGAGTTCCGGATCGGTCGGAAATTGTAAGTTGCTCGTGGGGAGGAATAACCAATTATAAAGAATTAGGTATTGATCCTGAAACAAAATATTTTAACAGTGGGCTTCTACTGATCAGCCGCAGCAAATGGATTGAAGCACATATTACAGAAAAAATAATAGATTGTATTTCAAAGAATACAAAACATGCCAATTTCCCTGATCAATATGGATTAAATGTAATCTTTGCCAATCAGTGGCTCGAATTGGATTCCCGGTGGAATAGTTATTCGATGCTCGAAAAAGAAGATCCTTTTCTTATACACTTTATAGGTATTAAACCAATCTTTACCTCATACCACTACGTTGCTAAATATAAAGATGAATTTTTTTCTTATCTGAAATTAACGCCTTGGGCAGACTATAAACCTATTGGAAACTATGTAAGAATCTTCAAAAAAATATGGAATAAGGTCTATAAAAAGGGTTATAGCTTAATCGCGGAGTTAAAACGCTAAGGTCAAATTCATTGCCACCGTTCCTTATACTATATCTCTTTAAATCCCTCTGTTTAATAAAGGAGCAAATGATTCGTCCTTTGGTCTGTTGGAAATTGCTTCTTCATCAAGTTTTTCGGAATTCAGCATAAGAGCCATTGATATGTATATCAGCATACTTGTTGGCACCTGACCTAAAACGGCATTCCCATATGATGCCACCATTATCCCTGACATGCCAGCAGTCATTGCAGTAGTATTCATTTTAACTATTGGATCCCTGATTTTAAACATTATCAGGTATGAGGCTTTCGCGATAATATAAAAAAGTATAAACAAGTGAAGTACAAGGCCTACAACCCCTTGTTCTGCCCATATCATCACATACCAACTGTCTGTAGCTATGTTCGCAAGAAAAGTATTAGGAAGAGCTTTTTTTGCTTTCTTTCCTGCATGACCTAAGCCACCGCCGAATGGCCTTGATGCAAGATAAACTGAGAGTGTTCGTTGATTCGTAAGCCTTGTTTGCAATGAAGCATCATTTGGATCAAAGGCTGTGCGCATTCGCCTGATTTGCTGGTTACCCTGGCCGATGCTAGTATATTTAAAGAAAATAAAGACGACAAGCAAAACTACAGCACCCGATATCATTATCGCTTTGTTTCCTCTTAAAAGAAAATATAGTAAGAATCCTGCTAACGGAACACTTATTGCACCCCGGGTTCCTGAAAGAAACATCCCATATATCCCCAATATTCCTACAATCAGGAAAAATACTTTCTTTTTTATATCCTTTTGAGCTAACGAAAGAATAGTAAACACAACTCCTGAGTATGCCTGTGTTGCTCCAAATTGTCCTGCATCACTTAAAAAAGAAAAGACCCTGAGTTTACCAAAAAGCAAATGAGTTGAATAAGCGCCTGCATCGAGCCAGGCTTTCTCCCACTGATCGACACCAAGGGTTACCTGCATAATTCCCTTCATTGTCACCAAAATAGAAAAAATACCCCAGATATAGAAAAAATAACCTACCCTTTTATTTGTATTAATTAACAGCAATGTGAGGGTAACAACAAGGAGCATATATAAGGAGATCCCACGAAAACTTGAAAGCCATGTCGGATAATCTCTTATTTCAGGGTTTAGAACACTAAGCAATCCATAAGCGAACCATATACCTGCCAAAAGTGTAACATCTTTTTTTGCAGGTGTCCAATCCATTTTAGTATAGAAATTTTTGAAAATCAAGGCGAGGAAAGTCATTAAAAGAATAGCATCAATTGATAATCCGGTCATGGGAATGTCAACATATCGCATTATGCCCAGGATAACGAACCCAAGGCCAACAACCGTATATAATCCAATAATCGGTTTTTGGAACAGTAAAATCAGATATGCCGAAAAAAAAGGAAGTATAATTAATCCCATACCTCCAACCAGGCCCATATAACTCAGCCCCCACGCTACTGCAATACTTACTGCAAAAAGTGGCAAGTAGTACTTTGGCGATCCTAATTTTGAGGAGCCGGTGTTAGTTTCAAATGGATTAAAGGATGTAAGCATTTAGTTTTTATTCTGAAACTACTAATTATCCTCTTTATGCATTTAATCAGACCCGAAGATGCTGTTTTTCTTTGAATTTTACATAAAGAGATTTATAAAATTCAATTCCGGAAGTGAAAACTTTACGATAATCAAGATGGAGTTCCTTATCAAGAAAATAGAATCCTACCCAAACACCGATTGCGGTGAACAATATAGAAGCTATTGCAATAACAGCCAGAGATTTAAATATAAATACAGCTATTAAATCACCAATCACATTGGTAAGAACCATTAAACCTACTTTCATCAAATTCCGGTCCGGCCTGTTTACACTTTCAAGTCCGATCCCTGTCATCCTGTCAAGCGGTAAAAGAAGTCCATAAACCGAGAATATTCTTACAATATTAGTAGCATTGAACCCTGTTACAGGATCCGTTCCAAGGTATTGGCTTCCGCCTATTATCATAACAAAATAATCAGCAAACAAAAAGGCAGCCATGCTTATAAAGATAAACAAATAACTCATGGCACCTGAGTATGAATAAAAAAGGGATTTAACTTCTTCTACCTTTCCCTGTATGCTTGCTTTCGAAAGTTTTGGAAAAGCTGTTGCAGCAAAGCTGCGTAAAGGAATTTGCTGAAGTTCAGTTAATTTCAGAGGGATACTGTATAATGCTACTGCAGCAGTTCCCAGTGGGCTCAGACTTATTATGAGGGTATCAGCACTTCGCAGCAGGTTAGTACCGATAATAGTAAATGTTGTGTATTTACCAAAATGCAACAATTCCATGGTAGTACGACGGGTTGCCTTCAATATATGGCTCAATCCGTCCCAGCCATTAAATATACAAATTGCCGAGGTTAACATGTTAATTCCAAGTTGCGCCCATACCAATTGAATTAACGACAACTTGAAAAATAAAAAGTTGGATAACAGCAAAATGAAAAACCCTCCACTGTTTATCAATTTTATCCAAAGTAATTTACCAAACTTCTGATCAGCCTGCATCACGACTAGTGCGGTATTAAATGGCAGGGTGAAAAATGCAAGCAATGGATACCATGTAAAAAAAAGCTCATACCCGGCATTCCTGATAGGTTCGCCAAATGCAAGGTGACAAGTCCACAAAATAATCGCTATTCCTGTAGTTGCTACAAGACCAATGAGCCCGTTTGATCCTATAAACCTCAGTCTTTCTTCGTGCACAACACCTGAAAGATAACGAACAACAGCTGTATTGGTAATTCCAAACCTGAACATATCCATTAAAGTCGCGGCAGTGACATAAAGTACCCATTGCCCAAAGATATCAATAGGAAAACTACGTGTTAAAATTGCAAAACCTGCAATTCCAAAAAAAGCATTTGTAAAATTGCTCAACAATGACAGAAAGTTTGCTTCACGAATTATTTTTCTTATTACAACTTTCACGTGGGAGGCTATTTATAGTTGATTTCTGGTGAAAAACTGAAAACGGACGAGCTTTTTCAAGATACGCCTGAGGCGGCTTCGCTTTTTGGGTAAATCTCCTAAAACAGATTCGATTACTTGAAATTCAACGCCATTTAAGAGGATCGCCGGTTCATGAGAAGTGATTTTTTTTAAAACATCAAGTGCCCCTTGATCGGCTACTGACCAAATACGATTAGCGCGACATACCAAAATGGCCAGATCTGCTGAAGCAATAAGTTGTGATGGAAATGAATAATAAAGTATAGGGGGAATCTCTACAATAATATAGTCAGGTTTTAAGTCAGATGGTAAAGTGTTCTTTTCAACAAGTTCGTTAAAGTTGCGGGTAGAAAAATAATCAGCATCAACCCGAAAGTACAAGTACTCATTGGCATCAAGATAATTTTCCGACTTTTGGAGAAATGGGCTGGCTATATCAATGCGGTTATCATCATAGCCAAGTATTAATCTGAACAACGAAGAACGTTTATTTGAATGAACAAAATCCACATTAGCTTCAGGCTGAAAATCATCAGGATAACCAATCTGACTGGTTTCCGTTTGGGAAAGCGATTCATGCGAAAAATTGAGGAAAAGAACCTTTTTACCTTGCATTTTAAGTTTCCAGGCAATGTTACCGGCAGAAATCGTCTTACCTTCATTGCTTAATGAACTTAAAAACAAGAGTTTTCGCGGCTCATTCAAATCTGCTTTATTCGTGATCAGCAAATCGATCTGCTGTATTGCCATCTCAAGCAACCTGTTTGTAACAAAAAGAAAATTTAGGGAACCTGTTTTGAGATAGACTTTCGGAAAAACACCAAGCGTTTTTAATCCAATTATTTTGGATGCCCGTTCAGCATTTTTAAGTGTGTCATCAAAATATTCTGTTGCAATAATGGTGCTAAAAACAATAAGAAAACCGATTAAAGCGGCTACAATAACCAACATTTTTCTCTTGGTGGGATTGGGTGATAAAGGGAAAAACGGGGGATCCACTGCTTTGATGGTTGACGATAGCTCAGCATCCTGCATTTTCAGTTTGGCCAGATTCAGTCCATTCAGCACGGACAGAAATTCCTGCTCCGAAACATTTATTTCACGCTCTATGCGTTTGAGATTTGCACCGGCAGGTGCATACACAGCATATTGTTTCTGAAATTCAATTATTCGCAGGCCAAGAACATCAATACCGGCCTTGGTATCTTCGTAAACAATCACGTTAGTGAGCCAGTCAGTTAGCAAACTACTGATTGGAAGGCCATCGGTAGTATTACCATAGCTGTACAAATTATTAACAGCATTCCGCATTTCTTCTTTTAGCCTATCTGCCTTTATTTTCAGAGAAGGAAGCTCCTGCATGTCTATGGTATCTGAAGATCCAATGGTTTCAATAGATGCAATTTTTGCATTAATCTCTCCGAGCTGGTTTCGTTTCTCAACAATAGTAGCATTATTAAGCTGGATTTGTTGTTGATTGCCTAACTTTTCTTCTATACGCTTGATGGCAGCCTCCGTACCTGCAAGCTTTATGCGCATATCATGATAATTCACATCAAGGTTTTCCTTGACAATCGCCACAGCTTTACTCTGCTCGTAATAATTGATAATGTTATGATCCTCATTGAATTTTAAAAGCTTATCCTCTCCAACCTTAAGACGTCCTGATGCTTGACGTACCTGGTATTCAAAGTATTTTACCACCGCATCGGAGCGGTTTTCTTTTACCTGCTTGTAGTTTTTAACGCATACTTCTGTAATTAACATAAGCGTTTGCCTACAAATACCCTGATCGTCAGAATTGTACGATAATTTTAGCAGATCGCTGGTTCCGATCCGTTTCACGTTTACCTGGGATACTGCATTTAACGAATAATGCGGATGGTTGAAATTGAGCAATTTATAGACAAAATTGGTATCGCTGCTTTCCATATAAGCAGTAAGATTCTTTACCGTTTGTTCATAAGCAGCTTGATTTATGGAAGCGGGTTGCAATTGGATATTAGTAGTATCAAGACTACTGAAAGAAAATGCTTTATTTTCAGACAATGAATCTTGCGTAGTTTCGCCTTTTACATTGACACTATCACTTTGAGTATTTTTACTACTACTGATCCGGATTGAATTCCCATCTTTACTTATTATTATTAGTTTATTAATATAAGCAGGAGTAATTCTTCGCAGATTGAATAAGGACTGGCGTGAAATGTACTTTGGGTCGTAACCAGGTAGCATAAGGTGCTGTGCGAGCAAGCGAATGGCCACTTCCTGCTGGGTTTCGCGTGACTTAATTACGTTGATCAGGTTATCAAATGCCGTATTTGTTGCAAAAAAACTGAGTGACTTATCCATTTCCACACTCGTGCCGGATGCAATACCCGTATAAAGAGTGGTTTCTGAAGAATAAATGTAAACAGGTTTCCGTGTTAAATAAACCACTAATAACATCATTATTATTGGAATTAAAAGCAATAGCACCAGATGCTTTCTGAGAAGTTGTAAAGCTTTAATTATGGTCATAAGTTTCTGGAATGGTTTTAACAAGGTGAAATTTCATACCTACAATCACTTCCAATATCATATAGGAAGTCACAAAATCCATTCGTGCCTTTTCGAAATCGGTTTCTAAACCAGCAACATCACCCAACATGCGTGTATAATCAGTTATCGTAACTATACCATTCAGAAACTGCTTTTCCACCATTTGCATATTGATTTTTACGGTTTCGAGGTTTTTAACCTTGATTTTAAATAATCGCTGTTTGAGTATTAAGTCATTATATTGTAATATTATCTGTTGTCGCAATTCGTCACGTTGCGCAGTTGCAAGACTTTGAGCCTGCTCAATTTCTATTTTTGCTATTTTAATCTGATTTTTACGATCGACAAATAAATTAATTGGCATATTTATATACACAGCAGCATTGTATTGGGATTGACTTCGGTTTGATGTGGTAGGTATTGGATCTATGCCACCTGTAGTGCTTGAAGTGTAATTATATAAATTGCCGTATCCCGTATTAGCTTGTAATCCAAAATTTCGTGTCCATTCCACACGTTTAGCCCTGAGTTTACATTCATTAATAATTAATTGCTGGTCTTTGTATTGCACATTGGCATTATTAACTATAGCTGAATCTATCAGCACACTCAAAGGTGGAAGTTTGTCACTAATATCATCCTTGAACTGATCAAACGAATTTCCTGTCTGACCATTTACTAATACCGGTAAGTAAATGTGATACACAAAAAGAAGAGAAAGTATTAAAATAATTCTATTCATACCTGCGAATTTATGATTTTTTTTTAATTTTATAAGTATCTTGTCTGGACAAGAGCCTTGAAAGTGTGACAATCTCAGTTATTTTGTCTAATTTTGTACACAAGGGCCTTTTGTTGTAAGTATTTCAAATATAAACATTTAAATTGTAAACGAAGAACTCCCCCTCTTTTTTTATGAATAATTCAGGCTAAATTGTTAATTATGAAGATCCAACTAACAAAAAAAAAGGAATGTAGAAGACTAACCTTTTCCGGATGGTTGTGTGTTCTTGGATCTCTGGTTATAATATTATTTCTGATTTTTCGCAATATTCATGGTTTTCTGGCAGTTAGCAAACCTGTAAAAGCAGATATACTTATTGTAGATGGTTTTTTGCCCGGTTATGCTTATGATACCATAGAAAAGTTCATTGAAAGAGATAATTATAAATATGTAATTACCACGGGTGTGGAAATGGACTATGTTTATACCCAGGCAGATGGCTTTAATACTGCCGAATTGTCTTATAAAATTTTATTGTCAAAAGAAATAAAAAATTGCCGCATCGAAAAAGCGCCTGCCGATAAAGCATTAAAAGACAGAACCTTCTCTGCTGCCATTGCTTTAAGGAAATGGTTACTTGCTAATGGTTTTGACAATCAGAGTCTTAACCTGGTGACTCTTGGATGTCATGCCAGGCGTTCGTTGCTTTTATATCGAAAAGCTTTTGAGGGAGAGAAAAAAATTGGTGTGATTTCAATTCAGGATCAATCCTATGAACCTCATAAATGGTATAGATTCAGTCAGGGGGTGAGAACGGTTTTAAGTGAAACTATTGGATATACTTATAATATGATTTTTTTTCATCCAAAAGTGGTCTTGTAATATTTAAAGTTATTCATTATTTTGTATCCTTTTGATTTAATATTTGTTGTAAGGAATTATAGTCGAAATCGTTGGCCAGCGCCATGAGTCGCCGCGGGAGTTCTGAATGATCAGGGTCAATACTGTTAATGAGTTCAACCAACAGGTCGAAATCTGCAACTTCAACAGCATTTTGCATTTTTAATAAAAGGTTCAGTGGTAATTTTGCAATATCACCAACAATTGCCTCATCGTCATAAAGATATTTTTCCGGAACAGAAGCTGTTTCCTCCTCATAGATGTATTTAACACCAAGAACTTTTCCTATCACACCAAACAACTCACTTTCCCGAAACGGTTTGCGAATATAGCCTTGCATACCAAGCGCGAGCGTCTTTTTTCGTTCCTCTTCAAACGAGCTGGCCGTGAGAGCAATAATGGGTGTTGTTTTCCCTTTTTCCATTGACTTAATTTGGCGGGTTGCTTCATAGCCATCCATAACAGGCATACGCATATCCATTAAAATAAGGTGAGGGCGCCACTCCTCGAATTTCTTAATGGCATCTTCTCCGTTAACAGCTTCATTTGTCGCAAAACCTACCAATTTGAGAAGATTGACCACCACCTGCAGGTTCTCTTGTTTATCGTCAACAACCAATACGCGATAAGCCTGCTGTCCTTTATCAAGATGGATCACACGTTTTGTGATATCCGTTTCAACGGCTTCTATTTTCCCTTCTTTTATTTCCACGTGAAAAGTAAATACCGAGCCTTTTCCTGGTTCGCTGATTACGGTGATATTGCCACCCATTATAACGGCCAATTCACGGCTTAGGGCAAGCCCTAAACCGGTGCCGTTGCTTTTTTTAATCCCGGAACTTGTTTGCTCGAAGTGTTTAAAGAGGTTGCTTATTTCATTCTCCGGAATACCCGGACCTGAATCCTGAATTTCCACGATCAGGCTGCTTATATCCTCATCTGTTTTGTCAACACGGACACGCACTGCAATACCACCTTCGTCGGTGAATTTTATTGCATTCCCGATCAAATTGACAAATATCTGACGTAATTTGCCATCATCTACAATCACGTATCGCGGAAGATCATCGGCGGTTTCAAAAATAAACTGAAGGTGTTTTGATTGAGCCCGTTCTTTAAAAATAATCTGAATGTCGTTAAAAAGAGAATACAAATCAACATTCGTCGGGTTTAACTCTACGCGGCCTGCTTCTATTTTCGACAGTTCCAGAATATCGTTAATGAGCAATAAAAGATGTTCGCCTGCACGGATAATGGAAATATTATACTCTTTTTGTGTAGATGTTAATAGCGGATCGCGGTTTATCAGTTGCGAAAATCCAATAATTGCATTCAGGGGCGTTCTGATTTCATGCGACATGTTGGCCAGAAATGTACTCTTTGCCTTGTTTGCCATCTCCGCTTGTTCAGTCATTTCATTGGCTTTGGCTTTCGCTTCTTCTGCTTTGGTAAGCGCAATATCTAACTCAATGTTTTTTAATTCTATCTGATCGGTATAACTTTTAAGCTTTTCTTCTGCCAGTTTGCGTTCGGTAATGTCGCGTTCCACAAACAGAATGCTTGCAGGATTGCCATTGGAATCGAGCAAAATGGTAGAATTTACATCGACATAAAACCGGCTTCTATCCTTTCTTATGGCCAGATATTCTGTAATCTTTTGCTCCTTTTTATCTACGAGTAATTTCTGAAAATTATCAGTCAATAGTTTGTGACTCGAAGGATCGATAAAATCAAAGATTGTTTTTCCAATATATTCATCTCTTTGTTCGATGGAATAGTTATACATTTTTGCTAATTTTTCGGACATGAGTTGCAGCTTTCCCTCGAGCGACACCATCCCAATTCCATCGGGCGAGGCTGCTATAATGGCTTCCCATTTTTTACTGCTTTGCTGCAATGATTCCTCTGCTTTTTTTTGCATCGTGATGTCCACGAAACTCTCCAGTAATTTTTCCTTACCTCCTATCTGTATCTTTTTAACAGTTTTCAGAACAGGCAAGGTCGATTTATCGGCGCGAAGTAAAATCCTTTCAGAATTATCTACCACCTGCCCTTTATCACAAACCGGGCACAAATGATCTTGTGCAGGGCACATAAACTGGTGGCATCGGCGACCAATAATATTTTCGGAACTTTCGCCGATTAACAATGAAGCAAAGGTGTTGACGCTTTCGATAACACGTGTTTCCGGATCGATAATGACGATGCCAACCGCAATATTTTCTAACAGTGACCGCTGAAGGTTTTCATTCTCTTTCAGTTTATTTTCCATTTGTTTGCGCTCCGTAATGTCGTGAGTTACCCCTACCAATCCGGATATTTTCCCCTGAAGATCATACAAAGGCACTTTTGAAACCAAAAGCGAATGAAGCCTGCCTTCTTTATCTGTCAATGTACCTTCAATATTCAGAATAGGTTTTCCTGATTGAAGTACCAAATGATCTTCATCGGCAGAGCGCCTGGCTTGTTCTGCAGGGTATAAATCAGGATCGGTTTTACCAATTACTTCATCTTCGGAATCCATTCCGGCGAGTTGAACTTCTTCAGGGTTTGCTAAAATTTTCCTTCCCCGCGTATCTTTCACATAAACTGCATTCGGTATCAGATCGATAATCGTTCGAAAAAGTGCACGTTCATTCTGAAATGTCTCTTCGGTTTGTTTACGTTCGGTAATATCTTCTTTAACGGCCAGAAAATTTACTATTTCTCCACTTGAATTTTTGATGGCAGAAATTGAAGATAACTCCCAATATAAGTCCCCATTTTTCTTTTTATTATGAAACTCTCCTTTCCATTCGTTGCCTGATAAAATGGTGGTCCATAGATCTTTGAAAAAATCAGGGGAATAAGTTTCTGATTTTAATATTCTGGGATTTTTGCCAATCACTTCTTCCTTTGTATAGCCGGATAAATTGCAAAACTTCGGATTTACATACTCAATATTGCCTTTGATATCAGTAATTACGATCGAAGCAGGGCTTTGCTCGACAGCTTTAGACAGCTTAAGAATTTCCTTCTCTGCCTGTTTGCGTTCTTCAATTAATCTGATCTGTGAATCGAACAGATAACTGCTGCCGGAAGGGATAGTTTCACTTTCGTTAATACCGTTTTTGCCGGAAGGTGTTAGCACGAATATGGCTTCTTTTATTTTGGTTATGGTTTCCTGTTGTACTTCCGCATCATTCTTTTGTTTCTGAAAGGCATCCCTTAGCTCCCGCGAGCTGATTTCAATTGAGTTTTGAATCAGTTGGGTGTCATCATCAAAATCATTATAGGTATTGTTGATGTCGTGGATAATATCTTTCAGCTCCTCCGGCAGATTGTCTGGCGACCCGAAGTGCCGTTTTATCTGGCGTAATAAAAGCTTATTTAATTTGTTTCCCATAATGCTTATGGTTTGAATCTGCAAAAAAATACTAAAATAAGTTGTATGACGGCTTAAGGCTCATTTACAATAAGACCGTCTTTTATCTGAAGTATCCTGTCCGACATGGCCGCGAGCTGGCGGTCGTGAGTGACGATTATGATAGTCTGCCCAAAAGTATCCCTGAGTTTGAAGAATAATTTATGAAGTTCATTTTTATTTTCAGTATCGAGGTTACCTGATGGTTCATCAGCAAGAATAACTGATGGGTTGTTTACCAGGGCGCGGGCAACTGCTACGCGTTGTTGTTCTCCGCCGCTGAGTTCTGATGGTTTATGTTCAAGCCTTTCCGAAAGGTTAAGAAATCCTAGTAGTTCGGTCGCCCTTTTTTCAGCTTCAATTTTGCTTTTACCGGCAATATATGCAGGGATACAGACATTTTCGAGCGCTGTGAATTCCGGAAGTAACTGATGAAACTGAAAAACAAATCCTATATTACTATTCCTGAAAGCAGCAAGAGTTCTTCCTTTCAGCAGGCTTAAATCTGAACCGTTATAGAAAATTGTACCATCATCAGGCCGGTCAAGAGTTCCGATTATCTGAAGAAGTGTTGTCTTTCCGGCGCCACTGGCACCTACAATTGAAACTACTTCCCTGTCTTCAATCCTGATATCAATCCCTTTAAGAACCTTAAGAGCTCCATATGCTTTTGTAATACCGGATGTTCTTATCATTACGGGTTAGTCGTTCACCTCTTTATAATAACCGGGAGAAAGATCGTTCGTATCTTTCTTAATATTTTCTGTAGCCTCTGCCACATCCTTATTAACACTATCTGCAACTTCATTCAAATCTTTCTGAATGGGCTCGGTAACCTCATTCATATTCTGCCGTACATTGGATGTAACATCATTCATATCGTTCCTGATAGAGTCAGAAACCTCATTTGCATCTTTTGTAATATTGTTTTGAAAATCGGTTACATCTCTCTTAAATGAATCTGTAACATCATTAAGGTCTTTCCTTATATCCTGAGTGCTATTTTCCAGTTCCCTCCTGATCTCATCGGTAGCCTTTCTAAAATCGCGCATTCCTTTGCCAATAGTTTTAGCAATATCCGGAAGCTTCTCGGCGCCAAAAAGCAGGAGTGCAACAATGATGATAACAAATATTTCCTGTCCGCTCATAAAAAACTGTAATAAATGTTCTGCCTTTATGACAAGGCAAAGTTAGAAAAGTTTAATGATATTCATAGAAATTATATCTTCCTGGAAAATATAATAGCGGCTTTCAAAAAGGTCTCTTTAGCTTCTTTTATTCATAAACTTTGTGAGCCTTTGTGTAATCCTTTGTGCGACTTAGTGTTTAATATTTTTTTACCACTAAGGGACACAAAGTACCTCACAAAGTAACACAAAGGAAAATAGCACTCTATGTATATTTGTGAATAATTCAGGTTAGACAACCCATCCTGTTTATTTTATACAGAATTCAAAAACTTTCCCAAGCCTTAAGCCTTGATTTTGGCTTTTGATTCTTCTTCAACATTACATTTGGGTGAAGTATCGTACATCAATGCAGTTGCAACGAAGACTGATGAATATACACCTGTACCGATCCCAACCATAAGGGCAAACATGAATCCGCGGATCACTGCGCCACCAAAGATGAACATGGCAACTATTGTGAGCATCACGGTCAGGGTTGTGTTTATCGTTCTGCTAAGTGTCGAGTTAATGGCCATATTAAGAACCTCTTTCATTGGCCGCTTACGATATAATGGAATATATTCCCTGAGCCGGTCAAAGACGATTACAGTATCGTTTACCGAGAACCCGATTACAGTAAGTATTGCAGCTATAAATGCCTGGTCAATCTCCATTGAGAAAGGCATCAGGCCCCAGAATATCGAATAAACTCCTATAACGAGAAGTACATCATGAAACAATGACATTACAGCTCCGAAACCATACTGCCAGTAGCGGAACCTCATGAAAATATATAAGAATATTAGAATAAGCGCAATACCAACCGCGAAGAAGGCATTGATTTTAATATCGGCAGCCACGACAGGACCGACTGACTCAGAACTTACCCTGTACTTACTAAGAAAAACTTCCTTGCTGATGTCACCGCCTACAATCCCTTTTAATCCATCATATAATTTAGTTTCCACCTCATCGTCAACTCCGGTTTCGTTGATCTTGTATTTTGTGGTAATCTTAACCTGATTATCACTTCCAAAAGTAACTACCTGTGGAAGATCTCCGAATGATTCGGTAAGTCTGGCTGCAATATCTTCAGTAGTTACGGGCTTATCAAATCTTACCACATAGGTTCGCCCTCCCGTAAAGTCGATACCGGGATTAAGACCTCTGACAAATAATGAAACAACACCTGCCAATAAAATGACGCCTGAAACAATATAGAAATATTTTCTCATCCCGATAAAATCTATCTTAGTGTGTTTGAAGATATCGGCTGTTATCTTAATTGAGAAAGTGAGATTTGCATTTCTTTTCAGAAGACTTTCATAAATTATTCGTGTAATGAAAATCGCGGTGAACATTGATGTCAGGATACCAATAACCAGAGTTGTCGCGAAACCTTTTATCGGTCCGGTACCAAATATATAAAGTACAATACCGGTAAGAATTGTTGTAACGTTAGAGTCAATAATTGCCGAATAAGCATGTTTGTAGCCATCAGCAATGGCCAGTTTTATTCCCTTTCCTGCTCTCAGTTCCTCCCTGATACGTTCATAAATAAGCACGTTGGCATCAACAGCCATACCCATCGTTAGTACGATACCGGCAATACCGGGAAGTGTAAGCACTGCATTAAGTGAAGCGAGCACTCCGAAAAGAAGAAATACGTTTGCAACAAGGGCAATATTCGCGATTGTACCGGCACTCTTGCTATAATAGAAAATCATGAATGCCAGAACAAAAGTAAATGCTATGATAAATGAATAGAAGCCTGAATTAATAGCTTCCTTACCAAGGGTTGGACCAACAATGGTATCTGATATTATTTTTGCCGGCGCCGGAAGTTTACCTGATTTTAGAATGTTTGCAAGGTCATCAGCTTCCTCGATGGTGAAATTACCGGTTATTTCAGTATTACCGCCTGTGATCTCGTTCTGAACTGTTGCAGATGAGCGAACATAACCATCGAGAAGAACAATAACGCAGCGCCCGATGTTTTCGCGTGTCATTCTTGCCCATATCTTTGCACCTTCGGAATTCATTGACATATCAACCTTTACCTCTGAACCTGTGATTCCTGATGAGGTTCTTGCTGAAGTAATTACATCTCCGTCGAGAGGGGGCCGTCCATCGCGTGAAGTAACCTTAATCGCGTGAAGTTCAAATAGTGTTTTTGTAGGGTCATATTTATAAGGATTCTGGCTCCATGCCAACCTGAGATCGCGTGGGAAAAGAGACTTAATCTGATTCATTTTCAGCAACGTATTTACTCTTGCAGTATCCTTTGAGCTTGCAAGCCCTACCATACTTGTTGGCAAAGGTTGTCCCTGTTCATTTACACGTGGATTAAGCAACCCAAAAAGAGGATTCTGAAGGGCAAAAGCTTCGCGTGATGTAGCTTCTACAGCTTTTGTAGTGTCTTTTTCAATCAGATCGAGAAGTGACTGATCTTTTTTTGTAGTATCAGATGCGGCAGTTTTGTCTTCAGCTACTACAGTTTGTGACTTAGTCTTTTCAGTATTTGCCTGAATTTCTTTTAACAGATTGTTTGCCTGTGAAAGATAGCCAATAATTTCGCTGTTTTCATAACACTCCCAGAATTCCAGGTTTGCAGTTCCGGAAAGCAGTTCTCTTACTCGTTTGGGGTTAGTCTGTCCGGGTAATTCAATAAGAATACGTCCTTTTGTTGAGAGCTGTGTAATGTTTGGCTGAACAACTCCGAAACGGTCGATCCTTGTACGCAGGATATTGAAAGCATTTGATATAGCGCCGGAAACCTCAGTGTCGAGTACTTTTAATACATCAGCGTTTGTCGAGTTGAAATTAATCTTCTCTTTAAGGTCAACGGTTCCAAAGATTGAAGCAAGCTTGGCATTTGGATCAACTTCCTGAAAAGCTCTGCCGAAAAGAGTAAGGTAATCAGCCTGACTCTGTTTCTGAAGCTCTTTTGCACGAGCAAGAGCCGAATTAAATGTTTTGTCCGGATTATAGTTAGAGAGCGCTCTTAAAATATCTTCAACAGATACTTCAAGAATTACGTTCATACCTCCTTTAAGGTCGAGGCCGAGGTTTAGCTCTTTCTTCTGACACTCTTTGAAAGTGTAACCGAGGAAACTCCATTTATCTTTTGGTAAAGTGGATATTGAATCGAGGTATTGTGTTTCTTTTACCAGGTTGCCTTTTGCAAAAGCCTTAGCTTCTTTTTTAACTTTATTGGTTGCACCGGTAAATGAAAGCTGATATATTGATACCAGCCCCAATGCAATTGCCAGAACGATGATAGCTGCTTTATTCTGCATTTGTCTTTACTTTTGGGATTATTACAATATTTTTAAAATTCTTCTTAATTGAGGCGCAAAGATATTAATTTTTTGCAAAAACACTCAATTACTGAAGCAGTTTATCGTAATCAGTTTCAAGTGGTTTTTTGTTAATGAAGTCGAATAAAGTCAGGCTGCGGATATTATAGAAATAATTCCAATAGTCCTGCAATGACTGAACATAAGCTCTTTTGTTCTGGTCTTTTCTGGAATCAGCATCATTAAGGTCGAGAACAGCAATCTTCCCGATAAGGAAACGCTGCTTAGTAACCTCGTACCTTTTCATCGCAACGGTATCAGATTTGGCAGCAATAGCTACCTGGCTTTTCTGGAGGTTAAACTGCTCAACATCGAGAAACAGGTTCTGCTGAAAGTCAACTACAGTCTGATTGGCCATGACCTGCGCGAGTTCAAGGCTTGACTTGGCCATCTGGTATCTTCCTTTACCAAGTCCCCAGTCAAGTATTGGTAAAGTAAAACCCACTCTCACTCTTTGTGAATTGCTCAGTTTTTCATAAGACGTGGCAAAATCAGTTGACTGTTGCGATAAACCAAGAGATGCGGTAAGACTTGCATTAAGCCCTTTTGAAGCTTTAGCCTGGGCAGCATTGCTCTGAGCATTAAGAACATTGATCTGTTGATTAAGAAGATCAGGGTTATTTTGAAGAGCCAGGTCAAGCACCTCCTTCATATCAATCTGCAAGTCAGGAATCTCATTAGGGATGATGAGCTCAAGTCTGACATTTTCATTATACCCGAGAAATGATCTCAGCCTTATTTCCCTGTCGCGCAAATTCATATCTGACTGCTTTCTGGCTGTTTCAGCATTAAGCCATGAGAGCTGCATCTGCAATAATTCATCTTTAGCAATAGTACCAAGATTGTACCTCCCTTTTGCAATTCTATAAAGATTATCTGCATTGGAATAATTCATCTCTGAAATCTGTTTATTTATCTGTGCCAAAGCAAGCGAAAAGAAATTCGTTACCGCGCTTAAATGAACTCCCTCGATATTCGCGAGGTAAGTTTTTCTGGCAGCGTCATATTTCACAGGTTCAATCTTTTTCTGCCATTTTAGCGTATTATATTTTCTGATTGGTTGAGTAATATCAATGCTCACGGGATTAGTAATATAGTTTATAGGCAGGCTTTTATCAATATCTTTAAAAAGTGTAAGATCCGATCTCAACGCGATTATAGTCCCTGTAGGGCCGATGTTCTGCGAAAGAGCAAGTGTTCCAAGAGTACTTACAGTATTTTTTGTTCTGTAAATATACTGGTTGGTGGCATAGTCATAAACCTTATCCAGCCCATTACTGAAATCAGGTGAAGTGCCTGATAATGTCAGAGATGGCAGATACTGAGCCTGATATGATCTGAACTGCCAATAGCTGGCGCGGTAACGGTGTTTTGCCATAAGGGCATTAGGAGATTGCTCTTCAGAGAGTCTTATGACTTCCTGAAAATTAAGTTTTTTAACTTCCTGAGCATCAATATTATTAGCTGAGAAGAGAAGCACAGCTATCATGGAAAATAAAAGAAATTTCTTCATTTTTATATTATTATAATTAATACCATCTTTCCCCGCCTGGCGGGGTGCCGAACTTGTGAGGCAGAAGGGGTTATTCATACCTTAATGATTCGATCGGGTCTTTTTCTGATGCCCTTTTTGCCGGGGAGTAGCCAAAAATTACTCCGACAGCGGCTGATACTCCGAATGCAATAAATATAGAGAAGAAGGATACAACTGTCATAATACCTGCTATCTGCTCTATCAGTTTTGCCATAATTACTCCAAGAAACACTCCGATAAAACCTCCTGATACACTTATGAGAACTGCTTCAGAAAGGAACTGTACAACGATATCCATTTTCTTGGCGCCTATTGCCATCCGGGTACCGATCTCCTTGATCCTCTCCATGACCGAGGCAAACATGATGTTCATTATACCTATACCACCAACGATAAGGGAAATACTGGCAATAGCTCCCAAAACGATATTAAAGATATCTTTTGTTCTCTGTTGTTGTTTAAGAAGTAATTCCGGAACAGTTATCTCGAAGTCTTTTACCCCGGTGTGTCGCCTGGTCAGCATACGGCTGAGAATTTCAGTGGTTGGTTGCAACTGCTCTGTCTCAGTTACCTGAACAACTATCCTGTCGAGCTGATTATAATTAGTCTCCACATTACTTGAAGCATCAGAACTGCTAACAACAACCCTTGACATTCCTCCACCTCCGGGGCCACCACCTCCTCCAAAAAACTGTATTGAAGTAGCTTCGGAAACCAGTTTAGTATTAAGAAGAGCTCTGTTCTGGTATCGTAACAGCATGGTTTGGATTGGAATATAAATGTTGTCGTTATAAACATTCACACCCTTTTCTTCAAATCCTGTAAGGCTGACATTGGTCTTCTGAAGTACGCCGATTACCTTTAGCCAGATACCGTTAAATTTAATATACTGGTCAAGAGGGTCGATTTTACTGAAGAATTTTGCCCTTATATTAGCGCCTATAATACAAACCTGTATTCCATTTTTTTCCTGATAAGAGTTGAAAAATGCTCCTCCGACCAGGGGCAGGTTGTAGAGGTAAAAATAATCATTTGATACTCCTACAAGCTTAGCAGTATATTTAACTCCGTTAAGCATTGCTGTTGAATTGAATGATATCTCGGGGCTAATCCTTTTAACTGAAGGAAGAGTTTCCTTTATGGCATCAACATCAAGAAGATTTAATCCTCTCGAGAATTTTTTTTGCTGTTTCTCACCGGTTTCTGTCGAAGAAGATTTATCAGGAATAACCGGATTGATCAGGATATTGTTTACCCCGACCATTTTCATCTGTTCCATGATTTCCTGCTTAGCCCCTTTTCCTATTGCAAGCATGGCTATAACAGCGGCCACGCCAAAAATTATTCCAAGAGCTGTCAGCATTGATTTAAGCTTATTCGAGACAATGGACTCAACAGCAATTTCAATGTCGTGAAAATATCGTAAAATAAATTTAAACATTTTCTTTCCTGTTTTAATTATTTTTTAACTGTTGTCTGAGCTGATGAGGGTGGGTTTTGCCCAACCGGCTGCTTAATTGCCTGAGTATCAACCTGTCGTCTTGCTGAAGAATCTCTGGTTCTTCCCTGGCCACCGCCTGTACGCCTCATATTCTGAAATTGCTGCATCATCTCAGGGGTAATGTTTTCGCCTCTGCCCATCATCATTCCACCTCTTTCTTCCTTGGCTTTTTCGGCTTCCTCTCTTATACGCGATTCTTCTTCTTTTTTGACTTTTTCACGTTCCCTTATAATAGAGATCAGCTCCTCTCCTGCCAATTTGAAATTTTCAGGGTTTTCAGGCGAACTCAGATAAATCTGAACTCCTGGTTTTATTCCCTGTTCTATAACGACATTATTCTCATTTGATTCCCCAAGAACAACAACCTGTCTGGTTCCGTTTTTCAGGTAAACAAAAGGTATGCTGTCGGATCCTGCCTGTACACTTTCAAGAGGAATATATGTAACATCTGTAATCGTTTTGGTAATAATTTTATTACCTGTTGTCATTGAAGGTCTCAAAATAGGATCCGATTCGTTTACTTCAACAAGAACTTCAAAAACTTTGGCATCTGCATTTGGCAGCTGTTCTCCAATGTTAGCCACGCTGGTCACCTTTCCGGTATATGCTTTCTCCGGAAATGCATCAACCATAATATCAACTTTCTGCTCCGGTTTTACCTTGCTGACATCAATTTCGTTTACATAAGTTTTTGAAATCATTGAAGACATATCAGGAAGCGTGGCCACTACATTATCCCATGGGCTTATAGAAGAGCCTACTTTTCTTTTTGCCCCCATTCTGTCTCTTTTATAAATAATCATCCCATCGGATGGCGCGGTAATAATAAATTTAGATAAAACTGTCTGAAGGTCGGAAACTCTCTGACGCTGTTCACTAAGATTATTTTTATTGGTTCTCATATCAGATTTGGCCTTTTCAACCTGCAGGGAATAACCCCTGATTGTCTGATCTAGTGAACGGTTAGCCTTGTCGAGAGAAATCTCAGCCTGACGTATAGTAGTTGGCGGCTCATATTTAGATTGCTGGAGTGTTATTGCAGCCTCTTCAACTGAAAATCTCAGATTTTTGATATTGTCCCTAAAGTTACTAAGAGTAACCGCGGTATCCAGTATTTTCATTTCCAGGTTTGTCTCATAGGTTACAAGTCTCTCAAGTTCATCCTTCAGGCTGTTATCAAAAGCTGTTCTGTCGAGAGTTGCAACATAATCACCTTGTTTAACTTCTGTACCTTCAGGCACCATATCTGTTATTTTTATATCCATAACTCTTATACCTCTGCTCTGGGTAAAATCGGGACCAAAAATATCGGTCGATTTTTTTGCCTGTAATTCACCGGTTGTGGTAACTATGACATCAAACTGACCCCGTCGCGATTCAACATAAAGATTTGAAATATCTTTCTTCGAGGTTGCCTTGCCGAAAACAATCAGAATTATGATTGCTACAACTACCACGATGGCTGTAATAATAATGTTTCTTTTCATCATAAATAGAATTTGATTTTAATGGTATGATGGAGCTCGTCCCGACGAGTCGGGACTCGGTTCATCTGACATAATAATAATTAATATATTCAAAAAAATCAGCCGCAAAAGTATTAAAAAGAGTCATTCTTTTTTAGCTATTAACAATATTTAACATCAATACCTTATTTGCCTTTATGACTTAAAGACATTCATCCCGGTTGTTTTATTCCGGCAGGCGGGAGAAAATAAAATGTTATTAAAGATTTTTAACAATTTCAATGACGGCATTTGCCAGATCATCTGCTTCATGGTTTGTTCTACCTTCAGCATAGATTCGTATTACCGGCTCTGTATTCGATTTCCTGATCTGCACCCAGCCATGGTTATGTTCAATCCATAATCCATCTCTTTCATCAATTACATGATCATGAAAATGATTTTTAACCGTATTGACAATCCGGCTAAAATCTGAATCCGGGGCAAGGGTAAGTTTCTTTTTGGCAATAACATATTGAGGATAGCTCTGCCGTAATGAAGAACATTTCATCCTGCTTTTTGAAAGATGCGAGAGAAAAAGAGCTATCCCTGCAAGAGCATCGCGACCATAATGCAATTCGGGGTAAATAACTCCGCCATTGCCTTCTCCTCCTATTACAGCATTTTGCTTTTTCATCTCTTCAACTACATTAACTTCTCCAACAGCAGATGAGTAATATTTGCAGCCATGCTTCGTGGTAACATCACGCAATGCCCTGGTAGATGACAGGTTAGATACTGTACTCCCCGGAGTATTTGCAAGAATATAGTCGGAGATCGCGACAAGTGTATATTCTTCACCAAACATTGCTCCATCTTCGCATACAATAGCCAGCCGGTCAACATCGGGGTCCACAACAAACCCGATATCTGCCTTCCCCATAACAACAAGTTCGGAGATACTTTTCAGATTTTCAGGAAGCGGTTCGGGGTTATGAGCAAAATTACCATCAGGTGTTGTGTTTAATTCAATTATTTTGTCCACCCCCAGAGACCTTAGTAATTGAGGCACGATTATGCCTCCAACAGAGTTGATGCAATCTATTGCAACCGTTAAACCCGAATTTTTTATATCTTTTACAGATACCTGTTTAAGTGCAAGAACCTGATCAATATGTTTTTGTCCCCATGTATCATCATACTCAAGGGAACCGGTAAAATCATTTGAAACAAAATTAAAATCTTCAGCAGCGGCTATATCGAGGACTGTCATGCCATCCCGTGATGAAAGGAATTCTCCGGCTTCATTCAATAGTTTGAGTGCATTCCATTCAGCCGGATTATGGCTTGCCGTTATAATAATTCCGCCATCGGCCTGTGTTCCAGTTACTGCAAGTTCAACTGTAGGCGTTGTTGCCATTCCCAGATCTGTGACGTTTATTCCGAGGCTCCGCAGTGATGCAATTACTAAATTATTAACCATGCTGCCTGATTTTCTGGCATCGCGGCCAACAATTACTTTCAAATCTTTTTTATTATGCCTTAGTTGCACCCAGGTTCCAAAGGCCGATGCAAATTTCACAATATCAACCGGAGAGAGACTTTCGCCGGGTTTTCCACCTATGGTTCCCCTTATACCCGAAATTGATTTTATTAACGCCATACAGATAAAATTTTAAGACTTGCAAAGTTGCAAAAAATTCATCAAATCATAATATCGCTAAATAATTGTACCTTTGCACCCTGATAATTAATTGATATGGAGAACCGAAAGGCTGCAGGAAGGCCTGTGAGAAAATATGAAAAGCTACAGGAAAGTGAAGTGAAACAGCGAAGGCAGGCAGGGAAACCGGCTGTCAGACCAGGTAAATCTGTTTTGAAGGGCAAACAAAAAATAACCACACAGATAAGGCTTAACAGGTTTATTGCCAATAGTGGCGTTTGCTCGCGCCGCGATGCAGATGAACATATAAAAAACGGATTAATTACTGTAAATGGACGTCAGGTTACCGATATGGGAACAAAGGTCAGCTATGACGATGATGTCCGGTACAAGAATAGAAAACTCTCCTCTGAAAAAAAGGTTTATATACTTATGAATAAGCCCAAGGATTATGTAACGACTGTTGAAGACCCTCATGCCGAACATACTGTTCTTGAACTTATCGGTGAAGGCTGTTCTGAAAGAGTATATCCTGTAGGCCGGCTCGACAAAGCGACAACAGGCGTTCTGCTACTTACCAACGATGGTGATCTTGCCGGAAAACTAACTCACCCAAAATATAAAAGGAAAAAGATATATCATGTTTTTCTCGATAACCCTGTAACTAAAAACGATCTTTTCAAAATTACTGAAGGAATCGAACTGGATGGTGTTACTGTTATTGCCGATGCGGTATCTTATGCAGACCCTGACGATAAAAGCCAGATTGGCATAGAACTTCACTCGGGACAAAACAGAGTTATAAGGAGAATGTTTGAAACGCTTGGTTATAAGGTTAAGAAACTCGACAGGGTATATTTTGCAGGACTTACCAAAAAGAATGTCCAGCGCGGAAAGTGGAGATTCCTTACCGATAAAGAGATAAGCATGCTTAAACGGGGCATCTTTTAATCAGGGAAAATGAGTCACAGATCAGGTTTTGTAAATATACTGGGAAATCCCAACGTTGGGAAATCGACTATTATGAACGCTCTTGTCGGTGAAAAACTTTCAATTATTACTGCCAAAGCACAAACCACCCGACACCGTATCATGGGCATAGTGAACGGAGACGATTTTCAGATAGTCTATTCCGATACCCCCGGGATACTTAAACCTCAATATAAACTCCAGGAGTCAATGATGAGCTTTGTCAAAGTTGCCCTGTCTGATGCCGATATGATTCTATATATCACCGATGTTAATGAACGTACAGCTTATGAAGGTGAATATATTGACAGGATCAAAGAATCGGGAATTCCCGTTATCATTGCAGTAAATAAAGTTGATCTCACGAACCAGGGCGATCTTGAAAAAGTTGTAGAATCATGGCATCTTGCTTTCCCTGATTCACCAGTGTTGCCTGTTTCAGCGCTCAGGAACTTCAACCTCGATTCACTTCTTAATGCCGTTCTCAGTAAATTGCCTGAAGGAGAGCCGTTTTTCCCGAAAGATCAACTAACTGATAAATATGAACGGTTCTTTGCTTCGGAGATCATACGCGAAAAAATACTTCTTAACTATAAAAAAGAGATCCCCTATTCTGTTGAGATCGAAATTGAGAGTTTCTCTGAGGAAAAGAATTTAATCAAAATAAGAGCGCTTATCCACGTTACCCGCGACAGTCAGAAAGGTATTATTATCGGCCACAAGGGAACTATGCTGAAAAGAGTGGGGACAGAAGCCCGGCATGATATGGAAGATTTTTTCAAGAAG
>JBAXXU010000021.1:0-47298 GCA_037127735.1 Bacteroidota bacterium
TTAAGCTATTTAATTATTATGTACCAAGTTCCCTGAGAAGGTGAAATTAGGGATTTTTTGGGGGGAATAGGAAAAAATTAGGCTATATACTATTCAAGAACCAGAGAATATTATTTGATCATTATATGTCTTAGTTACTTCAAAATCTTGGGAAATCCTGTCAAACTGAGTACCTGATTCCAGCGTAAAGTGAACATACAATGCAGAATGCGAATTACAAATCAGGGCAGACAGAACTGGTGATAGATCTTATTAAAATTTAAATTTTTTGGTCTTTACTATAAAGCAGAGCTCTTTTTCTGAGTATATGATCAGCGAGCTTAGGTGCTATCAGTTTCAGCAATAATCCAAACTTGCCTTCAAAAGTCATAACAACGTCACGTTTTCTGCCTGCTGCTGATTTGATTATTATAGTGGCGCACTTCTCTGTTGACATTGTCCCTTTTTCATAAATTGAGATTTTACCTGTTGGCATTCCATCAGCCTTAAGAAACCTGCTCGAAACGCCTGTGCTTACAAATCCGGGGAAAATCAATGTTACACTTACTCCGCTCTTATGAAGTTCATTTCGAAGGGAAGAGAAAAACTCTGCCATTGCATGTTTGCTTGCGCCATATCCATCAGCTGTAGCTGACGGTAGTTTACCAAGGAGACTTGATATTGCAACTATACGGCCCTTTGATTTCTTAATGTAGGGTAGCGAATAATAGGTGCAATATACACTTCCAAGAAAATTCACCTGAATAATCTTCTCATATAAACTCAGATCATGGTATTGGTCAAATCTTGAAGTTATGGCAAAACCGGCATTGTTGATCAGGGTATCAATCCTCCCGTATTGCTCGATTGTTCGCTCAATAAGGTTTTGGCATTGAGATTTTTCGGCTACATCTGTGGGTACAATTATAACTTTACCGCCCAGCTGCAGGCATTTTGCTGAAACTTCTTCGAGGTGCTCAACGTTACGGGCAGCCAGAGAAAGCCATGCACCTTGCTTAGCAAGATACAATGCCAGTTGTCTGCCAATCCCTGAAGATGCTCCTGTTATGATAGTAACATTTTCAAAAAACGCTTGTTTATTCATCTGTTAATTCTTTAAGTATGTTTAACACTAAAATAGCTTCGAATTTGTAATATGTATGCTGCAGATCTTCAAAACAAATTGTGGTATCATAAATTACTAATCTACCGATTTGTTTAATGGATGTATTTCATTAAATCGGCAGAATTATTTTATTTCAGCTGTTCCCCAGTAATTATAACTCATGGGCTTCCATCCCGGCATATACATTGCTTCCATTTTGCTCATTTTAAATCCAAATTTCCAATACATTGCCATAAGCTAATGGAATCACCTTTTTTCGCTGATCCATGTTTCTTCTCTGTTTGCATGTACAATCAATTACTTCTGGAAGAATAAATTTGTCATATAGCCCCATAGTAATTATTTTTAAATGAATACAAGCTCTTAATATGTTCACAATAAGTATCTATATACATACCCGGACGAGGGTATAAACTTACTTTCTGGTGCTTCTGTTCAACCTGCCCCGATCTACAATTCTTATTAAAATTAAACATTATACCTGAATCATTATCAAAAAGTCTCAAGTTTTTTTATTTTTTTTATCTGTTTCATCTTGTTAACCCGACTTGCACCCCTTGACTACTAATCATCCTAATTTTCAGGGGGGTTATTTTTTTGAATTTACTTTTCGGGTAACACGGATTTTTTTTATTCAGGGCTGGTGTTTATAGCTCAAAGCATCATAAATCTTGCATGCCTTAGCTTCTGTTTTACTGCATAAACACCGACTGTTGCAAAATAGTGCATACAATGAACACTCAAAAATGTGTAACTACAAGCCTGGTCAATATAAAGGATGAAACCATTTCTATACGTCAATGAACTGAACCTACAAAAGAAGTGAAGAAAATATACGACCTGTTAAAATATAAATATGCACCTTTTGCGAGAAAAAAATCCGTTGTCCCCCCTGCCGAAATATTTAAAAATGATAGCTCATAATATCAGCCCTTTACAAACCTAAAGCTGCAATGTGGGTTAAGATTTCAAAACTCACATTAGAGCAGGTTCTTGAATCCGAATATCAGATTTGCAAGTCAATAAGTTTTATTTCAGATGAGCAGATAAGTTTGTCAAATTGGGATTTCGCTGAAAATCTTGTTTATGATGTTGATAAAAAGGATGTAAGCTATATTGCTTTTCAAAGCAGTTTAAAGCAAAAGTTTGGTCTGGCGATAAAGTATTGATAAAAGGATTAACAAATAAGGAATTCACTAATTTTATATCGACCAACGAACTTTTGGATTTAAGACGAATTAAATCAGAAAAATAATTATTAATTACGTTACAATGTCGTTTAGTGTAACCATAAATTGACAATGTACAGTTTTCGGTAATCAGGGATGTAAAGTAAATGGCAACTCTAATGTACAATTTAGGTAATCAAAAACAGATTAAAAATTGTTATTAAAAATTGTTTTTCTGTTGCTAAAAGGATGAAGTGTAACCGGCTTAGGACTATATTATTGTTTTTCAGTCAGTTCTTTATTTTGCAGATGCGTTTCAGCTTCTGCAGGTGTTCCTAAAAGTATTGCGAACCATTTAGTCTTATCATCCTGTTCCAATATGATTTTAATTGTCATGGTTAAGGGAACCGATAGAAACATTCCAACCGTTCCAAAAATATAACCCCAGAACAGAAGGGACAGGAAAACAACAAGCGTTGACAAACCCAGCCCTTTTCCCATTATCCTGGGCTCAACAAAGTTGCCAAGGACATTATTGACAAGCATAAAAGAGCCCAGAGTCCAGATCGCACCACTTATTCCAAGTTGTACAAGTGCGAAGAGAACTGCAGGAACCGCGGCTATTATAGATCCAATATTCGGAATATAGTTCATCAGGCCTGCAATCAGGGCCCAGAGCAGGGGATAGTCAACCCCGATGATCAATAGTGCTATATAAACAAGTATTCCTGTTAATAAACATATAAGGGTCTTTATTCCAAGGTAATGACGGATATTTTGTAAAATGGTAGAGAAATAAGAAACGGAATTGTCCGATTTTCTCAGAATCGCTTTTGCTTTAACGGAAAAGCTCCTGAATTCGGTAAGTGTAAATAAAACGATAAGAAAAATCAGGAAGGTGTTTCCCATCATATTAACCAGTTTATTAAGAGCGCCTGCAGTAAATTCCAGGATCTTAGCCGGCTGAATAAGATTAAATAACTGATCCTGAGGGATCTTCAAACCTTTATCATTTAAGTACTGAATAAATGACCCACTTATTGATGTAAGTGTGGATTCATATTTGGAAAGGTTGCCTGAAAAGGACGATATGGTCCCCCCAATCAGGAAAGCAAACCCTGAAAACAGAAAGACCAATCCCAATATTACAACGAGAAGCGCGAGCCATCTTGGCATTTTCTTTTTCTCAAGCCAGGAAATGGGTTGTTCACAAATGATGCTTATGAAAAGCGCAAGTAAAAATGGAGTGATTATCGATTTCGCATAAATCACCCCTCCAAAAATGATTATTAATGCGGCCGCCAATACAAGAGGTGAGCCCTCTCCTGATCCAATTCTCCTGAGGTTCATTTTAGTATAGTTTATTATTATTGCCCTGTAAAAATATTATAATCTTCTTTGAAATCCCTGATATATCCTGCTTGCAGGTCTTTTAATTTGCGTGACGATTTGAACCGCTATTATTCTTCGCGAACATTTATCCAAAATTAATTCTCTTAAACAAAATTAGGAGTAAATATAATGTACCGGATGGGTTAATCCGGGAAGCTCAACTCTCATCTTTAATGCAGAAGCTGTTTTTTTTCTTGATATTTACTGATTATGGTATGATTATTGAAATATTTATTGTAAACTCAAATTTTAATATATATGAAAACAATTAAATTTCGATTTATGGATAAAGTAATCAAAATCAGTACGTTCTTGTTTTTGACGATAATTTTTGCACATTGTGCCGGGACTGAAAAAGATGATGATACGCGTGGAACCAACTATACCCATTCAGCCATTTATGATATCAGTTCGTCAGAATGGACCGGAGATATTAATGGATATAATTATTTCATTGATGTACCTGAAATAACTGAAGACATATATTACAATGGAGCAGTGCTTGTTTACAGGATATTTGAGACTGACCCAAAAAGTTTCAATATGCTGCCATATACTTATACTGATAATCTTTTAACCGTTTACGTTGACTTTGATGCCTATATCGGCAGTATTAATCTGATGTATAAAGAAGTTTATAATGGTGTAAACGACACTCCCGTTCCCGGTAATATGTCATTTAAAGTGCTGATCATAGAAGGAATCCCCCTTGCTGCTTTAAAAGGTATGGTAGATGTAAATAATTATGATGCACTCACTAAGATGCTGAATATTAATGATCCCTCGCGGAACCCCGTTTAATAGTGGACAAAAATCAGCTTCCACTTACCTCTGATATCTTGATGAGCTTCTGAATATTCTTTATGTAACAATATTTTTATTGTATTCTGTAATGTAACATAAAGAGAGCAACCCGATCGCCTACTTTTTTGTTACTGCACCTGAATTTGTACTATTTATCCAGGTATTTTTATCAGTGATAGTGTAAGTATTATCTGTAACCGTAATTTCAAATACTACCCAGGTATTACCACCGGAAGCAGGGAAAGTCGGAGGAGAATATGATTTCAATAATCCTGTAGTTCCGTACACTTTAACTGCTGCAGGAGAGCTCTTTATGCCTGCGCCTCCCGAAGATGACTGATCGGAATAATTAAATATTGAATATCTGTATGTTCCGACCTGCCAGATATTAATTGTTGTTGTCTCGGGGCCAAAATTTGTAGTATTATCAACATCCAGATTAACAATCGGAGTAGTGGCATTAGCCGGGTTATATGAATCCACAGAAAAATAAACATGAAATCTTGTTAAAGGGTCTGCAGTTGGACCGGTGAGGTGAGAATCTAAATCAGAAGGAGTTTCTCCCCATGTCAGTACAATTCTCAAAACAGCGCCGGAAAGTGTTTGAACAAGCGTAATTGGGTCAAATGTGCTTCCAAGTCCGGTTGCAACTACAAAATTATCAATATAAAGAGTGAAAAAATTTACGGCCTGTATCATAATGGTATAAGTGCCAACGATAGCCTGATCAGTAGTGTATTGGCCCGTTGAGTTGGTCGTTACAACAAATACAACCTCAGGAGTAGCAGTTAAACCATGGTCGAAGGGTTTGCAAAAACTGATTGTGGCATTCGTTAGCCCTAATCCGTTTTGAGAATTGACAATTATTCCTGAAATAGTTGTTTTTTCAACAAGCGTCTCTTTTTTACACTGAGTGAAGAAAATTACACCTGCCAATAATGCCACAAATAAATAATAGTTTTTTTTCATAATCATAATTTTTTAATACCCTGACAGCTTGCCATAGGGTAATTAATTTACAATAAAGCGCTTTTTATAAGCGACGATTCCCTCTGTTATAGAAAGAATAGGCAAATGGCGTGCCAGAAGTAGGTAGTTAATTTTAACGAGCTATTTCAGGCAGGTAATAATCTGAATATCTGACACTAATAAAAATGCTAATTTTTGATAACAGAATTTCAGCGAATGACTTTTCGCGAGATTATTAAAAATTTATTGAAAAAACCGCACACGTGTGCGGAAATGGGCCATCATTCTGCCCGCTCCCGATCGGTGATGTCGCGAATCTGACATTGGATAACCTTATTATTATTTACTACATATACATTGCTGATAAACTCAACATTAATCTTTCTCCCATCGGCCGTTTCGAGCGGCAAATTCTCATAACGGACAAATTCCTTCTGCTGTAATTCGGAAAATTTATCCTTATTGGCAACTATATCTTGAAAGGCCCCAATTTCCCAGATTGTTTTTTCGATGAATTCCTCTCGCGAGTAACCCAGCAGCTCAATCAAAAATGGATTCACATCCATAATCTTCCCGGTTTCTGCATCGAGGATAAGCATCCCAACTTTCGACGTTTCAAAGAGGCGACGATAGCGGGTTTCTGAAATGGCCAACGCTTCCTCCACATGCTTGCGTTCGGTGATGTCTTGTATTTGCTCAATATATCCTATCACGATGTTACCGTTTGTCAGCGGGGTGATTGACCAATCCAGGGTTTTTATGCCTGAGCAGGTAGTTTGGTAAAGGTGCAGCCTCTTTACTTCTTCAAAACTAAAGTCGGACTCAAATCTAACGTGTTCCCTATTCTGTAGTTTTGTTTTTATATCATTGGATATATTGGGGTCTTCAAACAATTTGAAACCTGAAATTTCATTGATATTCACTACGCCAAATAAATCAATACAAGCGCTATTTACATGGATCAAACTGCCATCAGGATCATAGAACTCAATTGCTATGGTGGATTGATCAAAAATTGTGCTGTATCTTTCTATACTTTCCCTTAGCGTCTCATTTAGTTTTATCAGTTCTATTTCCAGCTTTTTCTCCACTGTTATATCGGAAAATGTTATAACCAGCCCATCAATCCGGTCGTCAATTGTTCTGTAGGGCATAATCCTGGTAATAAACCACCTCTCGTCGTTCGATTTAATTACAGTTTCGACAGATGTCAGGGTTTTGATTACCGTAAGGGCTTGTTTGCCTATTTCGGGATATTGCAAATTATTGACAAGCTCGGTAAAAGGCCTGCCAACATCAGAATTACGTACTTTAATTATATTGGTTACCTGATCGGTGTACCTTCGGATGTTTAGCTCTTTGTCGAGGAAAAGGGTAGCGATCTCGGTACTGTTGAGCAGGTTTTTCATGTCGTTGTTTGCCCGTACATAATCACTTATCTTGCTTTGCAGTTCCATGTTAACGGTGTGCAGCTCTTCGTTCAGACTTTGCATCTCTTCCTTGGAGGTAGTAAGTTCCTCGTTGGTTGATTGCAGTTCCTCGTTGGTTGATTGTAGTTCCTCATTAGTTGACTTCAGCTCTTCCTGCGATGTCTGCATCTCTTCCCGTGTGCTTTGCAGCTCTTCGCGACTTCGTTGCAGTTCAATCTCAAATTCCTTTTGCCTCGAGGTTGAACTTAGTTTTCCTGTTTTCGGGTTTATTACATCATGTTTAACTATAGTCGGCACATCAGTAAATACTACCATAACCATGCCGATTTTTGAATCTGGGACTTCGATATGTTGAACTGTTACATCCACGAACTGTGAACCTGCGTTGGTCTCAATTTTGGCATTGCGAATAATTACCGGTTCGAAGCTTTCCATTGCTTTACGAAAAGCGCCCGGCAGTTCGTGGCGCAAGCCTTCGCGCACCATACTATAAATGTTCCAGTTTGCCTTACCGGCAATCAGTTCAACGTATTTCCCGATATGGCCTGTTATGTAAAGTATATCGCCTTTGTTGTTTACCAGCACGCTGGCAGGGATAAAGCGCTGAAGCAAAAACTGATCAGCAACAGACTCGATGTTTCTAACAACTTTCGATGCTATTTTTTTTTCATTTCTTACTACTCTGTTTTTGTAAAAAGAGCTTGGAAAATCAATTAGTTCCTGTGGCAGTTCTGTGGCAGAGCGTTTGAAAAATTTTAATTTTGAATTTAGTTCAACGAATCCTTCTGTTTGTGTTCCAAGAGTTTCGGCAGTACCCAGTAACATAATACCACCCGGACTAAGACTATAATGAAAGAGAGTCATGAGTTTTTTCTGTAATTCAGGCTCCATGTATATCAACATATTGCGACACGAAAGAAAATCGAGCTTGGTAAAGGGAGGATCCTTAATCACATTTTGAGGAGCAAATATCACCATTTCGCGTATTGATGTATTCACGCGGTAGCCTTCACCGTCAACAGTAAAAAACCTTCTGAGACGATCGGGTGAGACATCGGCAGTAATATTTTTTGAGAAAACACCTTTATGGGCTATCTCAATGGCGTCAGTTTCGAGGTCGGTGGCAAATATCTGAAAAGTCAGTTTATTAAATTTTTTCGATTTTTCCATTATCTCTCTAAAAACTATTGCCAAAGAATAAGCCTCTTCGCCGGTTGAGCAGCCCGGAACCCATCCGCGAAGAATATATCCCTCGGGTAACTCTTTAATAAGGCCGGGAAGAATATTTTCTTTAAGCAATTCCCATACGGCTGTATCGCGGAAGAAATTGGTAACGCCAATCAATAACTCTTTAAAAAGTATATCAATCTCATTAGTATTTTCCTGTAAAAAGCGCACATAGTTGTGTATCTTGTCTATCTGGTGAATGCCTTTGCGCCTTTCGATGCGGCGAAACAAGGTGTTTTTCTTATACAAAGAAAAGTCGTGTCCTGTTTGCTCGCGAAGCAGGATGATAATTTTTTCAAGATTGCTTTTACTTTTATTATCAATTACGAAATCTTGTTTAACTGCCGGAATAAATTTCAGTTAAGCTATCAGTCTGGCAGGTAATTCATTGGCGTCTGCAACAATATCAGCAATTACTGCCTCGGAGGCGCTGCGGGGCATGCCATCGAATTTGGCGGTAGCAGGATCCTGAACCAGCACTATGCCGTTTTTTTCTTTAATTGCTTTCACTCCCAGGCTGCCATCGCTGCCCATGCCCGAAAGGATAATACCAATGCTTCTTTCCTGCATATCGTCGGCTAATGAGCGGAAGAAAATATCAATCGGTAAACGCAGACCGCGCGATTCAACAGGTTCGAACAGATGTAAAGAACCATTCAGCAACGACATACTCTTGTTAGGCGGGATCACATATAAGCAGTTGGGCTTGACTTTAAGACGGTCGCTTGCCTGAAATACCCTCAGGGTGGTAATTCGTTGCAACAGCTCGGGCATAATGCCAACATGATTTGGGTCGAGATGTTGAATGACTACGAAAGCCATTCCACTGTCTCTTGGCAAATTTTCGAAAAACTGTTCCAATGCTTCCAACCCACCTGCCGAGGCGCCGATGCCCACGATAGGAAATTGTACTATATCGGTTTTCGCGGAACTTTCTTCTATTACCGGTTTTACGGATTTAGTCTTCTTCGTGTTCATGGGACGATGAATTAAAAAAGTTTCACCACTGTTCAAAACATTTAAGTTTTATAAAGGTAACCAATAAAGTGAGTTAAAGTATATATTATTTCTGTGTCGGATTTATTGCCCTTTTAAAGAATTCTTCATGAAGTTGTTGTATTGTATTGTCATTCTTCATGAACTTAATTAATTCGGCAAGCTGTCCCCCGTCACCGGCGATTAATAGTTCTCCAAGTCGTTTATTTGGAGTATTAATGTCGCTGGCAAAATGGTTAGGATATTTTGCATACCACCATATCCCGGTGTAACCAAATGGCAATTTACTCAACCGGTTCTGGTCTAAACCCGATTGACTTTTTAAAGCGTCCTGATCAACAAAGGCCGGGTTAATACAAAACATCATTGAGGTCTCTTCTTCTCCTGCATGACCGTCAAGCTTTGCCTTTTTTAATGATTTAATCTCCGGTCCGTTTACAGGGTCATTTCCCGGCTGGAACAAAACCACTACATAATCCTGCTGTTTCGCCAGTTGAGACTGACAGAAATATTGAAGAAAACTGGTGTTCCCGCCATGCCCGTTTAACAGGATGATCTTTTTTAATCCGTTCCTTGATAACTCTTTACATGTCTCCTCAAGCATTTTCCACATAAGCTCATTACTGTACGCGATTGCTCCCGGCTGATGCGTTGCTTCAAAAATCTGTCCTACAAAATATGGGGGGAAAACTACTGCATATTCCTTACTTGCTGCAGTAAAAGCAATTTCTCTTGCCTCATACAAATCTGTTCCAAGTGGAAGATGTGGACCATGTTTTTCTATAATACCGATAGGAATAATGCAGACGCCGGCTGCCAGATCAACTGCTTTTGCAAATTTTGGCGATGTTAAGTCTTCCATTTTGTAAGGCAGACCGGCTTGCTGTGCCAGAAGAATTGTTGTCATGAACAAAACGGGCAAAAAAACTTTTAACTTTTTCATAATCATAATGTATTTAATATTAATGTTTAGTTTCGACACCTGCTTCTTAATCCACATGAACTCGCCCCCTTCTTTTCTCCCTCTCTACTTCGTAAAAAGGGGGAATGGGATGAGTTCGTGGGAATAATAGTAAAGATAAAGAAATATTATATATGCGACTTTTTCGTTACGTTTGATTTGTTTTCATAAATAATTCACTGATGAGTCCTCTTCTGTTGTTTGTTATCATCCTGGTATATTTTTCCATCCTGATGCTGATTTCACACTTTGCTTCCCGTAAAATACGGGATACCACATTTTTTGACGGCGACAGGGTTTCTCCCTGGTTTTTGGTTGCATTTGGCATGATCGGTTCCGGAATTTCAGCTGTTTCTCTTGTATCAATTCCCGGAAATGTCGGTAATAACAATCTTTATTATTTTCAGTTTATACTTGGAACTATTGTTGGCTATCTGTTTATCGCATTTATCTTAACACCAATTTATTACAGACTGAAACTGGTTTCTATTTATACTTATCTGAATATCCGTTTCGGTAATGTTACATATAAAACCGGCTCGCTGTTTTTCCTTGTATCTCAATCTTTCGGAGCTTCTCTCCGATTGCTTTTGTCAATAAAGATTTTACAATATGCCTTTTTTGATGATCTGCATATACCATACTTTGTAACGATCATTGCTGTATTATTCCTTATCTGGTTGTACACCAATAAATCAGGGATTAAGACAATCGTCTGGACAGATGCCCTGCATTCGCTGTTCCTGATTACGGTTATTGTAATTTCAATCCTCACCATCAAAAATTCTTTAGGTCTTTCCGTTTCTGAAATGGCAAAAACAATCGCGCATCATCCGTATGCTAAAATTTTTGACTGGGATTTTCATTCCGGATCTAATTTCTTCAAACAATTTATTTCAGGGCTGCTTATTACCATTGCTTTGGTTGGCCTCGACCAGAGTATGATGCAAAAAACACTAACGGTTAAAAATGCAAGAGATGCCAGGAAAAATGTTTTGGCTTTCAGTTTCTTTATTGCATTTGCACAGACGATGTTTCTTGGACTCGGGGTGCTGATCTATTTATATGCTGAACGCCATGGGATAAAACTTACAACTCAGAATGGTCAATTTGTGAATACCGACGATCTTTATCCGTTACTTACCCTAAATTATTTCGGTAAAATAGGCGCTGTTGCTTTTTTAATCGGTGTTATTGCTTCAACCTTTGCGAGTATAGATTCCTGTATTGCCGCATTAACAACAGCTTTCAGTTATGATTTCATGGACATCGAAAACCAGCCTCATGAATCAAAAAAGAAAACTAAAAACCGTGTCCTGCTGGGAGTAAATATTGTTATGTTTCTCATAGTTATGCTTTTTTGGAACAGCCGGGGAGCAATTATCAATACCATTTTCAAAATTGCAGGCTATACTTACGGACCTATTTTAGGATTATACCTGACAGGACTATTTTCTAAAATTAATTTTAAAGAAAAATGGGTCCCTGTGGCATGTGTAACTGCAGCATTCGTAACCTGGTTGCTGAATTTATATTTCATACGTGCATTTCATTTCGATTTCGGATTTATGAATATTTTTGTAAATGCATTATTAACTATTATGTTTCTGATAATCATCAAAAAGAAAAATCAATGATGCCCGAAGAAAAGTTAGCAATTAATCTCACCATAGATCCTGAATACATAGAGGACTGCGCGCTTATGATGTCTGAAACAGATCCCTGGATCACCTTGGAAATGAATTACCATCAGTGCCTGAGAGCATTTGACGGGCATTGTAAAGAAATTTATGTTATTGAATTTGAAAAAGAAATAGCCGGTTTTGTAATCATCCAGATCTGCGGTACCTTTTCAGGATATATTCAGACTATCTGTATAAGTAAAGAATACAGAGGTAATGGCTTTGGTAGAAAACTCCTGCAGTTTTGTGAAGAGCGGATCCTCAGATTTTCTCCAAATGTTTTTATATGTGTTTCATCTTTTAATAAAGGAGCAGCAAAGCTCTATTATGATTTTGGTTTTAAACTTGTAGGCGAACTTGATAATTTTGTGAAAGAAGGTTTTTCAGAATTACTTCTTCGCAAAACAGTAGGTCCGAGAGTCGGCTATAGCGGTTTGTAAACCCCATCCGGGAAATTTTTACAGTAATTCAGGATGATGTCCTCTTCGTAAATATTAACGTAAAGAAAAACCTTAAATACCTGATACCAGAAAGAAATAATGCTAACCCTATTCCATTATAAAGTATTGAAAAATACCTCTTGGGTATTGATGAATGTCTTAAGGCAATGCCCATTGAAACCATCACGAGAACAATAATATAGCTTCTCCAGGTCATAAATGAAAACAGGCATCTCTTCTCAGTAAGCGGTAATAACCGTTTTAAGTTTTTGTCTGCAATTTTCAGGAAGCCAAAATGATGGATCGGCATTGCTGCTAAGAATCCTGCAACATAAAATAATCCTACTTCCCTCCCATCATAAGAAGACAACCATTTAACAGCAAAACTTATAAGCATAATACCTACACCGCACCACATAAGCCCTGCCAGCAGAACCAGAATTCTTTTGTCGGCTAATGGGGTGAATCTCCTGATTTCCATTTGGCCTACCCTATTTTTGCATGCCTGAAGGGCAAAATTTCGATTTTTTCCCATACCCCTCCAATAATATAGGGTTCCTCCTTCAACTTTGCATCAAGCGATTGCCGGTCAGGAAAATCATAAACAATCATCGATCCGGTCATTTTCCCGCTTTCATCGAGAATTGCCCCTCCAAATAAAAATTCTCCGCTTTTTTTCAGACCTTCTATTTTTCCAAGATGTTCTTCCCTGACTTTTAACCTGCGTTCCAGGGCACCTTCATCTGTACCGTCATAAGCTATAAGTAAAAATTGCATAGTTTTCTGATTAATTCTGGTTTGTATTTTTCTTGTGCCAAATTTATAACAATTACTAATCCTATTTTGGCATATTTGAAAAATCTACCTGTTTTTACCCTGAATCCCTAAAGGGAACAGGTAGATTTTTCTCCTTTTCCAACTTTATTCACTGTTTAATTACAACTATCATTGTTTATCTTTGTTGTAGCCTTCATTGTTTTTCCGGAATTCGGAAAGTGAGATTTGAAAAAATACAATATGTTGAATATTAAGAATATATTTAGCTATGCCGGGTTATTAAAAGACTTGAAAAGAAAAGATCACAGACCTTCTTTTGGAGCGCTTGACATTTTTAAATATATTGGTCCCGGTCTGCTTGTAACTGTCGGCTTTATTGATCCGGGGAACTGGGCGGCAAATATAGCAATCGGTTCCGGGTATGGTTATACTCTTCTATGGATTGTCACATTATCAACAATAATGCTTATAGTTCTTCAACATAATGTTGCACATCTTGGTATTGCAACGGGTTTATGCCTTTCAGAAGCTGCAACTATTTATATTCATCCTAAGGTATCAAAGGCCATTCTCACATTTGCTGTAATGGCCTCCGTTTCGACCTCTCTGGCTGAAATTCTTGGTGGCTCAATCGCTTTGAATATGCTTTTTGATATCCCGATAAAAACAGGTTCAATAATGGTAACCCTTTTTGTGATAATTATGTTATTCACAAATTCGTACGGGAAAATTGAAAAGTGGATCATCGGATTTGTATCAATTATTGGCCTTTCATTTCTTTATGAGCTTTTTCTGGTCGATGTCGATTGGATCACTGCAGGGATCTCCTGCGTCAAACCATCTATCCCACATGGTTCTATGTTGTTGGTTATGAGTGTTGTTGGTGCGGTTGTAATGCCCCATAACCTTTTTCTTCACTCGGAAGTAATACAGAGCCGCCAATGGAATCTGGAAGATGAAAAGATCATAAAAAAACAACTGAAATTTGAATTCGCCGATACTTTGTTTTCAATGATAATCGGATGGGCAATCAATAGCGCCATGATTATTCTTGCCGCTGCAACATTTTTTAAGAACGGTCTGAAGGTGGATGAGCTTCAACAGGCAGAGAGCCTACTGGATCCATTATTGGGAACCAATGCTACTGTTATCTTTGCAGTTGCCCTTCTCTTTGCCGGGGTTGCATCATCAATTACCTCCGGAATGGCCGGGGGATCGATAGTATCAGGAATGTATAAGGAGCCCTATAATATAAAGGATAATCATTCGCGGATAGGCATTCTATCCTCTCTGGTTGGGGCTTTAATAGTCATCTTTTTTATCGGTAACCCGTATAAGGGCCTCATATTATCTCAGGTATTTTTAGGGGTACAACTTCCGTTTACTGTTGCAATACAGATATATCTCACTTCATCAAAAAGGGTTATGGGAAAATATGTTAACAGTCCTTATCTGATTTGTGTTTTATTGATTATAGCCGCGATAGTTACGTTTCTTAATATTAAATTGCTTGTTGATTTATTGATCAGATAAATTAGTTTAAAAATCTCATGATGTCAGGTAAGGAATATAAAATCGGTCTTGTATTAAGTGGTGGTGGTGCAAGAGGGTTCGCACACCTCGGAGTTATTGAAGCCTTAAATGAGGCCGGTATTTTTCCCGACGTAATTTCAGGAACCAGTGCCGGAGCTTTGGCCGGTGTTTTATATGCCGACGGTTATGCTCCAAAAGAGATTTTGAAGCTGATGAATTCAGGAAGTCGTCTTGACTTTATGCGGCCTGCTTTACCCCGCGAGGGACTACTTCAAATTGGCGGAGTGATGAAAATATTAAAAAGCAGCCTACGCGCTACAACATTCGAGGAACTTAAAATCCCTTTATATGTAACTGCAACAGACCTCAATAACGGAAAGGCTGAATACTTTTCTGAAGGAGACCTGCTTGATCCGGTAATGGCATCAGCAAGTATACCCGTCCTTTTTCAACCGGTAATAATCAATAATATTCACTATGTTGATGGCGGCGTTCTCGATAATCTGCCGGTCAGGCCGATTGAAAATAAATGCAAAATGCTTATCGGCTCGTTCGTGAACCCTGTTGGTTATGTTGAAAAAATCAGCGGATTGATTAATATCGCCGAACGGACTTTCATGCTAAGCATGTCAAAAGAAATTATCGAAAAAGCAAAGAAATTTGACCTGTTTGTTGCTCCTCAGGAATTAATGAATTACCGGATTCTCGATCCTGAAAAAGCCGATGAGCTCTTTGCGGTTGGATACAATGCAACAAAGGACAAGCTGAAGGAAATTGATGTTGAGAAGCTTCTAAATAACTAATCACTTTCTTATTAAAGAATAAAGTTTTTTTATTTCTGCTTCCCAAAGCGATTCTTCAGGGGTCTCAAGTATAAGTGGGATATTGTCGAACCTTGAATCATTCATCAATATTGCGAAAGTTTCCTCTCCAAGAAAACCGGCTCCGATATTTTCGTGCCTGTCAACCCGTGTTCCCTGTTCCTTTTTGGAATCATTAAGATGCATCCCCTTAAGGTATTCAAAACCAATTATTTCACTGAATTTTTCAAAAGTTTTTGTAAATCCTTCCGGCGATTTAACATCATATCCCGAAGTAAAGGCATGACAGGTGTCGATGCATACCCCCACCCTCGACTTATCTTCAACATTATCAATTATGACTCTAAGCTGTTCAAAAGTATACCCCATGTTTGTTCCCTGTCCTGCAGTATTCTCAATTACTGCCGTTATCCCTTTTGTTTTCCCAAGCACAATATTAATAGATTCTGCTATTCTTTTAAGACATTCTTCAATCCCTATCGCCTTAAGATGACTACCCGGGTGAAAATTCAGCCTGTCGAGTCCAAGCAGTTCACATCTTTGCATCTCATCAAGAAATGAGGCTCTCGACTTTTTCAAAGGTTCTTCTTCCGGATGACCCGGGTTGATCAGGTAACTATCGTGAGGAAGTATCTGAAAGGGCTTGTATTCATACTTCTCACAATTCGCCCTGAAAGCTGCTATACTTGCTTTTGAAAGAGGATTAGAGAACCATTGTCTCTGATTCTTGGTAAAGAGGGCAAATGCCTTCCCTCCTATCGCGTTTGCATTTATCGGGGCATTTTCAACTCCCCCCGCCGCGCTGACATGTGCACCAATGTATTTCATAATGCTAAAAATTATTCAATAAAACACAGTTTCTCATTTATATTAGATTAAAAACCTCATCCACATTGCTGATTGTTAATTAATTAACAATAGCTGACGTTTTGTAAATTTAATCATTGTATTTGATATTATGAAAATTACCGCGATTTTATTACTTTTGTAAATGAAACCCATAAAGACAATAATATAAATGGAAAACACAACTAATACTACTCCTTTAGAGCAGGGAACGAAAAAGAGCGCTCCGGTTGGCATGATCGCCATATCCATTATTCTGGCAGTAGCTCTGGCTATACTTGTTTTCAGCTATTTCAACCAGAAAAACAAAATGGTTGAGATGGAGGCTGTCCTTACCCAGGAAAAAGATTCCCTCGCTAATGAATTGAGGAATATGGTTTTTTCATTTGATACTCTAAAGACCAATAATGATACTTTGAAGGCGGGAGTGGAAAAGCAAAAAAACAGGATTGTTAAGTTGTTAGCTATTAATGCATCAAATGTCAATCTGATAAAATCATATAAGAACGAGATCAAAACAATGAGAGATATAATGAAAAGTTACATTGTTCAGATCGATTCTCTTAATTCCCGTAATAAGATACTTGTAGCAGAAAATACTGAAATCCATCAGCAAATAACCCAGGTCAGGAATACCAATACGGAACTATCAAAAGTGAAAGAGGAACTTTCTTCCAAAGTTGAGATTGCCTCGGTCGTTCAGGCAAAAGACATAGTTGCTGTTTCTTTAAATAAAAAGAGAAAAGAGACCACCCGTATTAATATGCTTGATAAACTCAGAATTTGTTTCACCCTGCGCGAGAACCCTCTTGCTAAAGCCGGTCAAAAAGATGTATATATGAGGGTTATCAGACCTGACTCTCTGGTTATTACCGGCAGCCCTGATAATCTTTTTGAATATAAAAGCAATAAACTGATTTATTCTGCAAACCGCAGTGTAGATTATATAAATCAGGATATTGATGTTTGCATATTCCTTGAAAATACCGGCGATTTTGTTATTGGAAATTACAGCGTTGAACTTTACCTTGAAGATAATATTATAGGCCGTACGAATTTTATGCTTTCAAAAAAATAGCTGTCCGCTTCACGGCATCATAAACTCAGATATTATATTGTCTGATATCATCTTCCCCTGGTTTGTAAGAACCAGGGTTTTTTTATCCTTAAAAATCATGCCATAATCTTTGAATTTCCCGGATAAATTAACAACATAGTCATAACCCTCTTTTCCAAAAGTTCTTTCAACATACTCAAGATCTATGCCCCACATTGTCCTAAGCGATGTCATAATATATTCATTAAAACATGTTTTTGTGTCAAGCTCCTCTCTTTCAAAAAATGATTTTCCTTCATTGACACATTTAATATAGCCCTTTAGAGATCTCGTGTTCCACTGGCGCGAGTAACCGTTAAATGAGTGTGCCGACGGACCAAGTCCAAGGTAATTGACCTGTTTCCAGTAATTTGAATTATGAATTGAGAAATATCCGGGTTTGGCAAAATTTGAAATTTCATAATGAATAAAACCTGAGGATTCCGTTTTTTCAACAAGTATATTGAACAGTGTTGCGCTATCTTCTTCATCAATTTCAGAGATAAGTCCTTTTTTCAACCTCTTGCCGAAGACTGTTCCCGGCTCAAATGTAAGGTGATAGGCCGACAAGTGCTTTATATCAAATGAAAAAGAAAAATCGAGATTGGATGTCCATTCCTCACTGCTCATCCCCGGAATGCCATAAATCAGGTCAATAGTTACATTTTCAAACCCTGCCTTAAAAATTTCCTTAAGCGCCCTGGCTGCCTGTGCTGAATCGTGCCGCCGGTTCAGCATTTTCAGATCTGAATCCCTCCATGATTGTATTCCTAAACTGATCCTGTTAATGTTAAGATTCTTAAGCCCGGCTAAGTATGTTCTGTATACATCATCCGGGTTTAATTCGATAGTTATTTCACACTTTTCCTCTACCCTGAACAGCTTATTAATCTGATTAAGGATAGTTCCCAGTTCATTAATTGAAAATACAGAAGGTGTGCCCCCACCAACATATATTGTTGAAATTGTTTCTGATCCGGTATAACTCTGCCTCAAAGATGCTTCCTTCAAAAGAGCATTTACAAAGCCAGTATTATCATTATATGAAATAGTGTGATAGAAATCACAATAAAAACAGAGTTTTTTGCAAAAAGGTATATGTATGTATATCCCGGCCATCCTATGAAAATATAACCATGAAATTTATCAGAAAAAACCCATATTATTGATTAATTTTGCGCCAAACCGTAAAATATGTTAAAGAAGAATATATTCTCAATTATTGTGGCTTTGATTATTATGTATCTAAGCCTTGCCGGTTCCGATACTTTCGATGATGTTTCCGTTGATATCCCCTACCTTGATAAGATAGTGCACTTCTGTATGTATTTTGGTCTGATGTCTGTCATTATTTTTGAAAACCGGAAAACTCTTAAAAACAACAGACAATTATTTCTTGTTGCTCTTATTCCTGTTTTTTATGGTATCTTAATGGAAATCTTACAATCAGCTCTTACAATCACGCGTTTTGCTAATGTTTTTGATGCTGTTTCAAATACTGCAGGTATTCTTGTTTCTCTTTTATTATGGATATGGATTAAGTCATTAAAAAAAGCTACATCAGATAATAATTAATTCTGTACTGTCTGCTTTTATTACAAGTTCGTAAATTGTTTTATTGCTGAACAGCCTGATAAGATCCATTCTTGTTTTTTCATAATCATCGTGAAGCGGACAGTGTTTTTTATTCTCTTTTACACCTTCGCATGAGCCGTTATGCATAACACAATTAGTAAAAACATCATTCCCGTCAATTGCACTGACAATATCAAGTAAAGTAATCTTTCGGGGGTCTTTCAACAGTGAAAATCCTCCATGTGGCCCTTTTGAGGAGCTTAGAATTTTCTGTTTTGCCAACTGCTGAAGAATCTTTGCAAGAAATGGTGTTGGAAGATCAAGATCGCTGCTTATTTTTCTGATGCCGGTTTTTCCGTTCGACAACGGTTGACTTGCTAAATAAATAACAGCCCTTATCCCGTATCTGCACGAATTTGAAAGCATATTAATACATTTTTAATGAGATCTTATCTACTCTTACCTGGTGCCTACCCCCTTCAAATGTTGTGTTAATGAATGTTTTAACAATAAGATATACTTCAGATTCCGAAATAAACCTTCCTGGTAATGCACAAATATTAGCATCGTTATGTGCCCTGGCCAAACGACTGATGTCTTCGTTCCAGCATAATGCGCTTCTTATCCCCGGATGCTTATTAACAGTCATGTTAATTCCATTTCCGGTCCCGCAAATAGAAATACCAAACTCATATTCTCCGGCTGAAACAGCTCTTGCCAAAGGATGACCAAAGTCAGGATAATCAACCCTCTCCTCTGAAAAACAACCAAAATCCTTTACAAAATGCTTTTCTTTAATTAAATAACTTAATACTTTTTCTTTTAGAAAATACCCGGCATGATCAGATACTATTGCTATCTTTTTCTTTTTCAATTGCTTGTGTTTTAAAAATATTCTATTATCTTTTTTGTAGATATAAATGTCTTACATTAACAAATATATCGTGGTGATTGTTTGGCTAACAAATGAAAAATCACATTTTGATATTGAATTTGTTGTTAATAACATGTAGATAACATATAATTAAAATTTATAATATCTTGTTTTGTCAACAATTTTAGCTTTTTCATATATCAGATCGATCATGAATTAAAGTTTTTAGAAAATAAAGTCAAAATATGAACCTTAAATAAACCATAAAAACTTTACTTTTGATTTTTTGCCAATATCAACAATCTTATCTTAACAATTGTTAATTAGTTTAATAATCTGCTGATTTTCAAAAATGGTGCGTTTTTTGAACTGTTGAAAAGATGTTTGTAGAGTTGTATTGATGAGAAAAACAATAAAAATCTGAATTATCTTTCAACACTGTTAACAGCATAGTATTATTATCATAATCAAATAATTTATATAAATATTAAAATATTATGATGTTAATAAAAGCAGAAAATCATGATGAAATGAAAATCAATATGACTATACCGATTACCTTTGTCATTATACATAATTATCTTTATTTGTAAAATGAATAAGCTATCAGAAGAACAGTATATTTCAGAAATAAAAAGATTGAAAGCAGAAAAAAATGCAATCATTCTCGCTCACTATTACCAGTCCGGTGAGATTCAGGATATTGCAGATTTTATAGGAGACAGTCTTGCTCTGTCGCAAAAGGCTGCATCAAATAATGCCGATATAGTAGTTTTCGCGGGTGTTAAATTCATGGCAGAAACAGCAAAGATAATCGCTCCTGAAAAAAAGGTGCTTCTTCCGGATATGAATGCAGGTTGTTCTCTTGCAGATTCATGTAAAGCTATTGATTTTGAAAAATTTATTAAGGAAAACCCGGGAAGAACGGTTGTATCTTATGTTAATGCTTCTGCCGAAATTAAAGCATTGTCTGATATAATTTGCACTTCATCAAACGCTATTCAGATAATTGAATCGCTCCCACCGGAAGAGAAAATCTTATTTGCACCAGACCGAAATCTTGGTAATTGGGTTCTGAATGTAACAGGAAGAGACATGGTCATCTGGAATGGAACATGTCATGTCCATGAAGAGTTCTCACTCGAAGCAATTCTGAGATTGAAGAAAGAGAATCCTGAAGCAAAAATAATTGTTCATCCGGAATGTGAACTGCCGGTAAGGATGGTGGCGGATTTTATAGGTTCTACCCATTCATTATTACAGTTTACTAAAATTGACAATGGAAATTGCTATATTGTCGCAACAGAAGTAGGAATTATTCATCAGATGAAAAAGGAAAACCCTGATAAAATGTATATTTCAGTACCTCCAAAAGATTCAACTTGTGGTTGCAGTGAATGTAATTTTATGAAGCTTATAACAATAGAAAAAATATTTAATTGTATTAAAAATGAAAGCCCCGAGATTCTTATTGATGAGAATGTACTTATGAAAGCACAAAAACCTATACGGAGAATGATGGAAATATCTGAAAAACAAGGACTTTAAATAATGAAAGAAATTAGTATTGTAATAGCTTTTATTTTTGTCTGCGTTATTGGTATAGCTCAGGAAAATGAAGAGGTAAGAAATGGTTACAAGGTATTTAAATATCCTAACGGAACTAAGTCAAGTGAAGGACTTATTAAAAACGGAAAGCCTGAAGGATTCTGGAAAAGTTATTATGTAACAGGAGTTATAAAATCAGAAGGCAAACGGACAAATTTTCTACTTGACAGCATTTGGATATTTTACGATCAGGCTGGAGATACAACAGAGAAGATAAACTATCTGATCGGAAAAAAAAACGGCTGGAATTATAAATATAAAAAAGATCCTGCCAAAGGAGGTTATTTATGGTATAAAGAACTTTATGCAGGCGACAGGAAAGAGGGTACGGCATATTTTTATTTTCCTGATCGTAAGATTCAACAGACTATAGCATTTAGCAAAGGGAAGAAAGAAGGCTTATCAAAAGAATATGACAAAGAAGGAAATATAATAACGTTACTGGAATATAATAATGATTTTCTTGTGAGCAGGGAAAAAATTAACGGGGTAGATATTAATGGTTTAAAACAGGGCGAATGGAAGGAATTTTATCCGAATGGAGGAATTAAATCTGAAAAAACATTCAAAGACGACCTGTTACATGGTTATTATAAAGAATACGATATCCGTGGAAAGCTCACACTTACAATGTTGTATGAAAACGGATCAATCGTGAAATCGAGGGTAGAAGATGAGCCTGATATAGAGATAGTAAATAAACATGATCAGGATGGAAATCTGATCTATAGTGGTCCTTTCAGGAATAAAATTCCTGTAGGTATTCACAGGGAATATGGAAAAGACGGAAAAGTCATAAATGCATTCATTTACAATGATAATGGAATAATAATGTCTGAAGGTATTGTTGATGAAGCCGGAAACCGCAACGGTAAATGGAAAGATCTTTATTCGAATGGAAAGATCCAAAATGAAGGACAATTCACAGATAACAGACGCTCAGGATTTTGGAAGTTCTATAACATTTTCGAGAAAGTGGAACAGACGGGGTATTATAATAACGGTCGTCCCGATGGAATATGGAAGTGGTATTATGAAGCAGGTACACCACTGAAAGAAGAGGAATACTTTCAGGGGCAACGGGACGGTTTATCAACAGAATACTCATCAACAGGGGAAATTATAGCGCAAGGACAGTATTCCGATGGAGAAAAGAACGGAGAGTGGAAATTTAAATCAACAGACTTTACGGAAGAAGGAAAATATATTGTGGGATTGAAAGATGGTTTATGGAGATCGTATTTCGCCAACGGAAAGTTAAAATTCAAAGGAAACTATATACAGGACAATCCTGATGGTCAGCAGATTTTTTATTTCGAAAACGGAAAAATCAAAGAAGAACAGTATTTTAAAAACGGTTTAAGAGAAAAGACGTGGAAAAAGTTTAGCGAAGATGGAATCCCTTTACTGGTTATTGCATATAAAAATGATATAGAGGTAAGTATTAACGGAGTTAAAATCAAGCTCCCTGAAAGTGATGCCAGGCTGATTAAATAGTTATTTAGTTTTATGGAAGATAATATCAATATACAAAAGGACAATATTTCGGTTAATGATAAGGAATTCGAAAAGCAGCTTAGGCCGTTAAGTTTTAGTGATTTCAAAGGACAAAAGCAGGTAATGGAAAATCTTGTTGTATTTGTTACAGCGGCAAAACAACGGGGTGAATCACTCGATCACGTTTTGTTACACGGACCTCCCGGCCTTGGAAAAACCACCCTTGCTACAATAATTTCAAATGAATTAAAGGTCAACCTGCGGGTTACATCAGGTCCGGTACTTGATAAACCGGGTGACCTGGCAGGATTGCTTACTAATCTTCAGGAAGGCGATGTTCTTTTTATCGATGAGATTCACAGGTTAAGCCCGGTAGTTGAAGAGTATCTATATTCTGCAATGGAAGATTTTCAGATTGATATTATGATTGATAAAGGACCAAGTGCAAGATCTGTTCAGCTCACACTAAATAATTTTACTCTGATTGGCGCTACTACCAGATCGGGCCTTCTTACAAGTCCGCTGAGAGCGAGATTTGGTATTAAGTTCCATCTTGAATATTACGATCATGAGATACTTACAGGTATTGTGAAAAGATCGGCAGGAATACTTAATGTGCAAATTGATGAAGAGGCTGCTATTGAAATTGCAAGAAGAAGCAGAGGGACTCCCAGAATTGCAAATGCCTTGCTCAGACGAGTAAGAGATTTTGCACAGGTAAAAGGCTCCGGAGAAATAGATATAGAAATAACAAGGTATGGACTTAAAGCTTTAAACATAGACGAGAATGGACTTGATGAAATGGATAACAGGATTCTTTCTGTTATAATTAATAAATTTGGAGGAGGACCTGTTGGTTTAACCACTATATCTACAGCTGTAGGTGAGGAAAGCGGAACTATAGAGGAGGTTTATGAACCTTTTTTGATAAAGGAGGGATATCTTAAAAGAACACCACGAGGAAGGGAAGCAACCGAACATGCATATAAACATCTTGGAAAACAATTCGGCAACAATTTAGCAGGAACATTATTCTGAAGTCAGGAAACATCTATTGTTCTTATTGTCATTTAATTATGAGTATTACTGATTTTCTCAAGCCCTTTTCTATTTATTATCTTGATTTTTCTTCCATTAAGCTCAACCAGCTTATCAGATTTAAATTCAGACAATAGCCTGATAACAGATTCTGTAGCAGTTCCAACAATGTTGGCAAGCTCTTCGCGCGTCAGAAAGATATTAAGGAACTGCTGGTTGTCAAGTCCAAAATCATTAACGAGAAAAAGAAGAACTTCAGCAAGACGTTCCCTTACAGTTTTCTGGGCAATATCAGTAATAAAAGAATTTGCCTCACCTAATTCATGACAGGCAAGTTTCAATAATTCAAGTGCATAAGTCGGGTTACTTTTAATAAATGATATAAGTACTTCAGAAGGAATGAAGCAAACTAGACAATCTTCAATTACTTTAGCAGAAGTACAGGCCGGCTCATTGCTTAGAACGCTTCGATATGAAATGATATCTCCTTTTTTTGCAAAACGGATTATCTGCTCTTTTCCATCAAAACCTGTTTTAAATACTTTAATAATACCACTGTTAATACAAAAGAAACCACTTATCCGGTTACCCTCCTTATAAAGAATATCTCCGCGGGTATATTGACGGAAATCTTTTTCAAAATTAAGAGTATCTACTTGATCCGGTGTAAGATATTTAAAAAGAGAACCGGCGTCAAGCGAGCATTTATCACATAGCGGGATAGGAATATCTTGTTGTTTCATGTCATCGTGTCAATTTCAGTATAAAGATTAACAATACTTTAGATATTTTCCTAAATATTCACTAAAATGCTGTTTTAAACTGATTAAGAAACCTTAGATCATTCTCAAAATACAGACGCAGATCATTAACCTGGTATTTCAGCATAGCGAGTCTTTCTATGCCCATACCGAAAGCGAAACCCGTATATTTGTAACTGTCAATATTGCAAGCCTGCAGCACGTTAGGATGTACCATTCCGCATCCCAGAATCTCAAGCCAACCGGTATATTTACAAACATTACAACCCTTCCCGCCACAAATTTTACAGCTCACATCCATTTCTGCTGAAGGCTCGGTAAAGGGAAAATATGATGGTCGTAACCTGATCTCTGTATCCTTGCCAAACATTTCCCTTGCAAAGAATAAGAGTGTCTGCTTAAGATCAGCAAACGAAACATTTTCATCTATATATAAACCTTCCACCTGATGAAAAATACAATGCGCCCTGGCAGAAATTGCTTCATTACGAAAAACCCTTCCCGGTGAAATGGTGCGTATTGGAGGTTGTTGATTTTGCATTACGCGCACCTGTACCGACGAAGTTTGGGTTCGTAGTAATATGTCATCCGGACTGGAGTCTTCTGAAGATATTCTTGAAACATAAAATGTATCCTGCATATCTCTGGCCGGATGCTCGGGAGCAAAGTTTAGCTTTGTAAAAACATGATTATCATCTTCAATTTCCGGCCCCTCCGATACAGTAAAACCAATTCGGGTAAAGATTTCTATTATCTCATTTCTGACAATAGAAATAGGATGACGGGAACCTGTTGAAAAAGGAAATGATGACCTGGTCAGATCCGGAGCTTTAGATTTATCATGATAAGTTTGTAACTCTGATTTGAGAAAATTATACTTCTCCAGAGTATTCTGTTTTAATAAATTAAGCTTTTGACCAACCTCCTTTTTCTCTGAAACAGATACATGCCTGAAGTCTTCGAACAAATCAGAAATAATGCCCTTTTTACTGAGATATTTTATACGGAATGATTCAAGTTCTTCCGGGCTTTTTACGGTTATTGTCGCGATCTCTTTTAATAGGTCAGATATTTTTTGAATCATTAATAGTCTGTTTTATAGCAATAATTACTCAATTTTTAACAATTTTTATTTTAACAATTTTTATTTCATTAAGAGGTTTATCGTTACTGTCAGTTTGTACAGCTGCAATTTTATCTATAATATACAGTCCTTCAATTACTTCTCCAAAAACAGTATATGTACTGTCGAGCCTTGGTACCCCACCAACATTTTTATAAACATTACGTTGCTCGGCAGGTATCTTATAATCTTTATAATCTGTAAGATATTGAAACATTTTTAATGAAGCTATTTCCTGTATTTCTCCATCGGTAGCTGTTATTCCGGTTAATTTAACACTATCAACGGTTTGCTTAAGAGTTTTAGTGAAAACACCTTGCTTAATATTGCTGTTTATGAGTTGCTCTGCCTGTATCAGCCCGGAGTCATTATATTTTATACCCTGAACAATATAAAACTGAGTTCCTGACGACCTCATCTCAGGGTTTATTTCGTTACCCTCCCGGGCTGCAGCAAGAGCCCCTTTCTTATGAAAATAGGCTGATTTAAATTCTGCAGGAATCGAATAAGTATTCAAAGAATCAGGGAGATTTGTTGCAGGACCGGATTTTGTTGCAGGATCACCTGCCTGTATCATAAAATCCTTGATTATCCTGTGAAAAGAAATGCCATCGTAAAAACCGGAGTTTATGAGCTTTATGAAATTATCTCGATGGATAGGAGTGTCATCATAAAGTTTAATTTTAATATCTCCAAGTGTTGTTTTCATTAAAACTACGGTCTTATCATTACTTAACGGAGCATTACAAGAGATAGATAAAAGAAGAACCGGAGCCAGTATTACCTTTCTGAATAATATGTTCATGAAAATTCTAAATTGGTTAATAATGTTCTGCAAATCTGAAGGCAAAGATATTTAACTTTGAGCGATACAAAAAAATATTGTTTTTGAAATTTCATTATTTTAAGCAAAACTTATATTGCAAAGAGTGAATTGCAGCTTTAGAAGTATATTTGTCTTTTAATTTTGAATATGAAACAGATGCATAGATTTGGAGGTTTGAAATAAGATGAAGATAAGAATCATAAACAAATCAATACATGAGTTACCGGCTTATTCTACGGGTGCTTCAGCGGGAATGGACATAAGGGCTAATATCGAAAACGATATAGTACTTAAGCCAATGGAAAGAGCGCTTGTAAGTACCGGACTTTATCTGGAAATTCCTATCGGATATGAGGCTCAGATAAGGCCAAGAAGCGGATTAGCTATTTGCAAAGGCATTACCATATTAAATTCTCCGGGTACTATTGATGCTGATTACAGAGGAGAAATTTGTATTGTAATGGTAAACTTATCGAATGATTGCTTCGTTATAAGAAATGGAGACAGAATATGCCAGATGGTTATCGCTAAACATGAAAAAGCAGAATGGGTTTGTGTTAATAATCTTGTAAATACTAAAAGGGGAGTTGGAGGTTTTGGTCATACGGGAAAAGAGTAGGAATGAAAAAGATAAAATATTTTGGTTTTTTAGCATTAATGGTAATGTGCTTTTCATTTTGTGGAAAGAAAAATTTTCCTGCAATGACGGGAGGCAAAAAGGTCAAAAACTATGATGCTGCCGCATTTGATTACATTTATGTGGAAGCAATAAAACAAAAAGTAATGGGCAATAGTAGCGATGCATTAATATATCTCGAAAAATGTATTAAAATTAACCCGGGTAGCGATGGCGCATACTTCCAGATGGCTCAAATAGCACTTAACAATGGAGATAAAAAAAATGGAAAAAGTTATGCCGGCAAAGCTCTGGCACTTGATCATGATAACATTTGGTATATTCTGATGCTGGCAGATATTTATTATCAGGAAAAAAATCTTGATAGCGCTATTATTGTTTATGAGAAAGCAGTGAAATATTTTCCTGAAAAGGGAAATCTTCAATTAACACTTGCGAATCTTTATTCGGAAGATAGGAATTTTGAAAAAGCCGTTTCGATTTTTAACTCTTTTGATAAAAAGTATGGAATAAATGAATCATCAACACTTTCTGCAATAAAAAATCTTATGTTGGCAGAGAAATTTGATGAGGCTTTAATAAAGGCACAGGCGCTTATAAAGGAATATCCTGAAGAAATCCTTTTTAACGGATTTCTTGCCGAAATATACAGAAGTAAAGGGTTAAATGGAAAAGCATTAGAGATTTATGATAAGATTATAGAAAAAAATCCGGATAATGCACAGGCTCAACTTTCTCTTTGTGATTTTCTTATTACAGAAAAGAGTTATACTGAATTGTTCCTGTTTTTAAATACAGTTAGTCTCAATAATAAGGTTAACAGAGAGGATAAAATCTCTTTAATTGCAAGATTATTAGATATACCTGAGATTATCAATGATCAGGGAGACCATCTGATGCTTGCAATAATGGTTTTGGAAGCAAATTTCAAAGACGATGATATATTTATTATTTTAAGACCGGAACTTCTAATTAAGCAGAATAAATTAGACGAAGCCTCGGTACGCCTCGAAGAGATAACAAAGATAAGACCAGGTAATTATTATGCATGGGAGAAGCTGCTACTGATTTATCTCCAAATGAAAGATTATGATAAATTATTGAGTAAAGGTGAAGAGTGTGCTACTCTTTTTAACAGATCATTCCTGGCGAAAATTTTATACGCGAACGGAGCGATTGAGAAAGGCAAATTTGCTATCGCGTTAGAAGAATTGAAAAAAGCTCAAATTCTGGCCGGGGAAAATAAAGATTCTTTGCTTCAGGTTTTTACAATGAGAGCAGACATTTATTATAGGATGAAGGAATATAGAAAAGCATTTGAAATATTCGATGAGACATTGAAATCAAACAAAGATGACCTGAATGTTTTAAATAACTATGCATATTATCTTGCTGAGCAAAACATGAATCTTAAAGCAGCAGAAAAAATGGCAAAACGGGTAATCGAAAAGGAAAAGGGAAATACTACTTACCTTGATACGTACGGCTGGGTTCTGTATAAAAGAGGAAAACTGAATGAAGCTGCAAGAATTATGGAAGAAATTCTAACAAAGGGAGAAGAACCAGACGCCGTTTGGTATGAACATTATGGTTTTATTCTTAAGGAGCAAAAAAATTTCACTAAGGCAATTGAGAACTGGAATATTGCAATTAAAATAGACAGCTCGAAATTAAATTTGATAAAAGAAATTGAAAATTGCGGAAAATAATCATCATATTGATTGGCGTAATTGTAAGTATGCAATGCTCTGTAGTTAGGAATACGAAAAATGATAAAATTGAACTGACAAATGGATATTTAGAGAAAGATATTTTAGAAAACACTAAAAAACAGAATATTACGACTAATGGTTTTTTTATTTTAAAGGCTGAAATTGAAATTTTTACAAAAACAGGAATAGAGAAATTCTTAGGTAGTATAAAGTATGAAAAACCTGACAAATACCTTATCAGTATAAAGAGCAGAACCGGAATTGAAGTGGCACGGGTTTTCATTTCTAATGATACAATTCTTGTTAACGACAGAATAAACAGGAAGCAATACTATGGATCACACGACTATTTAAAGAACAAATATGGTATAACAAATTCTGTTATCCCTTTAGCACTTGGAGATTTTATGGAAGATAGTATGTTTAACATAAGCCCGATGAAATGTTTTGATAATAGATTAGATTTTCATTGCACTTTAGAAGGAATTAAGATTAATTATGTTATTGATTGTAAAAAGAATAAAGCAATATTGGCAATATGTGAAGATAGTAAGGATGGCAATAATGTAAAAATTCAATATGATGATTTTTTCAAAACAGGAAATATTTTATTTCCGGGAAAAATTAAAATTATTGATTTAAGAAGTACGACTACAATAGGCATGAAGATTAAGAAGATTGAGTCAGCGTGGAATGGAAATATTGAATTTATTCCCGGGAAGAAATATGAATTAATAAGACTTTTATGAAGAGTTTTGTTGGAATTACTTTAATTATTCTCTGTTTTTGTAAATGTTTACTGGGACAAACCAAGGCAGAGTTAGAGGAAAAAAGAACAAAAACGCTGGAGGAAATCGTGTATGTTGGTAAAATGCTGACAACAAATGCAAAAGAGAAAAGTGAAGGGCTGGGTGCAATCAGAATAATTGAAAATAAGCTTAATTTACGTGAATCAGTGATTAAGGGAATGTTCGATGAAATCACAATGGTTACAGAAAAAATTGCTCTTAATACTTTAGCAATTGATATGATGGAAACTGATCTGACAAGTTTAAAGAATGATTATAAAAGGGCAGTTATCAATTCATACAGATCACAAAAAGGAAATCCGGAACTGGTCTATATCTTATCTGCAAAAGATTTTAACCAGGGATATAAAAGACTAAAATATTTACAACAAGTTACGAAGTTCAGGAGAAGAGAATTTGAAATTATTTTGGAATTGAAAAGCCAGATAGAAGCTTTAAAAGAAAGATTGCAAAAGGATTTATTTAAAATTTCAGATTTGAAATTAAGAGAGGAACAACAGAAAGAGCTGTTGCAAAGTGAGCAGAAACGAAAACAAGGGATGATTAATTCTTTGAATACTAAAGAGAAACAATTAAAGAAGGATTTAGAAGAAAAGAAAAGAATTGCGGAAAAAATTGAGAAGGAGATTAACAGAATTATTGAACAAGAGAGAAAAAAAGTCGTTAAATCAGATAATACACCGGAGCAAAGATTAATTGGAGAAAATTTTGCAGAAAACAAAGGAAGGCTACCCTGGCCTGTGGAAAGAGGAATAATTACCAGCCATTTTGGAATTCAGAAGAATCCTGATTTAAAATATTTAACAGAAGATAATATAGGAATTGAAATAACAAGTTCAGGAAAAATGAGTGCAAGAAGTGTGTTCCAGGGAGAAGTTGTTAAAGTGTTTGCGATTTCCGGGGCCAATATGACAATAATTATACGACATGGGAAATTTCTTTCAGTATATGCGAACCTGGTGAATGTAAAAATTAAATCGGGAGATAAAATTGGAAGTAAACAAGATATAGGCGATATTTATTCCGATCCGGTGAATAATTACAATAGTGTCTTAAGGTTTATGATATTCGAAACAAAATATCTTGATCCTGAAACATGGATTTCAAAAAATTAGTAAAAATTATGTAACAAAGAATTCATATTTAAGTATAATATGCATTAGCGTAAAGAATATGTATAAAAAGATAAAAATTAAATCAAATATAATTAATCTGAGAATAGTTGAAAATGCTATTGATACTACTACTTGCCAGATAGGAATTTCAGTGGATAATTATGGTAAAATATTGGTTTCTACTCTTGAAGCGGTTAACAACGCGATATTGCATGGCAATAATTCAAATCCTGAAAAATTTGTTAATATAGAGTTTGTTTTTATAAATAAAGAACTTAAGATAAAAGTAATTGATGAAGGTATCGGTTTCAAACCTGAAGATGTGCCGGACCCGACCTTGCCGGAGAATATTGAAGAACCAGGGGGAAGAGGAGTTTTTCTAATATCACATCTGGCCGATAAAGTAAAGTATAGTAAAAGGGGAAATTCGGTAACAATGATTTTTAAAAACATCATACCTTGAGTATTAGAATATTTTATGATGAAACAAAATTCAGGCTTAAAGGCTGGAAGGAAACCGTGAAGATTATCGAAAGGGTCATTAGCGAAGAGCTAAATATAGCAGGTGAACTTAATTTTATTTTAACCACTGATGAAATATTAAGAAATATTAATGTTCAGTTTCTCAAACATGATTATAATACAGATGTTATTACATTCAATTATAATGTAGGGAATGTAATTAATGGTGAAATTTATATAAGCATGGAAACGGTTAAGAAAAATGCCTTAAACTATAATGTTAGTTTAAATAGTGAGGTTTTCAGAGTCATAATTCATGGTGTTTTGCATCTTGTTGGGTATGATGATAAGACAGAGAAACAAAAAGGAAAGATGAGGAGAATGGAAGATTTGTGGCTTGGAAAGATTGAAGAGTAATTTAATGGATTTCAAATACGATATAATAGTAGTCGGTGGTGGTCATGCAGGTTGTGAAGCTGCACACGTTGCTTCAATGATGGGAGCAAAGACTTTGCTTATAACGATGGATATGACAAAACTTGCTCAAATGTCATGTAACCCTGCAATGGGTGGGATAGCAAAAGGACAGATTGTTAGGGAAATAGATGCTCTTGGAGGAATGAGCGGAATTGTTACAGACCGGAGCATGATACAATTCAGGATGCTAAATCGTTCTAAAGGTCCGGCAATGTGGAGCCCGCGGGCGCAATGTGACCGACAAAGATTTACTATTGAATGGAGGAAAGTTCTTGAAGAGACTGGTAACCTTCATATATGGCAGGAACAAGCTAATTTGTTGTTGTTGGATGGAGATAGGGTAGTTGGAGTAGAAACAGCTTTTGGAAATAAATTTAGTTCGAAGGCAGTTATCCTTACAAACGGAACATTTTTAAATGGGTTAATGCACATTGGTTTTAGCAAAATTACGGGAGGCAGATCAGGAGATCAGGCCTCGACAGGGCTGAGTGAGCAATTGGAAAAATTGTCGTTTTCAGTGGAAAGAATGAAAACCGGAACGAGTGCGCGTATAGATGGAAGATCAATTGATTTTTCAGTTATGACTGAGCAGAAAGGAGATGATGAGGGTCGGTCTTTTTCTTACATTAACGAAGAAGCCATAATAAAGGAACGAAGAAGCTGCTTTATTACACATACGAATGAAAATGTTCACGAAGAATTAAGAAAGGGATTAAAATTTAGTCCTCTTTTTACGGGCCGGATAAAAGGACGGGGTCCAAGGTACTGTCCAAGCATTGAAGATAAAATCGTAACTTTTAAAGATAGAAGTGAACACCAATTGTTTATTGAGCCGGAAGGTCTGGATACAGTTGAATATTATATTAATGGTTTTTCAAGCAGCCTGCCAATGGAAGTTCAGTTAAAAGCGCTGAGAAAAATTAAAGGATTGGAGCGAGTAGAAATATTCAGACCAGGGTACGCCATCGAATATGATTTTTTTCAACCAACACAATTAAGGAATACATTGGAAACGAAAAGAATCAGAAATCTGTTTTTTGCCGGTCAGATCAATGGTACTACGGGTTATGAGGAGGCTGCTGCACAGGGTCTGATAGCTGGTATTAATTCGGTGTTAAAGATTAGGAATATAGAGCCATTTATAATGGGGAGGGAAGAATCTTATATAGGAGTGCTGATTGATGACCTGGTTACAAAAGGGGTAGATGAGCCATATAGAATGTTTACATCAAGAGCAGAATTTAGAATACTTTTAAGACAGGATAATGCGGATGAAAGACTGACAAGGAAAGCATATAAATTAGGGACAGCCGATTTAAAACGAATAGTAAGGCTGGAGGAAAAGGAATGCATGATTAAAGAGGTCATAGATTATCTTTCAAGAACAAGTGTTAATCCGGAGGAGATAAATGTGTTTCTTGAAAAGATAGACACAAATATTCTATCACAAAAGGTAAAGGCAATCACAATTGCATCGCGTCCTCAGGTTGAACTTAGAGCTTTGTTTAAATATTTGTCAGGAGGTTTAGAACTTAATGTTTTTAAATCAATAAGGCATAAAGAAATACTGGAATCGATTGAAATCAAGATCAAGTATGAGGGGTATATTCAAAGAGAAAAGATTGTAGCTGATAAAATTAAGAGACTTGAAAATTTGAAGATTCCTGAAGATGTTTTCTATGATGAGCTGGTATCTATATCTACTGAGGGAAGGCAGAAACTAAACAAAATTAAACCTGCTAATATTGGACAAGCAGGAAGAATAAGTGGAGTATCACCCTCCGATATAAGTGTTTTACTTATGTATTTGGGAAGATAAAATGTTCCACGTGGAACATTTTATCTAAAATTGAATAGTACAATTTATTAATAAGAATACTTTTATTCTTAGTTTGCCGATCCAATGAGCATCGATGCAAAATTCAAATCAATTCTAACATTGCTTCCTGATAAACCCGGAGTTTATCAGTTCATTGATTCAACAGATACAATACTGTATATAGGGAAGGCTAAAAATCTTAAAAAAAGGGTAACTTCATATTTCTCAAAAAACCAGTCAGGAAAGACAAATGTTCTTTTAAAAAAAACTCATAACATCCGGCATATTGTTGTTGATAACGAATCGGATGCATTATTACTTGAGAATAACCTTATTAAAAGACATCAACCACGGTATAATATACTTTTGAAGGATGATAAAACATTTCCATGGATTTGTATAAAAAAGGAGCCATTTCCAAGGGTTTTCAGTATTAGAAATACGAATAAAGATGGATCTGTTTATTTTGGTCCCTATACCTCCGGGTTAATGGTAAAAACATTATTAGTACTTATACGGCAATTATATAAACTTAGAACATGCCCTCATAATCTGACAGACTCAAATATCAAAGCAGGTAAATTTAAGGTTTGCCTTGAATATCATATAGGCAACTGCAAGGCCCCGTGCATAGGTGTTCAGTCAGAAATGGATTACACTGAAAATATTCTCCAGATAAAGGATATTCTTAAAGGGAACATTTCAACAGTTATCGATCACCTGAAAAATCTAATGCGTAATTATTCAGCAGAATTAAGGTTTGAAGAGGCTCAGATAATAAAAGAAAAAATTGAAGTTTTATCAAGGTTCAGAAGTCGCTCTGCAGTAGTAAGCAATACCATAAGGAATGTTGATGTTTTTGCCTTTACACAGGAGTCGGACAATGCTTATGTTAATTATTTAAAGGTGGTTCAGGGAGCTGTAATACAGGCTCTTACAGTCGAGCTTAAAATCCGGGCTGACGAAGAAAAAGAGTCTATTCTTAGTTTTGCAGTAACTGAAATACGACAAAGGCTACTAAGCGATTCCCCGGAAATAATTCTTCCTTTTAAGCCTGATATACTGATAGAAAGAATAAAATATACAGTTCCGAAGGCAGGAGAAAAAAAGAAACTTTTGGAACTTGCCGAACGAAATGCTATTTATTACAAACTAGGGCAGAAGAAAAAGCGGATGGAGCATTCACCTCAGCTCCGCACGGGCAAAAATCTGGAGAAATTGAAAAATGACCTGCACATGCCTGAACTCCCTGTTCATATAGAATGTTTCGATAATTCAAATATTATGGGTACAAATCCGGTTGCAGCTTGTGTAGTATTCCGAAATGCCCGGCCAAGTATAAATGAATATCGTCATTTCAATATTAAGACGGTTACGGGACCTGATGACTTTGCTTCAATGGAAGAGGTGATATTAAGGAGATATACAAGGATGATTGTTGAAGAAAAAAGCCTTCCGCAACTTGTTATCATTGACGGGGGAAAAGGACAACTATCCTCAGCAATGAAAAGCATTGACAAACTGGGATTAAGAGAAAAAATTATTGTAATCGGAATTGCAAAGAAATTAGAGGAAATCTATTTCCCCGGCGACAGCGTTCCAATATACCTCGATAAAAATACTATCAGTCTGAAAATAATTCAGCAGCTTAGAAATGAAGCACACCGCTTCGGAATAAATTTTCATCGAGATAAGCGTTCGACAGAAATGATAAAATCTGATCTTGATAAGATAAAAGGAATCGGACCCAAAACAAAAGAGATCCTGCTTAAAAAATTTGGATCGGTTGATAAAATCAAAGATGCTTCCAAAACAGAGCTTGAAAAAGTTGTTGGCCATACTAAAACGGCAATTTTGCACGGATACTTCAATAATTAGCTCTGGTTTCCACGTGGAACATTTAAGAAAGAAAAGAACATATATATCAGATAGACAATAAAATACGATTGTTTTGTTAAGTGATTAACTCGATTAGAATTGATTATTTTCATTTATATGGCCCGCAGGCTTTGAATGTTATAGCCTGAAAAGATCATTTTAGAGCGATTTCAATTTCTTTGGAAATCTCTGTCGAACCAAACGTAACGAGACCCTTCATTCCAACCGATTTGGCTGCCTTTACATTTATTTCAAGATCATCAATAAAAAGGCTTTCATCTGGAACAAGTAAATATTTTTCCAGGAGAATTTCATAAATACGACTATCGGGTTTTGAAAATTTTGCTTCAGAGGAAATTATTCCTCCATCGAAATACTTGAAAAAAAAGTATCCGGTTCTAATCTCTTCAAAAATATCCATCGGGAAGTTAGATAGAAAATATAGTCTGAAACCACGTTTTTTTAATTCAGGAAGTAGTCTGACGTTTTCGTCAAGGGGAAACATCAACTCTGTCCGTAAATTGAAAATATGAGCTATTTCTTCCTTTTTAAGCGATGATTTGGATGCAATGGCATCTATTGCTTCCGCGGTGGTTATTTCACCATTATCGAGCATGAGCCACTCTTTACTTCCAAAAATGTCAGAAAGAATTAGGGCTTTGATATTTTCAGAGTAATTTTTCTTATCAAAATATTCTGAAGGCCTAAAGCTGATCAGCACATTTCCCAGGTCAAAAACAATATTCTTTATCATATCAGGGGTTCTTCATACTTATTGGCTGGCCTGTTGCCTCGAGGACATTCCACCATAATTCACTTTCCACATCAATTTTTTTTCTTTTGGCAACCACCATCGGAATAGGCATCAGCGTGAACTGGTTATTCCAGAATCCAACAACAAAATCAGTTTTTCCTGCCAGGGCTGCATGAACTGCATTTTGGGCAAGAAGATTGCAGAATTTGCTGTCGTTTGCGTTGGCAGGGGCACTTCTGATTATATAACTTGGGTCAATATATTTTAGAGAATGCGAAAAGCCTTTATTCTTAAATTCTTCCGATATTTTGTCTTTCAGATAGATGCCAATATCCTTGTGTTTTATATTTCCCGATGCATCTTTCTCATTATCTGAAGTTAGGAAAAACTCCTGACCTGCTCCTTCAGCAACTACAATTACAGCATGTTGTCTCTCCTCAAGACGTTTTCTCAGAATCTTAAGAAAACCGCGTTGTCCGTAAAGGTCAAAAGTTATTTCAGGAATTAGTACAAAATTGACCTCCTGGATGGCTAAAGCAGCGCTTGCGGCAATAAATCCCGAATCGCGGCCCATAAGTTTAATCAGGGCGATGCCGTTAAAAGCGCCGGTTGCTTCGTTATGTGCATTTCTGATTATGTCGTTAGCGATAGAAAACGCTGTTTCAAAACCAAAAGATTTTTGAATCAGGTCTATATCATTATCAATTGTTTTGGGTATTCCGGCAACACAGATTTTTAATTTACGTTTTTCAATTTCTTTATAGATATCATGTGCTCCGCGCAAAGTACCATCGCCACCGACACAAAAAAGAATATTAATATTCAATATCTCAATAGTATCAACCATTTTTTCAATATCTTGGTCACCTCGTGAAGATCCCAGAAATGTACCACCGATAAGGTGAATATCATTGACCATTGATGCAGTAAGTTCAATAACCGGATGGTTATATTTCGCTACTAATCCTTCATATCCGTATTTAATACCGAGAGCACGACTAATCCCATACCGATAGTGCAGCTCATTAACAATACTCCGGATTACATTATTCAATCCGGGGCATAAACCTCCGCAGGTAACAATTCCAACTTTTGTTTTTGCAGGTTCAAAAAAGATGTTTTCTCTGGGGCCGGCTTTTTCAAAAGAGATAGGTATATCTCCGGATTCTCTGCATTTATTGAAATTTTCAAGGGAGACATCGTAAAGAATTCTTTCACTGTCATCAACAAATTTATATACCGGACTATCTACCCTGTAAGTATGTTTAAGAGGTGAAACAACACCTCCCTTTCCGAGGGAAGCGACTAAAAAATCCTCGTATTTCATCATCACCTATTTTGAATAATAAAAATAACCCTGATAAAAACAATAGGGTTTCAATTAATCCAAAATTATATAAAAATTTGATTTATTGTTAAAGAAGAATCATCATATTATATGCTTGATTCTTCCTACCATACCATTTTCAAGCATAACCTTTATTCCATGGGGATGAATAGGAGAGGAAGTAAGAACTTCTTTTACTTTTCCTCCGGTGAGCCGGCCTGTGCGTTTATCTTCAGTTAATTCTACCATAACATCAATTCCCGGTTTTACATCTGCTCTGCGAGTACCTTCCATAACAACCTGTTTTCGAAATATAACTAAGAAATAAAGTATAACTGATCTTAAATTTCAAATCAGGCTACAATTATAAATAATTTTATTTCAGAAAGTATTAAAAAAGTTAAATGTTTTGACCAGTGTAAAAAATTCGAAGATTAACAAGCTCCTTTTATACATGTCCGTATTCTGTAAAGACCTTTACTTGCGGTGATGAAAAGACTTTTCATATCCTTTCCTCCAAAACAGACATTGGCAGTCCAGCTCTCGGGGACAGCAATCTTTCCGATTTGGTTACCGTTCTTATCAAAGATGGTTACACCGTTGCCGGTAAGGTAGATATTTCCATTAACATCTATTGTCATTCCATCGGAACCCATTTCGCAGAAAAATGTTTTATTGCTTAAACCGCCATCTTTATTTATAGAATATGACCAGGTCTTTTTCCCTCCGATATCAGCAACATAGAGCGTTCTTCCATCCGGGCTGCCAACAATACCATTTGGTTGAACCATATCTTCAATAACCCTGATAATATTTTTATGGTCAGGACTCAGATAATATACTCCCTGGATATCCTGTGGCATTGATGTATTGCTCCACCACAATCTCTTATAGTATGGGTCTGTAAAATATACTCCTCCATTATGGGTAATCCACAGATCATTAGGGCCGTTAAGTGGTTTATCATTGTATTTGGATGGAATAATTTTAACACTTTTGTCGGCAGCAATTTGCCAGAGTTCATTTTTTTCATCTGCACATGCCCATAGATAACCTTCTTTGTCAAAAGCGAGTCCATTGGAACGCCCACATGGCTGCATAAAGGTAGAAAGCTTATCATCATTACTCCATACCATTATTCTGTTATTTGGTTGATCGGTAAAATAAACATTTCCTTTTGCATCTGAAGTGGGACCCTCAGTAAAAAGAAATCCGTCAGCCAGTTTTTCAAGCTGCGCCCCCGGCTGTATTATCTCATTTTTATTCTCCTTCTGAACAAAGGCGAAAAAAATAAAAATTATAGGTAACAAAATAATAAATTTATTCAGGTTCATAAGCAACTATTTACATATCTGACTGTTAATTGAATAACACTACTTTTTTGAATCAAGGGTTTTCTTAACTCTCGCGATGTAATTGTCAATCTGTTCGGGTAGTTCAAATCCTACGATTATCATGTCTATTGTTCCCAATCCGAGGACATACTTCAATGATTCGTCTATCTTATCCGAATCATTTCTGAAATTTCCATTGCCTATAAGCTTCATGCCAATTATGCCCTTGCCTTCCTTATGAAGTTTTTCAATTACAGTGATCACCAGCGCAGGATCCTTTTTGTCCATTGCTTCTCCAAAAGGATTAACGCGTACATGAACAACATCAACCCATGGGTTTCCGATACATGCTTCCATCGCTTCGAGAGAGTGGAGGGAAACGCCATGGGCCTTGATTATTTTTTTTGCTTTAAGGTTTTCAAGAATGTCCATCTGCTTTTTATGCATGTCGGGCCATTGTGCATCAGTCATGCAATGGATCTGGACAATATCAAGATAGTCGGTGTTGAGTTCCTTGCGGAACCGATCAATAATTACGTCGGCATCGGGGCGGTCAGGTTCAGGTATCCCTCCCTGGCTTACCCATATTTTGGAACTCAGAGTATAGCTTTCCCGTGGAATTCCTTTAAGAGCAGCGGCAGCGAATGGATGTGTTCCATAGCTGTCGGCACAGTCGAAGAAACGGATTCCTTTTTCAAATGCCTGATGAATAATAGATTCAGCAACACCTGCGCGGGTAATATTTGAAGAACGGTTATAACCGCTGAAACCGGTTCCCATTCCAAGAAGAGTTGTTTTTATTCCTGTCTTTCCAAGGCTGACAATCTGGAAGGGATCTGAAGAAAGCCCGGAGGGTTTTTCTGAAAAAGCAAACGCTGTTTTCCCCAGTAAAACAGTCCCCGCTCCTGCTGCTAACGTCGTAGTGACGAATTGTCTGCGAGTCAGTTTATTTTTTCCCATAAGTATGAATTTTATGCAACATTTATTATTATCATTATTACAATCCTAATTGTTCAATAATTTTCCCCGGAGCCACAGGTCGCCCTTTTTTTGTTGCCACACCGGTTACTTTTGCATGGACGATATGCTTTTCATCGGGCAGACGGTAAATATCCTGAATAAAAACAAGCCTGGCATTGCCTTCTCTTTGAATATTTACGCAAACATTGAATCTATCATGGCTTTTCAAAGGATATTTATATTCGATCTCAACCTTGGTAACAATAAGATCTATGCCTTCTTCGTGAAGCTGAACAAAGCTGACTCCTTTTGAAAGAAGATATTCGTGCCTTGCATGTTCAAGATAGTGCTGATAATTAGCATTATTGACAACACTCTGGAGATCGCATTCGTAATCACGGACTAAAAATTCGAGGTTAAAAGCAAAACCGGTTTCAATCATTTCCGAGAGTTTCTGATTTATAATAGTAACGGTTTTTTTAATTATAAGAATAAATTTTATCAAAAAAATAAAACTATTTTGGTAATCTTCCGAAAAACTTTACAATTGCCCTATGGAATTTATGAATGCTATGAGGCTTATAATGCATAAGAATACATTCCCCGGTTATGTAATTAATATCTGAACCTTTAAGTTCATCGAGGGCCTCTTTGCTATCGGCCATCTGTTGTATCCAAATCTGTTTTATCCCTTTTTCTTTTGCCTCTCTTACCACGGAGGCAGTTATCTCTTTCCTTGTAATTATGATAATTCCTTTTACTTCGGCAGGAAGCTCTTTAACATTCTGATATGTTTTTTCTCCCATTATTTCATCTGCTTCGGGATTAACAGGAATAATATTCATTCCCTTCTCTTTCAGCTCCCTGAAGGCTGTATAACCGAATTTTTTAGGATTACGCGAAACTCCCACTAATGCAATTGGCTGGGAATCAAGAAATTCATTAATTTGTTTTAACCTTGCCATAGCTTCTGTTTGTTATAAAATTAAATATTGAAAAAAAATAAAACCAATTCCAATAAGAATGTTTATAGGGACCGAAGTTATTATCAATCTACTTGTTTTCAACTTCAGGCACTCCACACTTTAGCTCACTCCAAACCCTTTCTAAGTATAAAGACTTAAAAATACAAAAAAAATACCAACTGACATTTATTTTTATTTACTTGGTATTTAGGTTTAACAAATAAAATTTCATCATGAAAAAGCAAAAAGACCGAACGGGGTACCTGTTTTCAAGGAGTTATTCTAACTATGTCTTTATGTTATTATTCCTGTTGTATATGTTCGATTATATCGATAGGATGATTGTAACCAATATGTTTGTTTCAATTGAAAAGGACTGGGGCATAAGTCACACACAAAGCGGGTTACTTGTGTCGGCAGTATATTGGGCAATTGTGCTGCTTACATTCCCTGTCTCGATCCTGGTTGACAGGTGGAGCAGAACGAAAACGATTGGAATAATGGCCATCATGTGGAGTATGGCGACAGCATTATGTGCACTTACAGGAAATTTTGTCCAGTTATTTATGGCCCGTATGTTAATCGGGGTTGGGGAAGCCGGGTACGCCCCCGGAGGCAGCGCTCTGATATCGGGATTATATCCGCTTGAAAAAAGATCAAAGATGATGGGGCTCTGGAATGCTTCAATACCCCTTGGAACAGCCATTGGGGTACTTCTTGGTGGAATTATAGCTGTCAAGCTTGGATGGAAACATGCTTTTGGAATAGTTGCGGTCCCGGGATTTATTGTTGCCGTAATGTTTCTTTTTGTAAAAGATTATAAGACAGTTGACCTTTCTTTCATTGACAAGGGCAACAACAAGATAAAAATGGAAAAGAAAGACATGCTAAAGGAGTTTATTACAAAACCATCAGTGATTTATACATACTTTGGAATGGCAGCAGTTGTCTTTGTTACCACTTCCCTTATTACCTGGCTTTCAACATATTTTCAGAAAGTGAATGAAGTATCACAGATTAAGGCAGGGAATATGGCCAGTGCCATAATGGTACTGGCGCTAATTGGAGCGCCCCTGGGCGGCTTTCTGACCGATAAATGGCGTAAGACACAGCCAAATGCACGTTTATTGTTTCCTGCCCTTTCAACCCTGTTGGCGGCAGTTTTTCTGTTTGCAGCACTATACCTGTTCAAGGGTGTTGTTCAATATGTTCTTTTGCTGTTCATGGGAGTCTCCATCTTTCTTTTTATCTCAGGTGCAGCAGCTGTCACACAGGATGTCATTCATCCGGGGTTAAGGGCCGCTTCTTATGCTTTCGCTGTTATTATTCAAAATCTGCTTGGTTCATCAACAGCACCAATAGTCATGGGAAAGTTGTACGATCTTTCAAACATACAGACTGCTCTTTCGATACTTCCATTTGTACTTATTATTGGCGCCATTTTATTCTGGCTTGGCTCAAGACATTATGTTAAGGATCTTGGAAAAGTCGCACAGATTAACCTTGAAGTTGCCTGATCTTATTTTTTTCTGGATGTTGTATATTGAACAAAATCTTTAAGGGAGTCTTTGACATTGGAATCGGTATAAGAATCAAGAATTGCTAGAGCTTTATCGCGGTATTGATTCATTTTAAGTTCAGCGTAGTCCATTCCGCCATGATCTGAAACAAAGCGGATTACTTCATTAATTTCTGCTTTGGTTTTTTTCCTGCTCTTCACGAGGCTAAGAATATGCCGCTTTTTTGAATTTGCTGATTGTTCCAAAGCATGTATCAGAGGAAGAGTTATTTTTTTTTCTTTAATATCATTCCCAACTGTTTTCCCGGTTAATCCGGTTCCTTCATAATCGAGAAGGTCATCTTTTATCTGAAAGGCTATACCAATGTTTTCTCCAAAATCTTTCATCAGCTGTATCGTTCCGGGATCGTCAGTAACTGACCTGGCCCCACAGGCAGTACAAGCAGAAAGCAACGCGGCAGTTTTACTGATAATGATCTTAAAATAATCTTCCTCTTTGATATTCAGTTTCCTTGCCTTCTGTATCTGGAGCAACTCACCTTCGCTCATCGATTTTACTGCCTCAGAGACAATTTCAAGCATATCGAAACGATTCTTTTCAACACTTATCAACATTCCTTTTGAAAGCAGATAATCACCAACCAGTACAGCAATTTTTGAATTCCAGAGCGCATTTATTGACAGAGCTCCGCGTCTTTCGTTTGCATCGTCAACCACATCATCATGGACCAGAGAAGCTGTATGAAGAAGCTCGATAAATGTAGCAGCAACAAAAGTCGATTCGGAAATAACACCATTAAGTTTTGCAGTCAGAAAAACTAACAACGGCCTCATCTGTTTGCCTTTGCGACGAAGAATATAGTTAAGGATTATATTTAATAAAGGGATATCACAACGCATAGTTTTGCTAAAGTAGGCTTCAAATTCAGCCATCTCCTTTTCAACAGGTATTTTAATTCTGGTGAGAACGGGCATATTTAATATTTCTTTCAAATATAATAAAATCAGTAGTAGTTCAAGAGAAACTATTGGTTGATTGTTCTTTTGTTAAAGTGGATTTCACACCTATTATGAGTCAATATTCATCATATCAACATATTTATATATATTTGTCCAAAGAAATATGGAAAAAATGGAATTTAAGGAGCTTAATCCTGAACGACTTGAAAGGGCCGCGAATATGTTGAAAGCTATTGCACATCCGATAAGAATAGCTATAGTAGGGTGTTTGGAAGACGGGAAAAAGAGAACGGTTACTGAAATTCATAAGCAGCTCGGAATTGAGCAGGCAACGGCATCGCATCATCTGGGAATTCTGAAAGACAGAGATGTACTGGCTTCAAAAAGGGAAGGAAAAAACACCTGGTACTTTCTTAAGCATGAGAACCTTAAAACTATTTTGAGCTGCGTCAGCAGTTGTTGCCAGTAATAAAACTATATTTCTCGTCAGAATTAAAGAGGTCAGGAAAGATCGCGGAACATTTTCTTCTGGAATAATATTATCGATATTACCCCGCAGGTTATTGCCGAATCGGCAATGTTAAAAACAGGCCTGAAAAACACCAATGACTCTCCCGGCTTAAATGGTGACCAATCGGGCCAGTGTGTGTTTATTACCGGGAAGTAGAACATATCAACAACTTTTCCATGGAGAAAAGAAGAATATCCGCCTTCAGTAGGAAATAAAACGGCAGGTTGATTGAAGCTCTCATTGAATATAAGACCATAAAAAGAACTGTCGATGATGTTTCCGATTGCCCCGGCCAGAATAGCACTGACCGCAAAAATAAGCCCGATGTTAGCCTTTTTTGTAGTAATGGAATTAAGAAACCAGCCGATACCAAAGATGGCAACAATTCTGAAGAGGCTTAAAATGAATTTACCGGGTTTTCCTCCCATCTCCATCCCGAAGGCCATTCCATTATTCTCAATGAAATGCAGAATGCCCCAATTACCGAACAGGTGTATTTCCTGTCCGATTTGCATGTGGGTCTTGACCCATATTTTCAGAATCTGATCAGCAAGCAGGATCAGCAATATGAATAGAATAGACTTTTTTCCTAATGACATATTTATCGGATTATAATTCAGGGGCGAAAAGTAGTAAAAAAATTGATATTAATTATACATACAATAGGGGTTATATGCATTTTTGAAAACCAGAGTTGAATTGATTTACTTGTCAATTTTAATATTTTCGGGTGTGTTCATCCAGTAATTGTAATTGCCAATGTATTTAGATATACAGTTTTGTTCCAATGGTAAAAATTGCAGGAAGCAACTGTCTGCAAAGAGCAAAGATTTATTATACTCCTGAACAAACAGTTCTCGGTATTGATAGAGTTCTATGGATTTTCGCTTATCCAGAATATTCCCGTTAATATCTTTGATATTGAGGATAGTAACCCGGCACGTGTCTCTTATTCCCTGGAGTTCATTATCCTTTATTCTGAGGTACAAATTCTTTCCGGTGACCTGAATGCTGTTAATTTTTATTCGTTTTTTGCCTGCCATTATTTCATAGTTCTCTCTTTTGGATGCGGTTTTAGAATCAATATTATTATTAAAATTCAGAACCACAGTTGTATTTAAATTACTTTTAGAATCCAAGTATGAATGCAGTAATCTGAAATAAGTGTCATCATCAGTGTCGATCACTTTAAATATATTATTGAAGGAAATATACTTCAGGCACATTAAAGAATCAACATCATTATCATAACCATATTCTACATCAATATTAAACATTTGCTTTAATCCCCTTCCTTTAATGTTATAATAACATGAATACTCGAGTTTATGTATTGAATAATCATTTGGTTGAACATAGATAGTGCCTGAAACAAGTAAAGAGTCGCCTGTTATTCTTGATTTGCCATTAAAAGTAATCTTATAGAGCAATAGATTATTATTATAAACCGGAGTGGGCTCAGAGAAATTGTGATTTAGAATTAAATCCTTTGAAAAAGTTTCAATGAAGGAGAAGGATCTTGTTTTAAAATTCCGGATGGCATCGTGAACCATTAGTATAAAAAGTTCATTACCATATTGATCGCCCAGTACTGCCTGGGGAATAATTTTATTGGGGCTATTTTGATCCGCGGAACCAAATGACTCATAGTATGGAGAAATATTCATTCTTGGAAAGTCCGTGTTTTTTCTAAAATCCAGCAGGCGATATCTGTTTTGCATAGATTCTGACGAGAATCCATTATCAAGAGTCTGAACAATAGCTTCATTGAGATTTATGTAATTCTTTTCTCTTTTTTGGTAATCTCTGTAATATGAAATAAAAGTGAATGGCTTATCCGGATAATTCTCCAAAATATTTCTTATTGCTCTTCTGATAATTGTAATTGAACCCAGCTTTTTCCTTGATGCTGAAACGTTTACCTCACCAAGTCCGTAAAGGGCAGGAGTAAGGTGTATCATATTTACTTTCTTATCAGTTAAATCCAGATAAGCGAAAGAGGATTTTTTAAAACCGATACATGTTACAATTAAACTGTCAGATTGAAATTCAGAATTACGCATTAACTTAAAATCGCCATCTGCATTTGCATAAACGCCTAACTGATTGTTTTTAAGCCTGATTGCTGCAAAAGGTACAGGTTCTGATGTAGTCGAGCTTATGACTTTACCATCAATGTATTCGATTGGCTGAGAGAAAAGAGATGCCAGATTCGCCTGGCAGATTAAACAAGCTAATATTGAAAATAGTCTTAATTTGCCAATCATGGATTTTGAGGTTAAATTGGATATCATCCGCGTGCTTTTCTGATTTTTAAAATTCTTTTAAGATCGATAAGAGAGATTCAATGATCCGGCTTATTTCACCTCGTATTCTGTTTTGGCTGTCACCGGTATTCCGTTTGTTGATATTCCTTCAACAACCACTGTAATTTTTGAAGGGTTATCTGAATTATAATAACTAAGGGAAATGTCCTTGTTGTTTTCCACTTTAATATTTGGTTCCCAGAACAATGTAGTTCTCAGATCAGGTTTGTAATCGCTCTGCAAAGTCGTGTGATGCTTTGGAGAATAAAAAATGCGTGGTTCATTATACCCTGAAAATTTCACATTAACAGAGTGAAAAGCCTGTCTGTTTGTAATTAGAGGACCACCATCTCTTGTAATAATAGATATTACTCCATCTATACCTCCACCAAAAACTGCATAAGAAGCCATATCGTATAAAACATCTATTCTTTCAATATAACTTAAAGGAAGAGATTCTACTTCCTCTTTCGATATTTTTATACCATCCAGCAAGTACAGGGGATTTTGGAAAAATCCTGGTCTGGGAGTTGTTCGTGGAATCCCCGCCCTAATCACCTGAATAAGGTTGTTGTAGATTTGTAATTGAGGAGTGACTGTTAATGAATATTCAGGGGTACCCCTCAGATAACGCCTGCTCCTTGAAATAGCTGACTCCGGAGCATATGATCGTTTTGCAATAATATTTACCTCACCTGGCATAATAGTATCAGATAATTTATATTGTTTTTGTATGAAATTTTTAACCTCTGAATACTGAATATATGAATGGAGGTTTTCCTTAATGATCTGATTATCATTTATAATTTGATCGTCAATTATTTGTTGATTATCTTTCCGGGAAGCCTTTTTTTGAGAAATCTCATCCTTAACTTCCGCCGATGCATATTTAAGTGAATCTAATAGTAAAAGACCCTTGAGCTGATCATTTTCTGATATTGCACTGATTATAAGTTTTGCATCACCTGTAAGATCGATTCCTTCGAGAAAGAATCTACCTGAAGTATCAGCAGGAACAGTTCTTATTATATTATTTCCACTTTTAAATACTCCTATGTTGACCCTGGAGTCTTTTAAAGGCACATCTGCAAATTTTTTCCTTACCCTCCCAGAGATTGTGAAGCCGGTTTCGGGCAGATAGTTCATGTTTTTATATTTCCATTCAAAATCGCGCCATCCCTGGGTAAGCAACAGCAGATCGAG
>JBAXXU010000022.1:0-46966 GCA_037127735.1 Bacteroidota bacterium
AGGTGAGAGGTGAGAGGTGAGAGGTGAGAGGTGAATAAGCAGATGAGTTTATGGGATTAGTAGTTTTTTTTAATACAGGTTCTTATGGGAGATATTTGGGCAATTATTTTGGCAGCAGGCGAGTCAAAAAGGATGGGATTTCCTAAAATGCTACTGACTATGAACGGCAAAACAATGTTGGAAAATGTCATTGATAATGTATCAGCTTCTGATATTGAAAATATTCTTATTGTGTTAGGTTCTGACCGGGATTTATTAATAGACCTGGTTGATAAATCACCTGTAAACAGTTGTTACAATGATAATTATAAAGAAGGAATGCTCTCATCAGTAAAGTGCGGGTTTATAAATCTTCCTTCAGGTTTTGAAGCTGCCCTGGTTTTTCAGGGCGATCAGCCGTTGATCACTTTTGATTCAATCAATAAGGTAATTAAAGCTTACAGGACTTCAGGCAAGGGGATGGTTGTTCCTGTTTTCAATAAAAAACGAGGACATCCTCTTCTTATTGATAGAAAATACTATGATGAAATTGAAAAACTCGATGACAATGAAGGATTGCGTTCGCTGACCTGTCAGTTTTCTGATGATGTCATGGAGGTTGAAACGGACGAACCTGGCATCCTGAGGGATTTTGACACTTATGAAGAATATAAGAAGGAAATAAATCAAATTCATTAATTATGGAAGAGACTATTAGTTTTCAGTTAAACGGGGAAAAGATAAAAGCCCTGATTGATCCCGCTCAGACTCTGTTATGGGTACTGCGAAATCATTTCGGACTTACAGGAACAAAATATGGCTGCGGAATGGGATTCTGCGGATCATGCACAGTACTTATCGACAATGAACCTGTCAGATCTTGCCAGTTGTCGGCAGGTGATGTGGCCGGGAAAAAAGTCGTTACTATCGAAGGTCTTGCCACAAAGGGGAAACTTCACCCCGTTCAGAAAGCATTTGTTGAGCACGATGCATTGCAATGCGGTTTCTGTACTCCGGGAATGATCATGAATGCAACCGGACTACTATTGAAAAATCCTTCACCGTCAACACAGGAAATAAAGGATGGAATGGAAGACAATCTATGCCGTTGTGGGGCACATGTACGTATCATCGAGGCTGTTCATACAGCTGCTAAAGAAATGAAAGGAGGAAAGTAATAATGAAAAAAGAACAAACGATCAATCAGGGTTCAGTACAACCCACGGGAAGGTACGGAATGCCAAGAAGGGACTTCTTTAAAATTCTTGGAGGCGGGATCATTATTTTTTTCCAGCCGTGGAACGCAATTGACCTGTTCGGATTACCGGCGGAACAAGCCAGGAGCCTGCCAAAAGATTACAACGCTTTTCTCCGTATAGCTGAAGACGGAACAATAACTTGTTACACGGGCAAGATTGAAATGGGCCAGGGTATAATCACATCCTTGCCACAGATGATGGCCGATGAGTTGAATGTACCTATGGAAAAGGTTAAGATGATAATGGGCGATACCGACCTTTGTCCATGGGACGGAGGTACCTGGGGTTCACTGACAACCAGAGGATTTGGTCCCAATATGAGAGCTGCGGCTGCCGAAGCAAGAGGAGTATTGCTTGAGCTGGCATCAGCACAAATGGGCGTGCCGGTAACCCAATTCGAAGTCAGGGACGGAATAATCACTGATACTAAAAACCCAAAGAATTCGGTAAGTTACGCGCAACTGGCAAAGGGTAAGAAAATTGAAAAATTCCTCGATGTTAAACCTTCAGTTGAAGATTACACTAAATTTACTTATGTAGGGAAATCTTTTAAACATTGTGATGCCAATATAAAAGTAACCGGTGAGGCGAAATTTACAGGCGACCTGAAATTGCCCGGGATGGTTTTTGCCAGGATATTACGGCCACCATCACACGGGGCAAAACTGACCACTGTTGATACTTCAGAAGCAGAAAAGATTGAAGGCACACAAGTTGTTCGCGATAACGACCTGGTGGCAGTCCTCAATGAAAACCGCGACAAGGCCGATGAGGCAATCATGAAAATAAAAGCAGAATATTCATTCAATGAAATGGCTGTTAATGATAAGACAATCTTTGACTGGATGCTAAAGGCTGATTCAAAGGCCAATGTTATCAGGTCAAATGGAGACCTCGAGGTTGGACGTCAGCTTTCTGAAAAAATGTTTGAATCAGAATTTCATGACCCTTATCTCGCACATGCTCCTATTGAAACTCATACGGCATTAGCACAGCTTGTGGATGGTAAAATGACTGTATGGGCAGCAACACAGACTCCTTTTCCACTTCAGGACGCTGTTGCCGGGGAACTTGGTTTTCCGCTTGAGAAAGTAAGAGTCATAGTACCTTTTGTGGGTGGCGGATTCGGGGGTAAAAGCGCTTATCATCAGGGTATTGAAGCTGCAAAACTTGCAAAACTGAGTGGCAAGCCTGTTATGGTTATTTGGACCCGCGATGAGGAGTTTTTCTATGATAATTTTCATTCGGCAGCAGTAGTTAAGGTTAAATCGGGAATTGATAAAGAAGGGTTTATCAAGTTGTGGGATTATCATGTTTATTATGCCGGCGCCAGGGGAGCTGAGACCATATATGATGTTCCAAATGCTACAACAACCGACTACAGCCGGAATAAGAATGCTCCGCCTGTCCATCCTTTCGATACCGGACCATGGCGTGCTCCCAATAACAGTACAAATACTTTTGCGAGGGAAGTTCAGATCGACATTATGGCAGCAGCAGCCGGGATCGATCCACTTGAATTCCGTCTGAAAAACCTGAAGGACGAGAAAATGATTGCTTGTCTGAAAGCTGTGGCTGAAAAATTCGGATACGTTGCCGGTAAAGGTCCAAGCGGAAGAGGTATTGGTGTAGCAGTTGGTACAGATGCCGGAACATGGGTAGCTCATATTGCTGAGGTAAAGGTTGATAAAACTACGGGGAAAGTACAGGTAATACATATCGCCTGTGCCCAGGATATGGGATTGTGTGTTAATCCGCAAGGAGCAACTCTCCAGATGGAAGGTTGTATAACCATGGGGCTGGGTTATACTCTTTCTGAAGAGCTCTTTTTTGAGGGAGGTAACATACAAAACCGGGGTTTTGATTCCTACGAAATTCCGCGTTTCTCGTGGCTTCCCAAGATTGATACTGTAATACTCGACAGGAAAGATAAAGCTCCACAGGGAGGTGGAGAACCTGCTATCATCGCGATTGGTGCAGTGGTTGCCAATGCAATTTTCGATGCCACAGGCGCCAGGTTGTACAGGATGCCGATGACTCCGACAAGGGTGTTGGAAGCGATAAAGAAAGTGTTATAATTAAACAGATGAATTTACACCCGGTTACTACGAAATCTGATCTGAAGAGATTTATTCGTTTTCCTTATACCTTATATAAAAACGATCAGGTATGGGTTCCTCCTTTACTTGATGAGCAGATCAGCCAGTTTGATGCGAAACGTAATCCTACCCTGGATCACTGTGAATATCAACTGTTTCTACTCGAAGAAGAAGGGAAGATACTGGGCCGTATAGCTGCCTTCATCGACAGGCTGGCGCTTGAGACATGGAAAGAGCCTGTCGGGTTATTCGGCTACTATGAATGTATTGATAACAAAGCGGCATCTGATCTGCTTCTCACCACTGCTTCAGACTGGCTCAGGAATAAGGGAATGAAGTTAATGAGAGGGCCATGGAGTTTCGTTTCGCAGGAGTGGGGTCTTGTTATTGAGGGTTTCACTCCATCGCCGGTTGTGATGGCTCCTTATAATCCACCTTATTATTTTGATCACCTGACCTCTTTTAACCTTGAAAAGATCAAGGATTTGCTTGTTTATTATATTTCGGCAAAGGAGGGCTACACCATACCCGACAGAATAATGAATCTCACCGATGATGTCGCAAAACGATATGGAGTGAAGGTACGGCAGGTTGACATGAAGAACTATGACAATGATGTGCAGAAAGTAATTGATCTTTCGAATAAGAGCCTGATTGATAACTGGGGTTATACTTCAGTAACTAAGGCTGAGGCAGAGGCTGTTGCCCGCGACCTTAAACCTGTCATCCAGCCAAAGGGAGTGCTTTTTGCTGAGGATAACCATGGCAATGCAATCGGGTTCGTTATTACTCTTCCTGATGCGAACAAACTTTTGAAAGGGATGAAAGGAAGATTGCTTCCATTCGGATGGTTGAAACTTCTCCTCGGTTTACCAAAATTACACAGCTATCGTCTTTTTGCCCTCGGTGTTGTGCCGGAGTATCATGGTAAAGGAATTGACAGCCTTTTATACCGTGCCCTTTATGAGGCGCTTTACACCCCCGATATCTGGTTGGAGATCAACTATGTTCTTGAAGATAATGCTCCGATGAATAATGCTATACATAAACTTAATGCAAAGCCACTGAGGAGGTACAGGATCTTTCAGAAAGAGTTGTAGCGGGTGTAAAGCGATAAGTTACATGAGTAGTGGTTTAGGAAAGACGGTTTTACAATTCCCATCCCTTCCTGTATTCCCTCACAAGGTACTTATTAGCATCCGGAACATTTGTAATTTTCATATTAACGGTATCATACTCCACCTTTTTTCCTGCCCGTAATGCCACAGCTCCGAGAAGGATGGTCTCTGTAACCGGACCTGTATAAATAAAGCTTCCCGCTGACTGGGTGTTATTTTTAAAAGAGTCTATCCAGACATTGTTTGCACCTTGTCCTGATGGCTCACGAGTGGATTTTTCTGTAAGCATAGTGTTATTAGCATATAGCACAGGATTTTCACCCCTGAAGCCACCGATTATTTTTCCTTTATCACCAACGAACATCATCCCTTCTCTTTCGAGTGATTTTCCTGCCTCACTTAACTCGTCAGGTGTAACAGGTTTCATCCCTCCATCGTACCAGAACAGATCAAATGGTGGAAGTTCTGCCTGTGCATCGAATTTAAAACGGATGATACATGATAATGGGAATGCAACATCATTTTTAACACCTACAGATACATTGTTCTGGAGTGCACAAGTCGTTGTGGCATAAGCCTCAGCGCTTTTAGCAGGCGTATTGACGCCTAATGTCCTGAAAAGCGGGAAAAGACTGTAATGTCCCATGTCGGCAATACTTCCTGCTCCAAAGTCGTACCACCCGCGGAATACTGCATGTGTATAGTTTGGATGATATGGGCGATCAGGAACCGGCCCAAGCCATAAATCCCAGTTAAAGTCTTTTGGAACAGGTGGTTGTTCCGTAGGATTGGCCTGCCATTGAGGCCACATAGGTCTGAGCGACCAGTTATGTATCTCCTTTAGTTTGCCAATCCGGCCTTCGCTGATCCACTTTTTAATAGTATCATAGTCGGGTCTTTTACTCCAGGCAAGCAGATGTGAACTCATACCTGTTTTCTTTGCTGTTTCAATTGTAAGTTTTGCCTCATACATGCGGTTGGCAATTGGTTTATGAGTGACAACATGCTTCCCTTTTTTCATCGAGGCTATCGCTACAGTTGCATGAAGATGGTCAGGGGTCATGATTTTAATAGCATTCAGATCAGTTTCTTTTTCCAGTAATTCACGGAAATCCTCATACGAGGTACATCCTTTATAAGTACCTGAATCCTTAGATTTTCCATAATATTTCTGAATAAATTCCTGTCCGATGTCTCTTCCTCCGGGAATACCTTTAATATTTTCTCCCCATGATTTATCGCCCAGTGCTTCGCGGATACTGTCACGGACATCATTTTGTGACCAGTCAACATAATCTGTTGTGAATTTGTTAGGATCGCAGACTGCTACTATTTGCAATGCAGGATTAGAGATCAAAGCGGTCATCTCCCTTAAACCCTGGGTGCCGCAGCCGATATAACCCAGTGTAATTTTGTCGCTTGGGGCAACAAAACCGGGTCCTCCGAGTACTTCTCTCGGGACAATTGTTAATGCCAGGGAAGCAGCAGCAGCTGATCCCAGGAATTCACGACGGTTAATTTTTTTTGAGTTTGCCATTTTAAAGTATAGATTTTAAATCAGAGTTAATATTCGTATTTAAAGTTTTATGACTATTGGCAATCATGAACATATACTCCAAAATCGCTTGAAAATCAATGATTTCTTATGCGTGATCCCCGATAGTCATTTTTTAATTATGAGTCCAATATAAAAAGGTAACAGGTAAAATTAGGAGTTTATTTTCACATTTAAAACTGTTAATAAGTTTTGTTTATAACATGTTGAATAACTTGCATTAAGGGAACCCGACTTCCTCGACCGTTTTACCAAGAATAAGATACGGAATTAAAATATTAGGTACTTAAGGTATAAAAATTACTATATAGGAGGGGGGGGCAACAATTCAAATCCGTAATCATAACATATCGGCCTATGGGTGGCCTCATTATCTATCCATCCCTTTTCTTTGTGACTATGCTCAATAATCTTTGTTGTATTTAAATGGCCATAATGAGAAATTACTTCTTTTATAGTACTAAATTCTTCAGGTAAAAATTTTGATTCATCAAATTCCTTTCCTGATTTTGGGCTTATTTTTTCACCTTCCTTATCTCGGGATATATCAATTAATGTCCTTTCGATAAAACCGAAGTCCTCTGCAATAGAAAAGAGATATTCATATCTATCTGGTACTGGTCCTCTCGGAATAGCTATATAGCATAATCCAGTGATAGAATGCCCATATTTTCTATAATTATGAAAATCGCAATAAAATAATAATTTATTCAACTGAGTTTTCCAAGGTTGTAGATTCTCAGCAAGGTACAATACTAAATTAAAAGATTTATCGATATTTAATCTCCTATACCCATTTAATGCAGAAGGCGCATGGCTTTTGAGTAGATTCTCTACAAAATTAGCTTTATTATCAGTATCAATAATTATATTAATTTTCTTAAGAAATGTCTCTTGTTCTTTCTCAGAAAACACGTTGGAACGTATTAACATATTTTGAAATTCTTCTGGATCTCCTGCAGACTGAATTAGCCTTGCAGATGATGTATTTGGTATTTCACCAGCTTCATAGCTTCGATAAGTGTTAATTCCAAATCCCAAAATCTCTGACATTTTTGCAGCAGATAGTCCATATTTTTGCCTAATTTCCTTAATTTCTTCCGGAAACGGCAGATTATGTTTTTCTCTATATTGATTATAAACCTGAGTTAGATTGAGATCGGTAATTTCGTCTGTCTCAAACTGCTCTCCAGTCTTTTCGCAAAGGTATGAATGATGTGTTATTATAATCTCTTCCTTTCGAAATGAAAGTTTCCTTTTCTCCTTAGTGAGAATCATTTCTTTTCCTGTAATCGGGCTTTTCATTTTAATTCTTTTTATATGGAAAGTTCAGAGGATGTTCTGCCACATGAAATGAAATACAGATAACATTGCTATTTTCTATTCCGAGGGTAATTTTGATGTAAATATCCTGACCCTTAACAGATTTCCCAAAAATCCACAACTTCCTTTCTTCATATTTTTCATCGTCAACCGGTCCTTCACAATAATCACTTACAACTAATGATTCAATAATTTTTCTCCTCTCCAACCTTGTTATTTCAAGATCTAATAAAGCCTGTAAATTTTTGCTCCTATTGTCTAAAAACAACACTCCCCAGAAGCGGAGTTTTATCTTAAATGTATCCAAAAATGATGTTACTTCACCTTCATTAGCCATTTACTGATATAACTTTATAGTTGTAAATATATGATGTTATCAACAACTATGCAACTATTTCGTGTTTTATTAACAATAATTTAACAATAATTGTTCACAACAAAATAAGGATATCACTCCAATTTGATTAATAATTGACAGCTTTTCTGGTCAGGGTAAGATCAGGTAAGATGTTTAAAATGAATCTTACCCTTACTATTATACATATTTTTAACTTCGACTCCTCGCATAGGTAAACTACAATATTCTGATTGTACCCAAATGGCGAAAAAAGTTCACTAAATAAAACTTATTCTCCGGTCAAAGTAATCCAGGATAACTATCAGCGTGTCTCCCCGATAGACTAATGTCCCTTTCCCGATCTGGCTAATCCGCACCGGAGAAACCACAACCGTGAAAGCAAGATCCTTCTAACTTATTCCGTAATCCTCTCATAACCCAAGGAATTTATTAATATCTTCCTTGGGTAATGTTGTAAGCTCACTACTATGGAGAATAGTATCTTCTTTCTTTAGCCAAAGATTAAGTGTTTTTACACTGATACCAATTATAGTTCCTCCTTGTCAAAGACTGTGAATGTAAGTTGCACTATCTTTAAATGTCTCCATTTCCATTTCCACGAAGATATTTTTTACTCCCCCTGTTTCCAATGTGGCGAAAAATTCCTTCCAATCAACAATACCCTGACCAACCGGTACTGATTTTTTTTCAACCGGAGACCAATCAGCCAGGTGGGCTGAAATAAATCTGCCCGAGTATTTTGTAAAATATGTGGAAGCTTTATATCCTATACTGATAACTGCAACCTGGAATTGCATTTTAATGTATTCAGGATCTAACTGGTTCATCAAAGCATCATAGATAAGGGTCCCGTCAATTTTTCCAAATTCCATGTGATGATTATGGTAGCCCATCTGAAGGCCCGCTTTTTTGGCCGGTACTCCCATTTTATTTAATTCATCCGCGGCTTTTTGCCAATCGCTCAATGTTGCTTTTTCAGGTAGCCCGAAACTGGAGAGAATCATCTGAGTCTGACCCGATTCCAACGCAAATGTAATACGCTCATCCAGATGATTTCTGAGTTCATCCATTCCATAGTGTGAACTTGGGCAGATAAGACCTGCATCATTAATGATCTTTTTCATCTCAGGGGCTTTCAGTTTCATGAGTGGTCCGAAGCCTGAAGATTCATAGCCCGGGGGAGAACACATTTCAACGCTCTGATATCCCAGGTCTGCTATCTTTTTTAAGGTGCCTGAAAAATCTTTAATAAGCATATCTTTTACAGTCCACACCTGGAATCCCAGAGGCATTTTAACAGGCTTAGAAATAGCATCAGCGCTAAGATTCATAGGAAGCCTGGATACGATAACAGCCGATCCGATCCCCATTGCACTCTTAGTCAGAAATTGTCTTCTTGATAATTTATTCATGATGATTATGTTTTTAGTGCATTTCAAAAAACTATTTTATTTGATGCAGGTATATCTACAAATTTATAGAATTACAGGGATAATCAGTATAATCTCTTAATATTTTTTAGGTTAACTTAACCTATCCTATTCATGAATATTATTAATTCATTGTTTTCCTTCGTGTTCCTTAGTGTTACACTTTGAGATACTTCATGGTAAAAAATCCTTAACCACAAAGGTTCACCAAGTAAATGAATAATTAAGGTTAGAGTTAATTAAACTATTTCTGACATTTTTAATCTGGTGTATGTTGATTTATTGTACTTTTAAATTATATATTTATGACCATCAGGAATCCTCAGCAAAAAGCAATTGATTTTGACTTCAAGCGTTTTTATAATATTTTAATAAAATTAACCAAAATTCATTTATATTAATATTTTACTCATGAAAAATCCAGAATCACCTTCCGGAACCACTCGTCGTGATGCAATGAAGCTTATGGCCGCAGGTTCTGCAGCCGGGCTTTTCGGCTTGTTCGGATCTCCGCTTACGCGGGCAGAAAATTATGAAACACCTGCTTATGCCAAAGGGCTGGCTCCCGTAAAAATTAAAAATGTTAAAGCTATTGCCACAGCGCCTGCCGGTTCTAACCTTATAGTTGTTAAAGTTGAGACAACCGAACCCGGTTTATATGGACTTGGATGCGCTACTTTTACTCAGCGTGCAGAAGTGGTAATTACTGCAATTAATAGCTACCTGAATGAGTTTTGTATAGGGAAAGATGTTGACAATATTGAAGATATATGGCAGGGAGCCTATGTTAGCTCTTACTGGCGTAACGGACCGGTATTGAATAATGCACTTAGCGGGTTGGATGAAGCATTATGGGATATTAAAGGAAAACGGGCGGGCATGCCGGTTTATCAGCTTCTTGGAGGAAAAGCAAGGTTTGCTGTACAATGTTACACCCATGCAAGCGGCAGTACCAATGATGAAGTTATTGCTAATGTACAGAAGTATATGGCTCAAGGCTTCAGGCATATCAGGATTCAGCTGGGTGGATATGGAAGCGTGGGTACCTTGGGAAGCAAGCCTGACTTTAGAGAAGTTGGTTTTGGAGGAGAAACTGATTCATTTATGGATCAGCGCGCTTATCTGAATGCAGCGCCCAAAATGTTTGAGGCGGTACGTAAAGCTTGTGGGGAAGAGGTTGAGTTATTACATGATATTCATGAGCGCGTTCAGCCTATGGATGCAATAAACCTCATCAAAAGGCTAGAAGAATATAATCCGTTCTTCATTGAGGATCCTTTCTCTCCCGAGAACATGGAGTGGTTTAAACAACTGCGGACAAGTACTTCAGTTCCTATCGCCATGGGTGAGTTGTTTAATAATATAAATGAGTTTAAGATGCCGATGGTTAACCAATGGTTCGATTATATCCGCGTTCACGTTTCGCAGATTGGAGGTATTACCCCGGCTATGAAAATTGCCCGCCTCGGTGAGTGGTTCAACGTGAAAACAGCCTGGCATGGCCCAGGAGATGTTTCTCCTGTCGGTCATGCTGCCAATTGTCACATGGATATTGCAGTGTGGAACTTTGGGATACAGGAATCAGTAAGTTTCTCTGAAAAACTGCAATCCGTTTTTTCCGGCTGTCCTACAATGAATAAAGGGTATATGTCGGTAAACGAAGTCCCCGGGTTCGGCGTTGATATAAACGAAAAGGAGGCTGCAAAATATCCTATCAGTACAAAATCGAACTGGCAGGTGAGAAATAGCGATGGAACACTTATAAGACCTTAATTGTAAAAATATCATGAAAAATATTTATTATTTATTATCCGGATTAACACTTATAGCTATGCCATTAATGAAATTTCCACAAACTGAGATCAGCAACGGATTAATCCGTGCAAAACTCTATCTTCCTGATTCCAAAAAAGGATATTATCAGGGAACCCGTTTCGATTGGTCAGGAAACATGCCGAGCCTTGTTTATGACGGCCATGAATATTTCGGCCAATGGTTCAAAACCTACAGCCCCGAAATTCACGATGTTATTATGGGCCCGGTAGAAGAGTTCACTGCTCTTGACTATCAGGAAACCAAACCCGGAGACAGCTTTGTAAAAATTGGAGTAGGTGTTCTCACCAAGCCTGATGATCAGCCATACACTTTCAGCAGATTATATCCCGTCCTTAATCGGGGGAAATGGACAGTCAAAACACAACCCGATCAGGTAACTTTCATTCATGAACTGAAAGATAAGGAATATGCTTATCATTATGAAAAAATCGTGCAGTTGATAAAGGACAAACCTGAACTTTTACTGACACATACCCTGAAAAACACAGGAACGCGTACAATTGAAACCAGCGCTTATGATCATAATTTCTTTGTAATTGACAAGCAGCCGGTCGGTCCGGGGTACAAAGTCATATTACCATTCGACATAAAAGCTGAATGCCAGGGCATTGAAGGTCTGGCTGAATTTAAAGGTAAGGAACTCGAATATCAACGAAATCTGAAAGGTGAGGAGACATTTTACTGTCCAAACCTGTCGGGTTTTGGTGCTTTTGCGAGCGATTATGACATCAGAATTGAAAACCACAATACTGGTGCAGGCGTCAGAATAACATGCGACCAGCCTTTTCTTAAACTGGCATTCTGGTGTTGCGCAACAACAGTTTGTCCGGAACCATATATTAAGCTAAGAGTAGAACCCGGTCAGCAGATAACCTGGAATATCAGATACGAGTTTTATACTTTTAAAAATTGAGTTATTAAGTTAACCTGGAACCCAGAACCCAGAACCATAAATTTATTTTATCTCTGTTTTGGTTCCTGTCTGGATAACAATATTTTTTCTCCATTCGTATTTAGAGCCATTCTTAAAATTGAGCAGAATATCGTATGTTCCGGGAGAACAGCAATTCGCGACTGTAACGCTCTGATAGTTTATTATTTCGAGGTTTTTGTTTGGGGCAGGATTGCCTGTTTGGCTGCCGGCAGTACCTGCCGGATACAAATGCATTACATTAACATCCTTATTTCCGCCTGTGTAGGTAATTCCCCCTGCATTAAGATTAGTTGAAATCTTATAGTTGATATCGGGTTTCATCAGGAAGTTCTCAAGCCAGACTTTTTGTGTTTGTCCTGATATACCGATGGAAATAAGTAAATCATATGTCCCTGGTTTTATCTTTCCACTTGTTTTACCGATAGCTTCATCGGCAGGAATTGGTTTATTATGTTGGTCTTTTACATAAAATGATGGGATACCAAAATAAAGATCTTGTATTGTGTTGCCTTTGCACCTGTTGACCAGAGTTTCGTAATATGATAGTCCGTTAAGTGATGCAGGCGACTCTGCAATGAGGATCTGGTAATCATAAAGGGTAACGGAAACTGAAGTCTTTGTTTTAGCTTTGATAATTATGTTACTAACAACAAAACTAAGTGTTCCCGGTTTACCTGAAAGTTTAAAAGTTAATTTCAGGTTGTATGTGCCTGGAGCTAATCCCTGCATCTTAACTTCATTACCGGCGCTCATAAGCTTAAAAGCCGAACCCGATATCAGATCGCCAAGCGCTCTGATATTTACAGCCAGAGGTGTCTTATCAGTTACATTCATAGGTGCATAACTCTGTTGCACCCACACCTGGTTCCAGCAACGTTCAGTTTTTACAGTAATACCGTTATCGAGCTTATAACTGTAATCAGAAACAGGTTGGGCCTGTAAGGAAAGCAACACCATAGTTTGAAAAGAAAGTATTGACAATAATTTTTTCATGGCAGTAGTTTTTAATCATTTGAGAAAGAACTAATCAAAGTTACAACTTTAAACTATGTGAATCAATTTTATTTCTGTTGTTAATTTAACGATGGAACAATTTGAAATAAAATGGCCCCGCGGGGTTATAATCCTTTGGGGCCTGACACTTTGCCTTTCACAACGCCTATATATTAATCAGATCATAAAACGATTCTAATTTTTGATTTCCACAACAGCATACTTTGAAATTTTCCAGAACTGTACAGGATCTTTTATCTCAATACTCGCTATTTTGTTATCTTTATCGCGTATCATCTCGTAGGAGCCACTGGGATGCTCAGTGATAAGTTTTGCAACTTTTGAATTCACAGGAATAGTTTTCGTTTCTGTTATGTTGATCCGGGTGAATGAACTGTCAGAAAAATCTTCCGGTAATGATTCCTTCTTACCGAGCCCGAGAAATCCTCCCTCTTTAGATAGAATGCCTTTTTCTTTCAGCTCTTTGTAAGTACCATAAGCCACAAAAGCTTTGTTCATCTCATCGGTCTGGTTACTGATTTTTTCATCCTTCTGAGCAATAGCAACCTGCTGTTCGGTCATCCGTGTATTGAGTTGTCCGATCTCAAAATCTTTTTGAACCAGCGCCACTTTCAGGTCAGATATTTCAGTCTCACGCATTTTAATCGAAGCTTCAAGCTCGGCGACTTTAATCTGGAGACCTTTTATTGATCCACCGGAATTCTTCAACTGGGCAGTCAGGGATGCGATTTTCTTTTTATTCTGATCGAGAAGGGTATTGACAAACTCAATATCCTTCAGGATTAGTTGTTTTTTATCCTTTGAAAATTCCGCATCCGCTGACTTTATTGTTATTATGTTCTCCTTCTCTTTTATCATATTCAGATCTTTTTCAATCTGATCGAAGGTCAGCATCCATTCGTTGATCACAGAATCGCGTGTGGTTAACAGTTCTGTAAATGAGTTTTTCTGGTTTTCCATCATGGCGAGTTGTTTTTTCTGTTCACCGTTATAGAGGGAATAACCTATTATGCCGGCCGCGACAAGAAGGATAAAGCTGATAATGCCAGTTGTCCAAACCCCTTTTTGCACTCCTTCCTTTTTTGCTGTTCTTGCAGCAAGTCGTACACGTGTATTTTCGCTTATTCCGCTGTGGTTACCGTTTTCCCCACTTTTTGAAATAGTTCCCTCTTCATTTTTCAAATTTGTTCCTTCATCATTTTTCATATTAATTCCTCCGTGTTTTTATTTATGCACTGCTTACTTCAAATGCCGTGCCCGAATGAATAATATAGATAATATATTTAAAATGAGATGGTTGCTTAGAATAGAAGAAAACCTGAATTATTCATTTTGAGAAAATAATTCTTATTTTGAGAAAAGGCCGGATAATAGATTATGAATTTTTATCGGGATGATTTGCTATTTATTCCTTTTCTTCCTTTAATATCCGGTATATGGTTGAGATTCCGATATCGAGCTTTTCAGCAGCCAGCCTGATATCGTTATTGTTCTTCAAAAGTGTGGCTTTAATGATCTTCACCTGGTATTCGCGCAAGGTGAGAGACTCATTAGTAACAACTGACAATGTATCACCAATATCCAACACGAGATCAGGTGGCCCTATCTCATCTTTTTCTGAAAGGGTTACTGCAAGTTCCATCACCGATTTTAATTCCCGTACATTTCCAGGAAAAGAATAACCCATTAGTTTTTTTTGCGACTGTAACGACAATTTTTTTAGAGGGATATTATTTTCAGTACAAAAATTTTCGATAAAATTGCGGGCCAGGATCAGTATATCATTAGCTCTGTCGCGTAACGGAGGTAATTCAATAGGCAAGCCTAACAGCCGGTAGTATAAATCCTCCCTGAAATTTCCTTTTTTTACTTCGTCTCTCAGGCTTTTATTGGTCGCCACAACGATACGACAATCGGTTTTCACCGGTTTGTTGCTGCCAATACGCACAATCTCTTTCTCCTGCAATACCCGTAATAATTTTGCCTGTAAGCTAAGTTCCATTTCGCCTATTTCATCAAGGAAGATAGTACCACCGTCAGCCTCTTCAAACCGGCCAATCCGCCGGAAACCAGCGCCTGTAAATGCTCCCTTTTCATGACCAAACAATTCACTTTCTATCAGTTCGGAAGGTATTGCCGCGACATTAACTGTAACAAATGATTTGTCCTTGCGTTTTGAGTTGTAGTGAATAGCCTTTGCCACCAGCTCTTTACCGGTTCCGGTTTCGCCTGATATAACCACAGTAATATTCGTGTTCAACGCTTTGTCAATCAGCTCGAAGACATTTTTTATCGCGGGGCTTTCACCTATTATGGTTTGACGGAAACTGTATTTTTTTTGTATCTCCCTGCGAAGCGTTGAAATCTCCTTTTTAAGGCCTATCCCGTTCCGTATATTCTTAACCGTGTTGAGAAGACGATCCTTAATATCATCGGATTTTGTTATATAGTCATAAGCCCCCAGTTTTAATAAGCTTACCACGGTGTCAATATCTTCCTGTTCCGAAATGAGGATTACCTGAACATCGCTGTTTTCATCCCTGATCCTTTTTAAAACCTCAAGTCCGGTTATATCGGGCAGCCTGTAATCGAGAGTAACTATGTCGGGTGATTCAAAAAGACAATTCAGAAAATCTTTCCCATTGAAAAAACTCTTTATTTCATAATCGGGATTTAAAGAAAGAGTATGGACCAAAAGCCTGTTATACCATTCGCTGTCTTCTACAACAAAAATTTTAAAGGGTTTTTCAGACATATCCGGTTGGTTAGTGGTTACTGGGTTCTGGGTTCTGAGAATTTTACCTAACTTCTCTTATTCATAAACTTTGTGAGCCTTTGTGTAACCCTTTGTGCGACTTAGTGTTTAATATTTTTTTACCACGAAGGTACACAAAGTACATCACAAAGTAACACAAAGGAAAAGAGCACTTTAAGTATATTTGTGAATAATTCAGGCTAAGTATTGATTTACAAAGAAATAAATAAATGGTCGGATTTATAGTAATTTTAGTTCATTTTAGAAATTTGTACCTGAATAAGTTGATTTACAACTTCAAATTCTCTTGATGATTCTATTGTTAATAATTTAACAGTCTCGATATCAGTCTTTTTCTGAATACTTTCTTCAATCTTTCTCAGGTAATTGCACAAATCAACTGCCCCGATATGCTTACATGGAGGTAACATTTTATGAGCAAGGTCACTTACAGGTTCGAGGTGCCCTGATAATACTGCCTCCTGTATATCATTCAGCCCTTTTTTTGTAGTATCAATAAAAGAGACAAGCATCTGCTTTACAAACTTTTCATCACCACCTGAAATGTGGTAAAGATTTTGCAAATTTATTTTTCCGGAGCCGGGAGGTTCGGTTTTTTCTTCGCCTGACCGATCCGTGATTGGAGCTGTTGCATGCTCTTTCATCACTGAAAGAATTGTATTCAATAACATCTCTTCAGTAAACGGTTTTGGGAGAAATGCATTCATCCCGGCATCATTGTATTTTTGCCAGTCTTCATTTACAGTGGCTGCAGAGATACAAATAACCGGCATCTCAAACCGGCTTATATGCATCTCATCGCGGATAATCCGTGTTGCCTTTAACCCGTCAATACCCGGCATCCTCGCATCCATGAACAGAAGGTCGAAACGATTGGTTTTTAACATTTCCAATGCTTCCAAGCCATTTTCAGCCTCATGGTACTTTACCTTCCATCGGTCAAGTATCGTTTTGAATAGCAGACGGTTGTATTCTTCATCATCGACAATCAGAATTTTTAGTGCACTTATTTTTTCAGGAATGAAGATGGGTGGTTCAATGTCGCTTTTAACCTGTTTTTCGTCGCCTGCCAGGTAAGGTATATGGCATGTTATTTGGGTTCCCTGGTTCTTTTTGCTAATGCATTTTATGCTTCCATCATGCAGTTCAATAAGTTTTTTGACGATCGATAATCCCAGGCCTGTTCCACCGTATTTGCGGGTGGTGCTCATCTCCTCCTGGGTGAAATCTTCAAAAATGAAATTTATTTTGTTTTCGTCAATGCCGATGCCTGTATCAATGATCTCTATGACCAGCTCAATTTCGGGGGAATGTTTTTCAATACTTTTCATGGTAAAATGAACCTTGCCGTCCTTTGTGAATTTGACTGAATTACTTACAAGGTTTATTAATATTTGTTTAAGACGGTAGGGATCGCCCAATAATACCGGAGGTGTTCCGGGGCTTAATGAATAGCTTAACCTTGTATTATTCCCGAGGGCTTGTCTTTCAAACAACGCGTAAACATCTTCGAGTATTTGCATGATACTGAAATGCATTTTTTCCAGGATCATGTTCCCATTTTGCAACTTTGAAAAATCGAGGATGTCGTTAATAATATTTGCCAGATGATCGGAAGATGATTTGATGATCTTCAGTGTCCTGGTTGTGTTTTCATCCAATGGTTCATGTAATAGCTGTTCAGTGAAGCCTGAGATAGCCGTCACGGGAGTACGGATCTCATGGCTGACACTGGCCATGAACAGTTCTTTTATACGGGTCAGCTTTTCAGTTTCATTTTTTGAATCCTGCAATGCAACCTGGTAAGCGTGTGACTTCCTTACATACCTTACTATAATAAACATTACCGATATTGCCAGAAGAGTACCTGACAGGGAGAACATTGCCAGCCAGAGGTAGGTTTTTCGTGCCAGCTGATTGGCTGATGATGCTTTTGCTTCAATAAGCCCCGAAATTTCATTTTCTATCTTTGCAATCAGGTCATATAGTTGTACAGTTATTTCATTACCGGTTCTTGCTAACTGCGACTCCCTTCTTACCAGTTTTTTTTTCGTTATCGAATCCTGCTGTTCTATCTCCTGAAGATCACTAATCAGTTCTTTTTCATTTATACGGTTTTTATTGCTTCGGCTGAAAACCCGCTTCAGGATACCTTTTTCAGCATTCCTTGTACTGTCTGAAATACTTAGCCTTTCTGATATTTGTCGCAGGTATTCAACAACTTTCTTATTACTGTTGATATTTAATAGTTCATTCCAGGTAATAATATATTTATTTATAAGCTTGCTGATAGTTGCTGTCTGTTCAAGAAGTACAGTATCATTCACACATTCGAGGCGTAACTTTTTAACTTTTTTATCAATGTTGTAAATAATTTTGAAATATGGTTTGAGATCAAGCGTATCGTTTGTGATAGTGTAAATACGAATGCTGTTTTGTGCCTTTTCCAGATCCATGGAAATATCCCGTATTAGCAATAACCGGAGTTCCGGTTTTTCGTCAACATGAATGGAAGAGACAATTGAAGAAAGGTTACGGTAGGATAAATAGCCGGTAGCTGATATCAGGATGACCGCGAGGATCATTAATAGCCCAATCTTTATCTGAACCGGTATTTTTTTCACGTTTAAATGGATAAGATTACTTCTACCCAAAGCTACAAAAAATTATTAATAGAATGAAGTACGATGCCAGGTATAAGACTATAAGACTACAAGACCACAAGACCCCAAGACTATTTTTAGTACATTTACAAGATAAAAATAAATCAAAATGGGCAGATTCAAACTGACGATAGAATATGATGGGACTCGCTATACCGGGTGGCAGATGCAGAAAGGCGGAAAGACAATCCAGGGTGAAATATTGGATGCATGCAAGGAGTTATTCAGGACCGAAGAGCTTGATTTATTCGGTGCCGGACGAACAGATGGTGGGGTTCATGCTATTGGTCAGGTGGCTCATCTTGGTATTGATACCGATCTTTTGCCCTTGAAAATTAAATATGGTATCAACGACAGGCTTCCCCCGGATATCTGCATAACCAATGTTGAAGAGGCCCATCCGAAGTTCCATGCGAGGCACGATGCAAATGCCCGAAGTTACATCTACCAGATAAGCAGAAGACGTACAGCCTTCGGAAAAAAGTTCGTATGGTGGATAAAAGACCAGCTTGACATTAATCTGATGAATGAAGCTGCAAAACATTTTCCCGGACTGAAAGATTACAGGTATTTTACAGATGAAGACGCTGAACAGTCATCGACAAAAGTGGAAATACTTCATACTAAGATTAATGATTTCGGCGATATGCTTGTCTTTCATGTAGTTGGTTCACATTTTCTGTGGAAGCAGGTAAGGCGAATGACAGGTGTTTTGGTTGAAGTAGGAAGAGGCAAACTCTCACCTGCCGATGTTGCATCATTTTTCCGGTTCAAAACTGATGTACCTGCAAAGCTTACAGCTCCGCCAAGCGGTCTGTTTCTCGAAAAAGTATATTACAAAAATGAAGAGATCAGCTACGAAACCAAGCCAATAATAAGTATCTGAGGTTTCGGTTTATGATATGCGATTATTGAAGCGTTTTATTAAATTCGTATAATGATTAGCAGAAAGCAACATATTATCCAATTGATTCGACAGAAAGTAAACGAAATTGACAATACTGCTGAGGTAATCCTATATGGCTCGCGAGCCAGAGGAGACAATAAACGGGATTCGGATTGGGATGTGATGATCCTTCTAAAACAGGAAAATGTCCATAAAAAAGTCGAACAGACCTTTCGGCATCATTTACTTGACATAGAACTTGAAATTGGAGTTCCTGTTTCGGTTTTTGTTTATTCAAAAAGTGATTGGGAAGGAAAATATTCAATAACACCACTTTTTAGGAGCATAAAAAAAGAAGGGATTCTTATTCCATGACAAAAGAGCAGAATGATTATATAAATTATCGACTTCAGAGAGCGACAGATACCTTAAGTGATGCCAAACTTAAAATCCAATGAAGTTTTAACAAGGTCAGTATAGTTAATTGACTGGCACCGGAGGGTTATTCATATTCGACTCTATCAGAGCAACTTCGCGAAAAATGTTATTACTTTCTTCGCCTTTTTTTTTCAACAAGAGAAACAGCTCATCAAACCCGCTTTTAGCTGATGCTATGAAGGTGCTCGCGAGCATCTTCAATGTATCTAAACATGCAAGTGATAGTTTATTGGATTTAAAACATAGTTTTAATTAAATAAACCACAAAATCAAATTTCAGGTATAATATCAGGTACTCATTTGAAGTTTTCATTACTTTTGTAGAATTGCCGGAATAAGATAAAAAACATAAAATCATGAGTATCCAGGAACAAGCCGAAATAAAAACTCAATATTATAATAAGGCTATCAGGTATATGGATAATGCAAAAGCTACACTAAAAAAAGCAGGGAAAGATGGAGTTTTTTATATTGACGATAAATATGTTAAAACTGCATGCGGGACAGCTTATAATGGGGTTTTAAAGGCATTGGACGGCTACTTTATCCTTAAAAGTATAAAACCTCTAAAGGGGAAAAGAACTATTGAATATTACAGGGATAGTGTTGCAAAAACAGACCGTAAATTAATGAATTATCTGAATAACGCGTATGAAGTATTGCATATTAGTGGTTATTACGAAGGAGTTACCGGAGTAAAAGTAATTCAATCAGGATTTGAATATGCTTACGAAATAATTTCCAGGATAAAACCGGAACCGGTTTAACCTCTTGTCGTTTGTTATTCAACTTTAGCTTTCTTAACCCTCGGAGGGTGCAGTGATTTCCAGAGAACAGCGAAGATTTTCATTATCTTTGAATTTTCTGTTTTGCATTATAAGTGAATAAATTTACATGCATTTGTTATAAACTTATCCATCCTGCAATACCCATCATTGAACTCCGCTCAGGAAGGGCTGAGAAAAACGAAACCCGATTGTATGGCTTTCGTCAGTGACAACCGGGACTACGATGCAAATATACAAATAAAAACATAAAATCGTTACATTTGAGAAATATTTTTGATGATGACCTACAACGACTTTGAAAAAGCATTATCAAAACCAAGAATTGGACGATTTCTTTTGGCTGCCAATGGTGACCAAGACAAGGCGTTACGTTTGTACAAACAGAACATTCAACTATCACAAGTGCTTTTCGGACTTCTAAGTGTTTTTGAGGTAACACTACGGAATCAAATTGACCAACATTACAGAAAACACTTTAACGACAACGAATGGCTTAAAAATAATTGTGGACAAGGTGGAATTTTCAGCCATCCTGCGTTTTCTAAATATGGCTTTGACAGTAGAACAAAAATCCTAACGACATTTGCTAAACTCGGCAAGTGCTATAACCATGACCGGCTTGTCGCTGAGCTTAGTTTTGGATTTTGGACATATATGTTTGCACCTATTCAGTTTGTGGTAGGTGGACAAGGACTGCATAAAATTTACATAAATCGACATAAAGCGACGAATCAAAAACTAATTTTCAAAGAACTCGATGAAATAAGAAGTATGAGAAACAGAATTGCTCATCACGAGCCTTTATGTTTTGACAGGCATCACAAAATTTTTACCGACTACACTAAAACGACATATGAGTATATCATTAAACAAACAATCTGGCTTGGTTACGAACCAAACAAACTATACTTAGGTCTTGATGAGACACTAAAAATCATTAAGATCATCGAGAATGAAAAATAACGCTAAATATAACAGCGGTTTGGAAAAATGCGACAGCTACCCTGATTCTATGACACATTTGTGGTATTCACCCTTCAAAACCCATCATTTAACTCCGCTTAGGCTGAAATATCTTTGCTGCCAACCTTCATTCAACTGACTTCGAATTTAGAAGCAAGTGAGCTAATCAACCGACCTAAAATAGAGCTTAAAATTTTCAGGCGTCCTTGTGATATTCAGCAATTCATTTTTTTCTCCATATTTTTAAAAGTATTCCGGTTTGTCAGGGATAATTAACATGATAACCTGTCCGGACAAAGTAATTTTTCGTTAAAGTGGTGAAATTATGACGAATAATTGACTAATAAAAGATTAGTGAGTTAGGATTGGACAATATTGCGTACATTTGATATGTAAAAATAGAATCAGCGTTAGCTAATTTCTTGTCGTAGGAAACTGGTAATTTTTTGGAGTACGAGAAAATAAGCGATACGCTCACGTCAAAGGCGTGGGCTTTCCTTATTTGTACTCCGGGTATACCAGTACCTCTACGTCAGATAACGGTTAAAGACCCGCGCTGATGTTTTAATAACCGCCTTATCCGGGTCTTGTGAGGCGTTAAAACATCATAATCATGAAAAAGAAATTAAACATTTGGTTTTTTACGCTTTTAATTGCAGTTATTGTAATTCTACCTGGCTGTGCAACTATTTTAGGGGGTTCAAAAAGTATAACCCGTGTAAAACAAGGAACGCCCCCTAATGCAAAAGTATTTTATAATGGTGCATTTATTGGAGATGCTCCTACTAATGTGCGTGTTCCAAAAAGTGCAAAACAAGGAAACAGTTACATTGAAGTTAAAGCTGACGGTTTCGAAACGTCAAAAATAAGTATGACCAGAAAGGTAAGTGTCGGTTACACAATTTTAGATATTTGTTTCGGTCTTCTTCCACTTGGGATTGATTTTGCAACTGGCAATATATATAAACCCCGGCCAAATAGAATTGATTATTTTCTAGAAAAGAAAGACTCTAACAAATAATGTTGTTTTAATTTGAGATATCTTTATAATCGGTGGTAAGTAATTCAAAAGTCTTTGTAGGTTTTAATTGATTTACAAACTCAGTAGAACCTTAACAAAGAAAAGCATTTAAAACAGTAACTGCCAAACTGTTAAGTTTTAGCCAAAAGGTCAGGAAACAAAAAAACAATGAGGCATGAAAAGATTTTTAATTTTATTATTATCAATTACTTTAACAATCCAGATTTTTGGAAAACAAGTTACTGTTGAAAAAGCCCAAATTATTGCAACCGCCTTCTTATTAAATCAGAAAGGAACAAATGTAAAAAGTGCGACACTAATAAATTTGACACTTTTAGCTGAAATAACTCCACAAATGCAAAAACAATGGAGTACGCAAAAAGGCGCAAACAGCATCATACCTGCATATTATATTTTTAATATTAATGAAAACGAAGGGTTTGTAATCGTCTCTGGTGATGATGCAGCAATACCTATACTTGGTTATTCAAACACGAATGGTATTGATATTAACAACCTCCCACCTGCATTTATTAAATGGATGGAAGGATATAAAACGCAAATGCGGTATATTATCGAGAACAAAATTGAACCCACGGTTGAAATAAAAAATGAATGGCAGAATATTTCTGATGGAAAAAGTACTGCAAAGTCAATAACGAGTGTACCTCCATTAATAAAGACAAAATGGGATCAATACCCATATTTTAATGATTTATGCCCTTTTGATACACTAAATAATGCTAGAACACTCACCGGTTGTGTGGCTACCGCAATGGCTCAAATTATGAAATTTTGGAGCTACCCAGTAAATGGAGCTGGATTTCATTCATACACCACTTCAAATTATGGGATATATTCTGCGAACTTTGGAAGCACAACCTATCAATGGGCTTAGATGCCAAATATTATTTCAGATGCTAATAATGCTGTAGCTACTTTGATGTATCATTGCGGGGTAAGCATTGATATGAATTATGGTGTTGAAGCTAGTTCTGCTGCAACACTTGATGTCGCATATGCATTAAAGACTTATTTTGGCTATGCTTCTACACTACAAGGCATATATAAAAGTTCCTATACTGATGATACCCAATGGGAAAATCTTCTTAAAACTGAACTAGATGCAGGTAGACCAATTCAATATGCTGGAACTGATCTATCAGCCGGGGGGCATTCCTTTATTTGTGATGGCTATGACATAAACGATCGTTTTAATTTTAATTGGGGCTGGGGAGGATCAGCGGATAGGCTTTTTTTAGTTAATATGTTAAATCCTAAAACTTATAAATTCAATTCAAATCATAGGGCCATTATTGGTATTCAACCTCCCACTGGGGCTCAATCTTTTATAATGAAACTTTACAATAATGTAACACCCTCTGCAAACCCAATCAATTATAGTCGAGCTTTTACTATAACAACAAATATTGAGAATTTTGGTAATAATACATTTAATGGAGATTATTGTGCAGCGGTATTTGACAACTCAAATACTTTTATTGATTCTGTTCAGATTAAATCCGGATATTCTTTAGCGGGAGGTAATGTTTATTCAAATAATCTCGTTTTTTCTACCAGTGGATTATTTAGTTTGTTGCCCGGAACATATAATGTAGGAATATTTTATAGACCAACGGGTGGAAATTGGATTCAGGTTGCTAATAATGGGAGTTATACAAATCTTGTTCAAATAAAAGTTGTTTATGCGAATGCCATTGAACTAAACTCTTCTATGTCAGTAACTCCGGGCATTTTGACTAAAGGACAACCTGTATCAATTAATCTTAATATTAAGAATACCGGAAGCGCCACTTTTACAGGAGATTATATGGTTGGACTTTATAATTTAGATGGAACGTGGGCACAAACAATAAACACGTATAATGAAAGTGGTGGATTGCCTTCAGGTTATACCTATGTTTCTCCATATCTTACTTTTAATACTTCAGCTGTTTCAGTAAATCCAGGCACCTATTTATTGGCGGTTCAACATAAAACCACATCAGGTAGCTGGAATCTCACCGGTTCAACTAATTATCCAAACCCGATAAAGGTGATTGTGAAGGAAGCCCCCTTACAACCAGATATTTATGAACCCAACAACACGGTTCAGCAATCTTATGCATTACCTGTCATTTTTTCAGGCAATAGTTCGACAGTAAGTACTACTGGTTCAAATTGCCATATAGGTACAGATATTGATTATTACAAGGTAAATCTTCCATCGGGGTATGATTATAAAATTTCGGCAAGATTGCATGATTCTAATAACAGCGGGAACGGAATTGCCTATTCTATTGATGCTCTCTTTTCTTATACAACTGACGGCAGCAGCTGGTCGGATGCATACGATGATGTAATGTCTGGTAATATTACGCTTAACAATGGAGGGACTGTTAATTTTGTAGTAGCTCCTTATTTCAGTGGCCCAACTGGTACATATTTATTGGAACTAAATATCACTCGTTCCGCAATAGTAGCAACAATTGCAAATGCTGCAACCAATTTGTCTCAAACAAGTTTTTCTGCCAACTGGAACAGCTCTGCAACGACAACAGGCTACCGGCTTGATGTTGCCACAAATATTGGATTTACTGCTTTCGTTACAGGCTATAATGATAAAGATGTTAGTAATGTTATAACATACAGTGTTACAGGCTTAAGCGCTAACACGCCATATTACTATCGTATAAGAGCTTATAATACAGATGGAACAGGTGTCAGCTCGAATATAATTACTGTAACAACATTATCCACACCATTCTTGTCAGTTTCAGCAAGTACTTTAACAATTGCAGCTGAAGCCAACAGTGCAAACACGTTAGATATAATGTCAAATACAAACTGGACTGTTTCAAGTTCGGCGACATGGTTAACTGTCAGTAGTGCAGGCGGCAATGGAAATGCTACTATAACTTTTACAGCACAAGCAAACAGAACGTTACCCAGAACGGCAATTGTAACTGTTTCCAGCGCAGGTCTTGCAGATAAAACTATTACAGTAACCCAGGATATTCCAACCGGAATTAATATAACTGAAAACGGCTACATTAAAAGTTATCCGAATCCTGCTAAAGATTTTATCACGATTGACTTACAAGGATTTAACCAAAAAATAAATGAGATTCAAATAATCAATATTTGGGGACAGCAACTAATGTTAATCAATTCACAATTAAACAATCAGATATTAAATGTGCCAATAAATAATTTACCCGAGGGCACATATTTTTTACTCTTTAAGATGAGTAATGAAATCATAACCAGAAAAATTATTGTTAAAAAATAACACACGTATCCCTTTAGTGAAAGGAATAGCTTATATTTTTGATTAAAAAATTATGTAATTAATTGATTATGAATACAATCAATTATTTGCAGAGATTTTTGCAGCATGACGATTTGATTCAGTAAGGATATGAGTAAAGTATAACCGTTCTCTTATGCTTTATCAATTACCGTCCCGCCAAAACGGGACGGTATATAACCCTCATTGACAAGGACTTTAGTCCAGCTTATTTGGGCTAAAGCCCGTGTTGTTGCGTACTTTGATCCGTCCCGTTTTGGCGGGACAGTAAGTTAAATAAACTGCAAATTTATCCAAATCCTGAATTAGTCGCTTTAACACAAAGAAACTATATAATAGCTACTTACAGGCATGAAAAGAATTATTATTGAATAGTATTGCGGTGCGCTGCACCTTAACAGACATCATCGGTTACGATTATTGAAGCATTACAAGCAAGCCGCAAGAAAAAAGACAACGACACGATGAATTTTTTTGCTTACATAGAGATAGAAAAGGAAAAAAGGATTCCCCAGGTTACATAAGCAAGAGTGTGGCTACCCTTCCCTGCAACCGTTCCTTCGCAGCCAGCCACATGCTTTTCTTGTCGCAGCGTCTGTTAATTGTGAACTTCTTTTTTACAACTTGACATTTATGAGTATTTTTAACGAATATTAATTGACTGTTTTTGTGGAAATAATTTTGCAAAACGGAATAGATTAAGGTCTGATTGAAATAAATCAGGACAAAAAAACTATTCGCTATATTCAGAGAATGTCCGGTAAGTATAAAAAAGCAATAATTGATTCAAAAGTTCAAAAACCTATTAACACTATTATTAAGTAACAAGAATTAGCATGAATGATTTAACCAATTCAAATATAAATAGGCAAAACATACTGAATAATCATTATGCTTTGGCTCAAATTCAGGAATATATTGGATTGCCGGGAATGATATTTAATGGTGAATACCGTTTCACTAAAGAAATGGTAGCCCGATTTTTTGAAATAGACGAGCGTACCATTGAGCGATATTTAGAGCAATTTGAAAAGGAACTTAAACACAATGGATATATTTTAACTAAAGGTAAGTTGCTGAAAGAATTTAAGTTGCAATTTGGTAGTGATATTAATGTCGCGAGCAAAACAACTCGCTTGGGTTTGTTCAATTTCCGTTCCCTCTTAAACCTGGCAATGCTACTAAAAGAAAGTGAAAAAGCCCGACATTTGAGAAGTAAAATACTTGATATTGTAATTCATACCATTAATGAAAAAACCGGAGGAGGCACAAAATATATTAATCGCAGGGATGAGGACTATTTAATTAATGCTATTAGGGAACATAAATATAGAAAAGAGTTTACCAATGCCCTTAATCAATTTGTTGACATGGGGAATTATAAATACTCACTCTTTACCGATAAAATATATCAGGCAATTTTCAAAGAAAATGCAAAGGAATATAAGCAAATTCTTAAGCTTGCAGACAATGAAAATGCAAGAGAGACAATGTATGCTGAAGTTTTGAAATTAATAGCATCATTTGAGGTGGGCATTGCTTTCGAAATTGAAAAAAAGTTTAAGGAACTTAAAAAAAAATTATCCTCATACGAGGTTGATAAAATATTTGAAGATTTTGCGGCACATCCTTCTCAACTTCCCCATATTGAAGATGCCAGAATTAAAATGGCTTCGCGGGATAATTTTTTCAGGGATGCTTTTCATCATAAACTTAAAGAATACATTACTTCAGTTACTCCTTCAGATTTTGAAAGATTTATTGGTGATGGAAGTATTGATTTTGAAAAGCAATTAAAAGAAGCAGAAGATGTTTTCAAACGATTGAAAGATAGCGAATAATGCCATTAGTTTACATCAATAATATCGATGAGGTTGTTTCTTTGCACGAGAAAACTATTGAAGTAAGCGGAGGAGGTGCAAACGGTATCTTGAATCTAAATTCATTAAATGCAGCCATTAACCATATTCAGAACAATGATTATTACCCGACATTTGAAGATAAGTTAACACATCTGTTTTATGTTGCCAATAAAAGTCATTGTTTCCAAGACGGGAATAAACGAATTGCCATAACACTTGGAAGCATATTCCTTTTGAAAAACGGATACATCAATGCAGCAAAGGAATTCTTGTATAGGATGGAAATAATAAGTTATCATGTTGCTGCAAGCAATATTCGTAAAGAGCTTTTACATGAAATAATTACTTCAATTCTGAACGAAGCGGATTATTCAGAAGAACTTAAAATAAAAATTGCTAATGCTATCGGGCAGTAAAAAATGATAATATCAATAAACAAGATATTTTTATAAAAATTGAAAGTATAATTTCCGGTCAAATTGAAGCTGATTTTGAAATTATAAAAGCATTAGAATGTTCTTTGAAAAATATGACAATCAACTATTTGCAGAGGTTTTGGCAGCGTGACGATTTGATTTAGTCCAACTTATTTGGGCTAAAGCCCATGTTGTTGCGTACTTTGATCCGTCCCGTTTTGGCGGGACGGTAAGTTAAGTAAACGACATCAGCACATCACCTGATTTTAGCCACATGTACATTCTATCTTGCTGATTATCTTTTGATTCAAATTCATTTCAATTAATCGTCTGGTCCGCTGATCTATACATTTTTTGCAGTTGGAAAATACGTCTAAATCCCAGACATCGGCAAACACCCTTCCTGCTTTTAATCCGATTCCATACTCCAAAACTGTTTCGAGAGAGTGAATATCGGGTAAGGCAAAATGGCCCTTTTCCAATAACAGATCCATAGCTCCGTTACCTGCCCTGACGGGAATTACCGTGCAACATTCAACACCGGCGCTAAAGGCAAAGTCGAGCGACCGTTCAGCCCAATAAATTCCTTCGGGCCCGGAGAGGAAGGGTGGCCTGAGCAAAACGAATGCCCTTGACATGATTTCATGTTGGGTAAGAAAACTGACGGAGTTTCTGAAATCGTCAATGGTCATTTGCTTGTTGATTATCCTGAGTATCCCGGGATGTACAGTTTCGAGCCCAAGTGCTATTTGAAGTTCAGATTTAAGCATATCTCTGAAATTCAGACATTTGTTATTGATAAGCTTTGGATGGCTTTCGACAATAACTGTTTCAAAACCGCTAACCAGCGATGCAATTCTTTTATAATCTTCTTCAGGAATGGCCCTTTCATCAAAGAAGCTTCCGCTATTATAAAGTTTCAGATGTTTAACATCGGGAAGTTGGTTTAAAGCCCATTCAATCTGGTCAGGGATAGCGTCTGCCGGAACAGGAAGATCTGTGGTATTTTTCCATAGGTCGCACATCAGACAATGAAAAGGACATTCCATGTTGGTCAGAAAAATGATCGCGATATCTTCAATTTCTCCTGATATTGTTCGTTCTTTTTCAACAAGCCATGAATATGGTTTTCGCGGATCAACAGAGTTTTTCTTTCCCCTGTTGGCCACTATCCACCGGTCGTCTATAACGAGATCAGGATTGTCATTCATAAATTGAAAGAAATTCTTTTCTATAAGCTATCTCTTTTGATGGGAAATGTCTGTTAAAGTCGTTTGTGGAAGCAGCCCCATGCTGAAAGCGCCTCTTCCCGAAGATCGGCATATCAAGGCCTGTAATGGCTTTAACTCCCCGGGAAACTATTTGTCCTTTCAGATCATAAAGTTTTTGATGATCCCAGCCGGTAATATCAATATAAGGGATACCCTCAGAAATTTCGATCACGTTAGGCAATGTATAAGGGCTGAACCCTTCAAAACCAAGTACATCCGATGGAGTGCAGGTACGCATGTATCCTCTGCTCAACCCCCCTGAATAGGTCAGGGAATGTTTGATTGACTCTACGCCCCAGCCTTCATGATAAAGCATCAGGTTATTAAGAACGCTTCTTATGGTAAGTTCGGGATTTTCTTCAATCGGGTAATCTTTCAGGTTTTCATCACCACCGTCCCCGTCAATTAAATATTTCCAATCGGGATAACGGGACCGGATACCTTGCATCAGCGATAAATTCATTGTTGCCGTTTGTATATCAAGGGCTTTATAATCCTCAACAACTTTCACAGCCTTCTTCCAGTCGAGGGCTGAATAATCAACTTCAATTGGTTCAAGGAACATTTCAAGGTTCAGGGCTTCCAGGAATCTCCTGGCCTGTATTAAATCGGCCCCGTCACCATCGACAGATAAGGTAAAAGCTTTAAGCCTCGAGGGGCTTTCGCCAAGTTCTTTCAGAGCATGGTAAGTAAGAAGGAAAACTGAACCGCTGTCAATACCTGAAGAAAATGTTACACCGACGGGACCGGTTTTAGCCCGGAACTGCAGCCATTTTTTGATCTCAATATATAAGGTTCTTATATATTTTTCACCAATGAGCGATGGATCATCGTTTGAAAATTTATTCCGTTCAGGGGTGAAAAACCTGCTGTAAACCGGATTGGGATCAGGACAACCAAGCAGCTCAATTTTTGTTATGTAGTGAGCCGGCGCCATCCTCGTGTAAGATGGATGAAACTGGTGATCAAGGCCTTCCTTTTTCAGGTAATCAAAGATAACATCAATACGTTCAGCGATGATCAGGTTGGGGCCTTCCGGACGTTTAGCTATAAAATACCGTATGGGACGGCCGATTGATCTTGCCATCCTGATTGTTTTACCTTCAACTGAAACAAGAGAAAACTGCCCGTCAATCTTCCTTACAGCTTCAACGTCCCCTGACCGTACTATTTTGACGGCTTCTTCGTGCGTCATATTATAAATGACATTCTTCTCAGGATTCGTGAGGTCGATAACCTTTTCTAAATATTGATTATTCATTTTTATGATTTTATTATTATTTCTACTTCTATTTTCAAAGACTATAATTATTTATAAAAAGTCTACATTGATTTTCTTCGTTTACCCCGGCCCCAAGGGGAGCGAAGAAAATCAATTTACTCCCCTTGGGGTTGGGGTAAATAAATTGATTTTCAAGCGTTTTATTCTAATTTGTTCATAATTTGCAATACTCATATTATTTGTTTATTAATCCCTTACCCTGTTGAATAGTGAGATACCGGTCACCGGTAATGTTCTTATAGACTTCTTTTACCCCATCCGACCAACTAATCTCTATCAGGTCTATCTGTTTATTCCGGCCCAGCCCGATATGAAGTCGAGGATCATTGTTAGAGAGATAGCTTGTAGCCCATTGATTTACCAGTACTTGCTTCTTTCCACCTGCAGTTACTATTACTTTTGCCCCGATTGCTGAAGCCGGGCCATTTTTCCCTAAAAGTGTTAAGCCCAGCCAATTGTTGCTGTTTCCTCCATCATTTCTTAAAAGTGCAGTTGTTCCATTGTTGTCAAGATGAGAAATAACAATATCAAGGTCCCCGTCATTATCAAAATCCCATACTGCTAAAGTCCGGCCGGAGCGTTTTTTTGAGAAATAGGTGCTACATTCCTTTCCGACATCTTTAAAATGACCTTTCCCGTCATTTTCCATCAGCAAAGGATATTGGAGAACAAGCTCTTCAGCGGTTCCATTTACTGCTACAATATCGAGGTCGCCATCGTTATCATAATCAAATAACTGTGCGCCCCAGCTGCTTTTACCGGCCATTGCCGCGGCGATACCACTTTTTTCGGTAATATCTGCGAAAACACCATTTCCGACATTGCGGTAAAGGGCCCCGTAGTCGAGATCGGTAACAAGGATATCAATTAACCCGTCACCATCAACGTCACCAACAGATCCGTGCATTGAACCTGTCCCTTTCCCCTCGCTGTTTGCCGCGACACCGCTTTCCACGCCAACATCCTTATATTTCCCGTTGTCATTTCTGAAAAGGAAATTTAACTGATGGTCATTTGCCTGAAAGATATCAAGATCGCCGTCATCATCATAATCAAACACAGTCAAACCCATGCATTTCGAATCAGGAAAATAGAGGTTGTTCCTCCTGGTTACATCAATAAATTTCCCATCAGGCTGTTGTTCGTACAGCATAGATAGCTGACCATTATATTCACCGGGGCTGGGCATCATGCCAGGCGTTGAGGGTGAAACATAAGCAGGGTCAAAAGCCAGAAAGTTGCCAACCATAGCATCAAGCCTTCCATCGAGATTATAGTCCCAGAATGAAACTCCAATGCTCCACTTTATAAAACCGTTTAGCTTATCGGGACCGGCCAGTCCCAGTGTATTTGTAATATCAGTAAAGGTGCCATTACCGTTGTTTCTATAGAAGATATTTGGGCCATAGTTCATTACATAAAGATCCTGCCAGCCATCGTTGTCAAGATCAATTGCCCCTGCAGCCATGCTCCATTGATGTCCACCCACACCGGCTTTTTCAGTGACTTCTGTAAATGTCCCGTTCCCGTTGTTTTTATAAAGCTCGTTGTGTGAGTTTTTGAACACTTTGCCTTCGGGATCGGAGATCCCTTCGAGATATGTCCCGTTCATCAGGTAAAGGTCCATTAGCCCATCGTTGTTGTAATCAAAAACTGTAATCCCCGATCCGCTGCTTTCAATTATATTTTTATAGGAATAGTCCCCAAAAGTATATTTGAAATCAATCCCTGCCTTTTTGGTGATATCAGTAAATGCTATGTTTTTTTTCTGAGCAGATAACAGAGCCGGAACAGCCATCAGAAGGAGGAAATATAAGAATCCTTTGAGAGCCTTTGTGCGCCCTTTGTGACCCTTGGTGGTTAAATATAAATCATTGAAACACAAAGGATCACAAAGTATACTCAAAGTTACGCAAAGGGAAGAACAAGAATAATTTGACTTTTTCAACAGGCTCTTGGGAAGGGGGTAAGTAAAGCTATTAAATATCATTCATCCAGGATATTAGTATTTGTTTTTAATTACATTACGATAATCCTCCTGTGTTACAACTCTTGTGTTATATTCCTGAATGTACTTTTGAAGTTCAGGATCTTTCGGATAAGTATCTATTTCAGAAGGGGGATAGCTCTTCATTCCATGAAAAGGAAGCGGTAAAACAGTACTGCCCAACGCTGTGTTTATGTCCCCATCTTTTACCCAGCCCACGCTATGGATAAGAAAATCCCTTTTCCATCCTGTTTTTAATTCAGGTAATCCTTTGGCATCAAACTCAATCGTAGTTTCATCCCCTGCATTTGAAATGATGTACTTGTTATCGGAACCTGTAAGAAGTGGCAATACATCACCATAACGGGTATAGTTTCCGCTTAGGTCCCTCCATTTTTTGTTCTTATCAACACTCGAATAATCAAACCAGTGAGGGCCGTAACGACCGCCTTTTCTGAAGCTGCCTGAAAAACCCCTGTAATGAAGGTCTGCTGAAACCGGTTCCATAACAGTTGAAATGACCGGCGCTTCAGGAAGACAATCAGAAAAGAAGATCTGATCCCAATAAATTTCCATATTTGTCCTGATCCTTATCCTGCGATCGCCTGAAAGGAATTTGCCTGAAAGATCGGCAATTACAGTTTTATCTTTTCCCATTGGGAAGCCCAGAATATTAATTATTGTTTCCCATTCGCCTTTATTATTGATTAGCTGTATAATGGGAGGGAGGACTTTCAAACTATCCGATTGTGAAAGTGCAACATTGATACTGGCATCTGTAGGGAAGATCCATCCGTTAAGGAAGAGGAACAGGTTTCCTGTTTTGTCACTTTTGCCCGGATCGAGAATAAGGTCATGCATCTCTGTAATTCCCTGGTATTTAGCAGGTTTAAAACCTGACAAGTACTTGTCGTCTTTTTCAGAAATAAACGACAGCACATCATTTCCCTGTTCATCTTTTGCCGAAACGGGCAGATGCTTTTCCTTAACCTGAAAAATTTTGTTGCCCGGGAAAGGTGGTGGGGAAAATTGTTCAGGAACGAAAACATCAACTGAATCGGGATGATCAACAGCTACAAGCTCTGCCTTATCAAAATATATAGTCTCCCAAAGTTCTGATGTAACCTGAATTGAATATGACCCATTCTTCGGTTTCAAAGATTCGCCCGGTATTTTGATATAGTCATCAGATGCATCGGGAAAACCATATTTAGTATTGCCTCCCATTATTCCAAGGGGCATGCCGAGTGCGCTTCTCCAGATGATATCCTTCGAAAATATATATTCATCACCATTCCAGGTGTAGAGAAATGGGCAGGAACCTTTAAGTGTTTGTGCCTCTATCAGCGACTGATCTGCGCCCGGCAGGAATATGTTTTGCGGAACACCATTTGTCCATGTTATTCTTATGACATCTGCCCTTGCACGGTTTCCCAGTCCGAAATGAACATTGGGATCGGTCACCACCATTGATTGATAAAGATCGCCCGATCGTATTTCAACTTTTGCCCCAATGCCAAAATGGTTATTCTTGGCGCTGCCTGCCCTCAAACCTACAAGTTTCATCCTGATATAATGGTTAATGTTCCCGCCATCGTTCCGAAAAAGGAATACTCCGCCATTTAAACCGGCAATCACTAAATCGAGATCACCGTCGTCATTATAATCAAAAACAGCTATTTGTTTTCCTGATCCGGGTTCTTCAGGTAAGAGGTTAGAAGCGTCGGTAAAATTTCCTTTCCCGTTGTTATGATAAAGAAACAGGCCGCGTCCGCCTTTTACTTCCGATTCCCCAGCTATAATAAGGTCGAGCGCCCCATCGTTGTCAAAATCAAAAAAGGCAGCATCATAACCTTTAATGTTCCGGATTGCAGAGAACATCTCTTTTGATTTTTGTTCCTGTTCAAAACTGCCATTGCCAAGGTTCCGGAATAAATCCTGACTGCCACCGTTAACTGAAGTAATGAACAGGTCGGAAAATCCATCATTATTGTAATCACCGACTGCTACCGCGTATGACCCACCGTTACTCTTTAATCCGCTTTTTTCAGTTATGTCCTTAAAAACTCCCTGTCTTTGATTTGAATACAAGGCATTACCGGAATTCTCATTTACAACAAAAAAATCAATGTCGCCATCGTCATCAAAATCACCAAAGGCTGCATCGCGGCTATTAGCCCCTTCTCCCGATAAACCAATTTTTTCGGCCTGCTCCTGAAAAGTGCCATCTCCGTTATTGCGGAACAGCAGGTTTGAATTCGATCTTGTCTCAAACAGATCGAGATCTCCGTCATGATCCATATCGAAGAAAAGCGCGTTGTTACCCCCTGTTTTACTCCCTATTTTTGCATTGGCTGTAACATCTTTAAAGATTCCTTTTCCCGCGTTCCGGTATAAGATATCGCCACCTTCCCTGATTATATAGAGGTCAGGAAAACCATCGTTGTCATAATCGGCAAAAGAGGCTGATGATTCCCTGCCTGAATGTTTGATGCCGACCTCTTCTGAAACATCTTTAAACCTCCCCATGTCGTTATTAAAAAGGTAATGTTTATAAGTTGAAGAAACGGGATCGTAGCTGCCAACATAAAGATCTATGTCCCCATCGCCGTCATAATCAGCAGCTTCAACGTGCGTGGAGTTTCTGAATTCAGCATTATTACCTTCATTGTAAACAGGTACAACATTCAAACCGGAGGTTGTTGTAACATTGGTAAATTTAATAACATCAGTCAGTGATATGTTTTCACTTATCAGGGATGAGGGTTTCTGGTCGAATGTAATCAATGGGAAACCGATCAGGGAACCCCCCGGCCCTTTTAAATCCATTATACCTGCCTGGTATGGAGATGTAACCTTCAGATAATTATGAAATATAGTAAATTGTACCAGGGCATTTTCCTTATCCGGCTTTTTAAGTAATGAAATAGTTTTATCATAATAATCAATTGCTTCCTTTGGAAACTCAGGAAATTGTTTCTGAATTATTTCCAGCTGTTCCAATGCCTTATCGAAATCTCCTTCACGTATGTAAATTTCAGTAAGGTTAAGGTGGGGGACTAAATTTCCAGGGGCTTTTTCAACGAGCTGAATTGTGAAATTCTCACGTTGTTTTTGAGCTTCCTCATCTGACCCTGCTGAATACAATTCAGAAAGATCATAAAGTATTTTAATGTGGTCAGGGGCGAATGTAAGCGCCTCTTTAAGTTCTGAAATAGCTTTTTCACGTTCATCATTCATCTGATAGACCGTAGCCAATATCAGTCTTATGTCGGGGTCTTTGGAATCAATTTTAATAGCTTTTGACAGCTGTTTTTCAGCTTCCGGGTACTTGCCCATTCGTAAATATGCCAAGCCAAGGTTTGCATACCCCGGTTTTTCATTTGGCGCAAGTTTGATAAACTTCAGAAATTCTTTTTCTGCCTCGTCAAGTTTAAACTCTTCGAGGTAGGCCAGTCCCAGCGATTGGGTAGTCATCAGGTCAATAGATTTCTGCTTACTCTTTTCCGGACTGTCTTTACAACTGAACAAGGAAGATGAGCAAAGCGCTATCAATAACAAAGTACAATGGCTATATTTAATCTTACTCATAAATGTATTGATTTTCTTCGTTTACCCCGACCCCAGGGGGAGCGAAGAAAATCAATTTTCGCCCCTTGGGGATGGGGTAAAAAAATTGATTTTCAAGCCATTTGGGTCGGATTATTAAATATTTCTGATACACATTTAAACTGTTAATGTTTTTCAACACGTCAAAATTAAGAAATAAAAAGTATAAAAGCTTAGCTTATCTTCTTACCGGAAGCGGAATGCTATTTTTTATTTCAATCAATCCTGCATTGCCGATTCGATTTCCTTTGTCATCAAATTGAATTGGTCCTGTTACACCTTCAAAATTTATTCTCTTTAAGGATTTTTGGATCTTTTCGCGATCAAGGCCGGCATTCCTGATGGCTTCTATAATTAAATTCATGCCATCATAGGCATAAGCTGCAACTGCGCCCGGTATATTGCCATATCTTCTTTGATATTCCTCGCGGAATGCTAAACCTTTTGGGCTCAGCCAATTTTCTGATGATGCAAATACAACATTTTCGTAATACATTAATTCCTTATTGGAGAATTGATTTTCATCCAGCAGAGCTAATGAACCATAAACAGGCAGGTTCATTTTTTCAGATCGTATCTGCCGGATTAATTTCATTGAAGATGAAGGTTGTGTGAACAAAATAACACAACCGGCACCTGTTTTATTTATCTTATCCGGGAGGTCAGATAAATCCTGAGCAGTATTTTCATAGAAAAGCAGGAGAGGATCTGTTTTGCCTGCTGCTTTTGTTTTCTTCACAAAGCTTTTTAAAGCCAGTTTTGAATCATAGCTGTTATCGGAAACTGCCGCGACTTTTATAAAGTTCCTTCTATTATATATTTCTTCAATCAACACATCTGCCTGTTGATTGTCGTTAGGAACACAACTAAAATACCATGGCACAAATGCCTGAGAGAGAGTTGGATCTCTGGCCCAGGTGGATAAAAATACAATCCGTGCTTTTGTGGCAACCTGTTCTACAAGATGGGCATTCCGCCCGTCGTGCGAACCCACGATGGCCCAGACTTCTTCGTCAAATATCAGGTTAACGGCTTGTTTAGAACCGGTTCCCCAGGGACCCTCCATTGATCTGACCACAAGTTGAAAAGTCAGGCCATTAAAGCCACCCTTTTCGTTGGCACTGCGAATTGCCATTTCGGCACCATGTTTCGCGGCAAGGGATTTATTATCAGCGATCAAAAGTCCTATTTTAATTGTCTCATGATCTTTAGTATTTTGCAACGCCTTTATATCCGGAACTATTAAAGCACACAATGCAAATATTAAGCAAGCTGAAGATTGTAATTTCAGTATTTCATTTAATTGACCCATTGAACCTTCAACAATCAGGAGGGTTTATTTATGATATTTCTCTTCCTACAGCTGATGCTATTTTCTTAAGATCGGTCATTAATTTAGCAAATTCAATAAGGTTAAGTGATTGATAACCATCACATATTGCTTCCTCAGGTTTGTGATGAACCTCTATTATGAGTCCGTCTGCTCCTACAGCTACTGCCGCCTTTGACATTGCGGGTACCATCCAGCTGAGACCTGTACCGTGACTGGGATCAATGATTACCGGAAGATGAGTGAGCCTTTTTAGCATAGGAACGGCGCTTAAATCGAGGGTGTTCCTCGTGGATGTTTCAAAAGTACGTATGCCGCGTTCACAGAGTATTACCTGGTCATTTCCTGCATTAAGAATATATTCTGCCGCCTGTAAAAACTCTTCAATAGTTGCCATCATACCACGTTTAAGCAAGACCGGTTTCCGGCATAACCCTGCTTCCTTTAACAGAGGGAAATTCTGCATATTACGTGAACCGATCTGTATCATATCAGTATATGAGGCTACCAGCTCCATCTGCCGGGTATCCATTACTTCGGTGACAATTGGTAAACCTGTTTCTTTCCTGATAGAACTGAGTAATTTCAATCCTTCTTCTCCCAATCCCTGGAAACTGTATGGTGAGGAGCGCGGTTTGAAGGCTCCGCCTCTTAAGATCCTTCCTCCATATTCCTTTACTGATCTTGCAGTAGCAAAAAGCTGTTCCTGACTTTCTACGGCACAAGGTCCTGCAATTATAACAATTTCAGATCCTCCAAACTCAACTTCATTAATTTTCACAAGTGTTGAATCCGGTTTAGTTGTGCGGCTCACCCTTGGAGGAATTGGAAATCCGACTGTCGCCGGATTTTTGCATGGATTTGTTTCCATTGTATCTATTGCTGTATTTTTAATAAGTTCCGGTTTTAATACTTGCCCGCTGTTTCATATCTAAAGGAGGCGCCGGTGAAAATGCAAACTTGCCATCCCGGACATGGGCTATGAAAATATCGCGCATTTCATTCCAGCTTTGATCTAAGATAACTTTACCGGTAACTCCCTGATAGCCCTGAAAAGTCTTTAAATCAGTTAGCACATCGCGGATAAGTACCCTGTTTAGCCCAACTTTATTAATTGCTGCAATAATTAGGTTCATTCCATCATAAGCATGTGCAGCAAACACATCCGGTTCCTGGCCGAATCGTTTTAAATAATTAGTCTGAAAAACCTTTAACATAGGATTTTCTGAGTCGGGGTTATACTGACAGGTAGTGACAATACCTTCTGCCATATTGCCTGCTATTTTGAGAAATTCGGGAGAAACCATCCTGTCGGAACCATATACCGGTTGTTTCATCCCCATCTCGCGTAACTGACGTAAAATGAGTGCAGACTCTTTAGCATTGCCCCAGATAAGAATAGCATCGGGTGAAGTTCCTAATATTCTCTCCGATTGAGTTTTAAAATCTGTTTCTCCATCATTAAATCTCTCTTCAATAATCATAGGATGACCAACACGTACTGCATTTTCAGAGAAGATCTTGATTCCTACTCTGCCATAACGGTTATTAGGTCTGATAACTGCAACGCGGGAGTGACCATCCTTCTTATAAATCTGGTTGACCAATGCGTAACCACTTTGCCGGTCATCGCTGATAACACGAATTGTCCATGGTATATTAGTCTCAGTAAAAGTCGGATCAGGATCGCCTGTACAAACCATGAATATTTCCAGTTTCAGAGCTGCACGGAGGGCAACATGAGAAACGATGTCATCAATTGATCCCATAAAAACCCAGACTTTCTCATCGTCCATTTTTACCACTTCGTTAGCTGCAGCGCCCCATAAGCCGGCATCATTATGTGGCATTAAAACGAAAGGAAGACCTTTATAGCCACCCTTATTATTAGCTTCTTCCATTGCCAGAGTGGCGCCCTGTAACATCTGCCTGCCCTGGGGTACCATCACAGAACCACTCAGGGGTCCGAGAAATCCTATCCTCACTTCCTTAAGATCCTTTGGAGGCAGCTTTTCCCGTCCGGCTCCATAAAATTGTATTGGTATCAGAAAATGGTATTTATATGGTTTAGCGTACTTATCATACGGAAAGATCTCATCAGGAGCTTTGCCATAGTTCAGCTTTTTGTCCTGGCTGTTTAAAACTGAAACCGGAAACAATACATTCAGAACAACTATTGCTACAACCCAATATCTAAGTTTCATAAGCTTGATTATTTTGATTTACAGATTGCATATACTTCAATTTCAACTAAAAGCGTTTCCCAGCACAGACGTGCCTGAATTCCGGTACTGGCCGGCAAAGGATCAAGATTCATCCATTGATAAAAGGAGGTACGTATTTTATTGAATTCGGCATAGTCTCGTTCGATATCTCTCAGGTAGTTTGTTGTTCTGACAACATCATGCCACGACATTTCTTCAGCAGCCAAAAGGTTGGTGATATTGACATAAGTTCTCCAGAGCTGGGCCTTAAAATCGCCAATGTGTTCAGCTTTACCTTCTTCATTTACACTTGCTGTTCCTGAGATGAGCAGAACCTTATGCCCTCCAAAATCAAGCCGCAGGGCCCTGGAAAAGGAAGATGGTTTCTGATAGTTGTAAGCTTCATTAATTACCTGGGGTGCATGTACCACATGTTTTTCTATCGGAGGCCTATCATTATGCACGGAAGGATAAATTGATTCATTAAGTTTATTATCATCAGATAAAATCCCAAGTTTTTTCATTTCTACCCGCTCACCGTCTGTAAGTTTTGTCAGATCTATTAACAATTGTTTTTGTTCCATCATCTCAATCATTTTAATAATTTTAACTCTTTCAACTCTTCAACTCTTCAACTCTTCAACTATTTCATCAATTCTCCCCGGCTGACACCCTGGGAAGTAGCAACCCATAGAACGTCAGCTTCAGCATCAACACCGATTACAAAATTATGTGCAATGGATGGTGACAGCAGCATTTTTTTAGTAATTGTATCTGGGGTGCCGTCATCTATACGGCCGAAATTTTTAATTATTGCCATTCCATTGCTGTTGGAATCGTTTTTCTTATAGGTTACCCAGCTTTTTCCATCCGTAGTGCTTAAACCTTTATCGCTGCAGATGAAAACCACCGGACCTTCTGCTCTTACAAAGTTGATAAAATTACTTGCTAAACCGCTATCGTGGTCAAAGTAACCCTTCCAGTGAGTACCATCGTAACTCGATAAGCCAAAGTACGTTGAAACCCATAAATAGCCATTTCCATAGGTGGTGCCGGTGGTAATATCATGAACAGGGCCATCGTCAGGAAGCAGGTCTATTTCCATTTCGCCATCGGGATCTGTATAATCCTTGAATTGTTTTGTTTTGGTAGTGTATTCAATAACCCCACCACCCCAGGCTGCGATGAAGATTTTGCCATCACCGGCCGAAACACCATAAGTCCATGGTTCGTGCATGGGTGCATTCTTCTCTGTAAATATCTCCCAATCTTTCGTGTAGGTATCATAATGACCGGCGCCGCCACCGGTGGCAACCCAAACGTCTTTCCCATCGCAGGCAACACAATAAACGAGATCATTAGGCATGCCACTGTTAAGCTGGGTGAAGTTTTCAAATTTCCCCCCTGACCACCTGCTTAATCCTCCAAGCGTACCAATCCATACATCACCGGTTAATTCGCTTACATCAATAGAAACAATACCGTTGTGTGCCAGACCGTCCTTAGTGGTATATGTGGTCCATTTTCCCTTCTCATATACAGCCATGCCATCATGAGTTCCTACTAATACCCGGTCGCCATCAATGCGGACACAATAAGCTTTGTCGGATGGTAATCCGTCTTTTGTGGTAAAGTTTCGCCAATGGCCATATACAGGCATTGATTTTGCATCTTCTTTTAATTCAGATATGGCAGGGTTCTTTTTGGTTATCACCGATGAAGAATAATTTGTACTTCTTTCATCTTTATTGACAGGATTCAGTCTTTTGGTGTTTTGATCTTTCAGGATAAATCCAATAGAAAAGATGCCACCGATGACAACAACAATTGCTGCATATTTAAAGTAACTTCTTTGTATTAATTTTCTCATGATTCTTTAACTTAATTAGATTTAAACGAAGCATTATGAATTTTTGAATCTTTCTGATCGTATTGCGGAGCCCTTAGTGATTTCAGATAATCGACCAGGTCGTTTAGTTGATTTTTTGTCATATCGTTAGCTATTCCATGTTTCTCTTCCTTCCCGTACTTTGTCCATATCTCCTCGAGTGTTGCAGCCCTTCCGTCGTGCAAATAAGGTGGTGAAGCAAATATATTATTCAGGTGAGGAGTATCAAACTGGATGGAATCGTCTGATGCAGCCAGAGTTCCAACACTTGCCAGTTTCAGATTTGTAAAGTATGGCGGTGTATGGCAGGTGATGCAGCGATTTTTTTCAGGAATTACATTACCAAGATTATCTTTTTCACGTTCAAAAATAGCTTTCCCCCGAAGCTGCGATTCAGTTAATTTCCCGTTTGGATTATACTGAAGATTAGGAGGATACTTTATTCCTGTAATTATATAGGCAACGAGTGCATCAAGATCATTATAATTAAAAGCTTCAGTCCTTGTCAGAACTGTTGAAAATCGCATCCCGTCCTGCTTATACACGGTCTGGTTTTTACCGTTCCATTTAAACGGAGGAGTTTCGCGAATATCGCGTAACGACTGGGTATTTGTAAGATTACGTCCCATATCCTTAGATGCCATATTATATACCAGACCATCCTCATGCATGTCCGGATGACAGGTATAGCAGTCAAACTGATTCTGGAATGTGTGGCCTGAATTATTAAAAAGCCTGCGTCCCTGCCGGGCAACTGTAATTCTCCGCGGCCCACCAAGGTCGATTGTATTAATTGTCTCAAGACTTTCGGTATTAATTACCGCGATCCTGTCCTCCAGCTGCTCGGCAACATACAAAAGTTTTCCATCGGGAGAAAGAGACAGACCTTTTGGATCTGACCCTGTGCGAATTCGCTTAACGACATACCTGCTGCTTATTCCAAGATGGTTGGAGTAGGTTTTAAGCATTTCAGGAGAAGCCCCGGAAATTAAGGTTCTGATTGAGTCAATATCAACCACGGAAATGCAATTCACTCCCGAACTTGAGATGAAGGCTTTTTTCCCGTCAGGGGTGATAACTATATCGAATGGATCTGAATAATAGCCATTTGGCTCATCAATCAATAACTGAATAATCCTTCCGTTCTCCTTCTGCTCAATAATTACAATCCCATAATTCATCATCCATCCCTGTTCAACCTGTATTGACGGAACAAGGTTTTTTGGTCTTATCATGGTCACTAATGCCAGATCGCCGGTGGGAGTGAAGGCAACATTTTCCATCAGATAAGCTGATTCGATGTTGAGGCGTTCACTTACTCTTTGTTTGGTTTCATCCACCACGGTAAGCTCGCTCTTCAGCGTTTCCCCGTAAGGAGCAATAAGTGCTCGCCTGCTGGTAACATATAAGCTCTTTCCATCAGGAGACAATTGTATTCCTGTAGGGTTATTTCCTGCAGAAAACCTTTTTCGTTCTTCTCCTGTATTTAGCTCAAATAGAGAAATATTCGATGAATATGAATTGACTACATACAGGAATTTGCCGTCAGCACTTAAAGAAAGTCCTGCCGGTCCATTACCTGTTATAAGTGTATCGATCACACTTAACGTATTCAGATCTATTACCGACACATTATCAGACCATTGATTGCTCACGTAAGCCATTTTCCCGCCATCATCAAGAACAACACTATGGGGGTACGCTCCAACTTTTATCTTATTTATTACTGCACGTTTTTTGGTATCAACAACCATTAATTCATTAGCTTCCTGGGCAACAACATACAACAGGTTACCATCTTTGGAAACTGCCAGATTGAATGGTGAGTAATAATTGGCATTTACCAGTTTTGTGACAAGTTTGTTTTTTGATGTATAAAGATGACATGAGATGCACAGAAGCGGATGGTCCTCAACCGCGGTCTTGGAATTAACATGTGCCCTGGCCAGCTTGTGTCCCGGAAAATGGACTACCAGTGCCAGCGCAATAATAATTCCTATTACAAGGAAATATTTAAATGATCTCTTCATAGCTATTCCAGTGAAACCTTTTTTTCAACCATCTTATTTACATGAACAGGGATATTAACCGGAGCTTTTTTTACAGACAACGGCACTCTGTTATCCGGGACCATCTCAGGATCCTCATGACAGCCCACACAGCCCCGCCTTTCGTTAGGACGTAACCATATCCAGCCGCATGGTTTATTTAAAACATTTCCCTTCTCATCAATGGTTTGAATCCGGAAGGGAGTATCAGCTATAACTTTCAGATAAAAAGAGCCATCTTCATCAACCTGAACTGCTCCCAGCGTTGAGTCAATTCCTATCACCTCTATTCTTGACGACTTACGAAAGGCAGAGCCATTTCTTCCTGATTGTATATCGAAAACATTTATATCCTGGCAGAGTAGCAAACCTGTTTTCACACCCATATCAACTTCGCTAGGAAGTTTCTTAGCCCTTTCATGTTTTTCGACAACAACAGCTTCCAAAGCATCATAATCTGTGTTGGCATAAATAACCCTTCCAAGGACCCTTTTTACTGGATCAAACTCGTAAAGTGCATAGCGGTCATTATCAGATGGTCTGTATGAGACAAGCAATTTGCCCGATTGCATGGGTTGAGCAGATTGAAAATTACCTTTGATTTCAGAAGTAAGATTAACCCTCGAATGCAAAGGTCTTAAATAATTTATGGAAATTACATTTCCTCTATCCTGACTCCCTTTGTCTGATTCAATAAAGACTATTTTGCCATCTATTGTTTCTCTTCCCCCGCTTATCAAAGAGTTACCTTCTTCCCCATTATAAAACAATGATGATTTTGTTCCATCGGGTCGTAAAACCATCAATACAGGATCTTCCTGATCGGGATAAAGTTGTCTGCTGATGGTTAATAAACGGCCATCTTTCAAAACTGTCGAAGCAAAATATGTATCCGGATTAAATGTTATTTTTTTAATATCAGAACCATCGGGATTGGATGTAAACAGGGAATACGCGGTCTTCAAAGTATCTTTACCGGCTGATTTGCTGAATACCAAACGTCCATTTGGTAAATAGTAAGGATCTGTACAGTTTTCAGGGGAAGAGGTAATCTGTCTGGTTTTCGAATCGGTTAAATTCATTTCCCATATCTGCCATGTATCATTTTCCTTTTGTTGTGCAGTGAAAAGCATGTATTTGCCATCATAAGAAATCTCAGGAGACTGAGCCGAATAGTAACCTGCAGTCATAAACTTTAATGTCTTCTCAGGTTTATCGGGGTTCAATGCCACGATGCGTGTCTGGGGGATATATCTACGTGAATCTCTGGGGATATGATTCATATTGTGAACTTTTCCGGCAGTCTGGGTAACAATTATCATCCCATCCATGGATTTTCCATTGCAGGATGAAAAAAAAAATCCCGAAGAGCCAAGAGCCATTATGATCGGGAGAATTATGGTTGCTCTTATTCTGTTCATCAAAAAAAAGAATTATTTAGGTTCGTTGACAGTAAGGATCTGATTGGCTTTGATATTCTCCAATACCTGAACTTTACCTGAAGGCCACTTTATATCAATTCTATTCACAATATCATTTTTCGCCAGTCCGAAGTGCATTCTTGGGTCATTTTGCGAAAGGTAACCTGTTGTACTTCTTTTCTGAGATGTTTGTACATTGCCTCCTGAAGTTACTTTTACCCTTGCACCTATTCCATCCCTGTTGCTGGTAGTTCCGACCAGATTGATTAGCAGCCAGTTATTTTGATTGCCTTTATTATTTCTCAGGAAAGCGCCATAATCATTCAGATTCACGATATAACCGTCAATATCGCCATCATTGTCATAGTCGCCAAAACATGCACCACGTCCGACGAGCTCTTTCAAAAAGTATTTACCACTTTCTGTTGAAACATCTTTGAATTTTCCATCTCCGATATTTTCAAATAGCTGGTCCTCTTGTCCGTATAGATGTTTTAAGGCGCCATTAGTTTTATATATGTCAACGTCGCCATCATTATCATAATCAATAAAAGATGAGGACCACCCTACATATTGCCCGGCTGGCATAGCAATACCGGAAGGATACGACTTATCAGCGAAAATCCCGTTTGCCAGGTTTTCATAAAGCCTGCAATATTTATCATCAGAAACAAAAATATCTATCAGTCCATCACCGTTAAAATCAGCAAAATCTACCGCCATACTTATAGCTGATTCTCCCGACTGGCCGAATGCTGTTCCTGAGGGAGTGCCCATATCGGTGAACCCTTTTCCGCCGTTATTATGCCAGAGATAATTCATAGAATGGTCATTGGCCACATATATATCAACGAAACCATCATCATCATAATCAACGGCTCCAACACCCATTGCTCTTCCATCAATATCAACGATTCCCATTTTTTTGGTTACATCTTCAAAAGTACCATCACCATTGTTATGATAAAGAACATCGGGCTGGGCGTCATAAGATAACGGGCCTGGAAATCCGTCAGGCGCATAGAAATATTTATAGTTTGGATCAAAGTTCAGATAATTACCTACATAAAGGTCAAGAAACCCATCATTATCATAATCGAGCCATACAGCTCCTACGCTACATTCATTTCCTCCTGCAACTTTTGCATGTTTAGTGACATTCGTGAAAGTACCGTTGCTGTTGTTTTTGTAAAGGATATTGGCTCCGTAGTTACTAATAAATAAATCGGGATAGCCATCATTATTATAGTCGCCGACTGTTACACCCATGCTATATGCCTGATCATTTGCTCCGGATTTTTTTGTAACATCTTCAAATGTACCGTCTCCTTTGTTGCGATAAAGATGATTCTCAGGCAATTTCTCCGGCTTTTCTTCTTTACAGAAACCTTCAAGCCATGTACCACTGCAAACGTATAAATCGATAAATCCATCCTGATCATAATCGAGAAATGCAGTGCCTCCGCCACTTGATTCAATTATATTGGTCAGATCTTTTTCCCCTATGGAGTGTACAAAATCCAAACCTATTTCCTTGCCGATCTCCTGAAAATAGTCATTAGTTGCCGGTGGAGGTGTCGTTTTGGATTTTTGTGCTTTTGAAGAGGAGTTTTTATCAGATTGGCATCCTGAGATGATCAGCAAAAATAAAAAAAGCAAAACAAAGCATAAGTATTGATTTGAATTGCTGTGATAATTTTTATTAATAAACATAGAGTGAATGAGGTTTATATATATATTATTTAAATACTGATTAGACTAACTTCTTTTATTCATAAACTTTGTGAGCCTTTGTGTAACCCTTTGTGCAACTTAGTGTTTAATATTTTTTTACCACTAAGGAACACAAAGTACATCACAAAGTAACACAAAGGAAAAGAGCACTTTAAGTATATTTG
>JBAXXU010000023.1:0-46779 GCA_037127735.1 Bacteroidota bacterium
TCAAGTTCTGTGTATGGGGCAAATAAAAAAGTGCCTTTTGAAGAAACTGATTTTAGTTCAATATTTACCGATGAGGATAACGATGACCTGGTTAAAATTCAGATTGTAACCTTGCCCGTGTCCGGCTCCGGCTCACTGCGCCTTAACGGAATAGATGTATTGGTATTGCAAGAAATCCTTCTGGCCGACCTGAATAACCTCGGGTTCGTCCCTGAGGCGGGTTTTACCGGTGAGACTTCCTTTAGCTGGCAGGCATCTGACGGGAAAGACTACTCCCAACCTGCCAATGTAATAATTACAATAACACCAAAGGAGATATTTATTCCTGAAGGATTTTCGCCTAACGGTGATGGTGTAAACGATTATTTTGTAATTGCGGGTGCTGACGCTAATATTGTCACACTTCAGGTTTTCAACCGATGGGGAAATATGGTTTATGAGAGCAAGCACTATCAAAACGACTGGGATGGTGTTGCAAACAAAGGACTGCTTGTAAGCTCGAAATTGCCCGATGGCACATACTTTTACATCGTCAATTTCAATAACGGAGAAAAAAAGGAAATAGGATATATCACTATCAACAGGTAAATACCATGAATAGAAGAAAAAGTATAGTTTTATTATTACTGGGCATTGCCGTAAAAACGCTGGGACAACAGGACCCCATGTATTCGGAATATGTTTTTAACCAGTTAATTATAAACCCGGCCTATGCCGGCACACACGATGTTTTAAGTACTACGTTATTGTACCGGAACCAATGGGTAAATATTCCCGGAGCACCTCAAACAGGAATCTTGTCAATCGATGCGCCAATCAAAAACAAGAATGTTGGTGTTGGATTGAATGTTGAATTCGACAAGATTGGTGTAACAAAACACACCGGGATAACCGGAATATATTCCTACAAAATTAAATTTGTCAATAGTTCTCTTGCCTTTGGCCTTCAGGCAGGCGTGGGCTTCTCCAATTCAAATTTTACTTCTGTTAATTATTCCGAAAATGGCCAGGGCGACGTGGCATTCCAGAACAATTTTCACGATGTATTACCTAACATCGGTTTCGGGATTTATTATAATGCCGATCGGTTTTTTGCCGGATTATCCATTCCTCAGATTGCAGGCTATGCCATACAAAATGCACTGTACCACAAAACGGAAAGCGCACAGCTCGATTTATCCAACCACTACTTTCTATCAACAGGTTATATTTTCAACCTTTCGCCCGACATAAAGCTTAAACCTTCTGTCCTGTTGAAATACGTAAAAGGAGCCCCACTTGAAATAGATATCAACACTATAGTAAGTTTTTACGACATTATGGCATTGGGTGTTTCTTACAGGAGCCTTGCTTCTGTTGATTTTCTGGCCCAGGTAAAGATTACTAATCAGGTTTACGTTGGTTATGCTTACGAGTATTCCACCACCAGACTGAATACTTTTAGCAGTGGTTCGCATGAAATAATGGTTCAGTACTTTTTTGATTTTTCACATGCTAAAATTATTACACCTCGATTTTTCTAATTAAAACATTCACAATGAAGATCAAATTTCTGATTATTTGTCTGTTTATCTGCTCAGTTGCTTCAGCACAGGATTTTATTATGAAAGAAAAACTGGCTAACCGTTATTATAGCCGATTCGATTATTATAGGGCTATTCCCATGTATGAACAACTTCTCAGAAGTTATCCTGAAAATTATGGGGTGTACGAGAAGCTTGCTGATTCGTACCGTAGAATAAATGACAGCGGGAATGCCGAGCGATGCTATGCTTTCTTGGTTGATACATCAACAGTTAAACATGAATATTTACTATTTTATGCACAGGCCCTGGCCCACAACGGGAATTACGATAAAGCTGCCTGCTGGTATCAGAAGTACAGCGAAGCAGAACCCGGCGACCCGAGAGGAACTGAATTTACCACACTCTATAAGAACATAACTTCCGTTTATAAAGATTCAGCCTCATTCAGGGTTCGTAAAATGCCATTCTCTTCCGATGCATCCGATTTCAGCCCTGCCTATTTTGGCAATGATATCGTGTTTGCGAGTGCCAGGAAAAAAATATCAATCGTGAGGACGCTTTATAATTGGACAAACTCTTCTTTTCTCGACCTGTTCATTGGATCTCCCGACTCCGGCAATGCTGCGCCATTTTCAAAGGAACTTAATTCCATTTATCATGAAGGACCGGTTACTTTCAGCAAAAATCTGGATACCATTATTTTTACCAGGAGTAATTTCTACCATCGGCGGTTTAGAAAAAGCACTGAAGGGTTGAATAAGCTAAAGCTGTTTCAGGCAAATTGGGACAAGACTTTGAAACGCTGGGTAAGGATAACCCCCCTGCCTTTTAACAGCAACCAATATTCTGTTGGCCACCCCGCGTTGAGCACTAATGGACAGATAATTTATTTTGCATCTGATATGCCGGGAGGTATGGGAGAAACAGATATTTATGAATCGCATCTGGTTACCGATTCACTTAATAGAAAGAGCTGGAGCAAACCGGTAAATGTAGGTGAAGGAATAAACAGTCCGGGCAACGAAATGTTCCCGTATATCGACAATGAGGGGAACCTGTGGTTTGCTTCAAACGGCAGGCCCGGTCTGGGCGGGCTCGATGTTTTTGTTGCCCGGAAAACAGATAACGGGTTTAATAAACCGGTGAACCCGGGGTTTCCGGTGAACACGCGCTTTGACGATTTTGGGTACATCACCCGAAGTGCAGGCAAGGATGGTTACCTGAGCTCCGACAGGTTTAACGCCATCGGCAATGATGATATTTTCAGTATTAGGAGTTTATCGCGAAACCTTTTAACCATGGCTGAAGAGGGCCAAGTTGAAATAAAGCCGGATAAAACTGAAAAACCCAATACCGCCAATAAAATAACCAACGGCCCCGCTCCTGAATTTTTAGCGGGCGATAGTATTAAAACAGCAAATATTTACTACGATTTTGATAAATTCAATATCCGTCCCGATGCCGCGAAGGGACTTGATAAACTATCGGATATAATGAACAAGTACCCCGCGATAAAAGTTGAACTTAGCTCTTATGCCGATTCCCGAGGAACGGCTGCATTAAATATGGCGCTTTCGGAAAAGCGGGCAGTAGCCGCGGCCGAATATCTGTATTCGAAGGGCATTGACCATAAAAGGGTTACCGGTAAAGGTTTTGGCGATACTATGCCTTTAAATAAGTGTGTAAAAGGAGTAAAATGCACCGAATATGAATATAAAGTGAACCGAAGGACTGAGTTTAGAATACTATCAGTGGAATAGCTCGCGGCTCTCGGAAAAAGTCTGTAAAGGATCAAGACAAGAAAGCCGGCAATACTCAGCCGGCTTTCTTTCAAGGTTAGTTTATGTTGGTTCTAATAGTTATCGCGTTCCATATAATGTGTATGTAGAAGTTCGTGCGACTTATGGCTGTTAGGCTTATCGAGAAACTCTTTATATATTGCAATAACATCGGGGTTTTCGTGTGATTTTCGAAGCGCCATGTGCTCATCTTCCGAGTAGATTGCCTTCATTCGTTTTTCCCTGATTTTCATGTTCGTAGGAATAGGTTGACCACCACCGCCGATACATCCGCCCGGGCATGCCATTATCTCAACAAAGTGATAAGGAGCTTTTCCTTCCTTCATTAGTTTCATGATTTTATTGGCATTTACAAGTCCGTGTGCAATAGCTATTTTAAGTTCAGCGCCTTCAAGGAACTTCCAGTCTTCGACACATCCTTCAATCTTTATAGTTGCTTCTTTCACTCCATCCATACCTCTCACAGGAGTTATGTTAAGGTTCCCAAACGGAACTTCGCGACCGGTAACAATCTCATAAGCAGTACGTAATGCAGCTTCCATAACGCCTCCGGTAGCACCGAAAATAACTGCAGCGCCGGTTGAATCACCCATTATTGAATTATATTTTGCCTCTTCAAGGTTTCTGAAATCAAGACCTGCCTGTTTGATCATTACAGCAAGCTCGCGGGTTGTCAGTACAAAATCGACATCCTTGTATCCGCTCACTCTCATCTCGGGTCTGTCAGCTTCAAATTTCTTAGCGGTACATGGCATTATCGAAACTGAGACAATCTTAGAGGGGTCAATATTGCGTTTCTTTGCGTAAAATGTTTTTGCCAGTGCCCCGAACATCTGTTGTGGCGATTTACATGTCGAGAGATTCGGAAGGAATTCGGGGTATTTATGTTCGATGAATTTTATCCAGCCGGGGGAACATGATGTGAACATCGGCAGTGAAACTTTAGTATCACCATCAACCAATGCTTTCTTCAATCGTACCAGAAGTTCAGTACCCTCTTCCATGATTGTGAGATCGGCAGTAAAATCGGTATCGAGAACCGAGTTGAATCCAAGTTGTCTGAGGGCATTTACCATTTTCCCTGTTACTCTTTCACCGGGATCGTACCCCAGGTCTTCGCCAAGAGCAACCCTTACAGCAGGAGCAGTCTGTACAACAACATGCTTATCGGGGTCATAAATAGCATCCCAAACCTGGTCAATATAGGTCTTTTCAACAAGAGCACCGGTAGGACAACGGTTCACGCACTGGCCGCAGTTGGTACAAACTACATGGCTCATTGGCCTGTCATGGAATGATGAAATTTTCTGATGAGCGCCTTTGTTGGCAACAGCTATTGCAGAGATATATTGCAGTTCGGAGCAGGTTCTCACGCAACGCTGGCAGCGGATACATTTGCTGTCGTCCTTGATAAAAGATGGCGAAGACCTATCGATAATAAATTTTTTTTCTTCAACAAGGTCCAGAAAAATATGGTCGCCGAATGCAAATTCATTTGCCAGAGACTGTAGTTCGCAATTCTGGTTTTTGTAACATTTTGTACAATCTGATCTGTGTTCTGACAGCAAAAGTTCAACAATATGTTTACGGGCATTACGCACTTTAAGAGTGTTGGTATTTATCTCCATACCTTCGGATGCAGGTGTTGCACACGATGCAATAAGTGTCCTTGCTCCTTTTTGTTCAACAAGGCAAACGCGGCAGTTACCTGCTACACAAAGGTCATCGTGATTACATAAAGTCGGAATGTTTATTTTTAGTTTCCTGGCAGCTGCAAGAACTGTTGTTCCCTCCTGAACCGAGACCTTCTGGTCATTTATAAATAGATTTATCATGATTATCTGTTTTTGATTGAATGATTAATAGATGATCTCTTCCCTGAAATTACCAACTATCGATTTAAATGCATTTCCAACTGACTGTCCGAGACCACATTTAGCAGCTATCTTCATGGAATCTGCCAGCTTGATAAGTTCATTAAGGTAGGTTGATTTTACCTCGCCTTTCTTTACTTTTTCTACACCTTTAAGCAGCTGCTGACATCCGACACGGCATGGAGTACACTGTCCGCATGATTCCTCGGTAAAAAAATCGAGATAATTATGAAGAACATTATACATTGATCGCGAGCTATTGAAAAGCTTCATTGATCCGCCTGTTGGTACGCCCTCAAAACCTATAATAGTCTCATCAAATTTCTTACGTGGAACGCAAAAGCCTGAAGCGCCTCCAACCTGAACCGCTTTGGTATCGCCATCGCCAAATTCATTAACAAACTGACGGACAGTCATTCCCAGTTCAAGTTCGAATATACCGGGTGTCAGGGTATCTCCTGAAACAGAAAATACTTTTGATCCCCTTGAATCTTTTGTTCCGTACTGTGTAAAATTCTTCGCGCCATGTTTTATTATCATCATGGCTGTTACAAGAGTCTCGACATTGTTTATTGAAGTCGGTTTGTTAAAAGCTCCGGATACAGTCGGATATGGAGGTTTATTGCGCGGCTCACCGCGCTTACCTTCAATCGACTCAAAAAGAGCGCTTTCCTCACCGCAAATATAAGCTCCGCTACCCATGCAATACTCTATATTAAAATCGTAACCAATCTCTTTTATCATTTTATCAAATGATTCAAGTTCGGTCATCAGTTTTGGTAAAAGGTACCTGTATTCACCGCGCAGATATACTATTCCTTTTTTAGCGCCGATAGCTTTTCCTGCAATAGCCATTCCTCCATGTACCTTATTCGATACTCTGTCAAGTATTTCACGATCCTTGAATGTGCCTGGTTCTCCTTCGTCAGCATTACAAACAATGTATTTTTCGTCGCTCTTTTCTGCAGCCGTATATTTCCATTTCAGACCTGTCGGGAAACCAGCGCCTCCGCGTCCTTTAAGACCTGAATCAAGCATATTCTGAATTATCTCAGCGCTGCTCATCTTATAAGCTTTTATAAGAACTTCTTTCGGTTCGATTTTTTCGAATATAAGGTCAACCTTATTTAATCCTTTATTTTCCATCTTTTGCCGGATATTTATTTTTGCATGTAGCTTTTTATAATCTCACTCACTTTTTCAGGCGTCAGCTCGGTATAAGGCATTTCATTGATAAGAATAGCCGGAGCCTTATGACACCACCCAATACAGTTAGTCTCAATGAGGCTGAATTGTTTGTCGGTAGTTGTTTCTCCAACTTTTATCTTCAGCATATCCTCAAGAGTTTGTATAATATCACCTTTCCCTTTCATTGAGCATGTAATTGTTTTACAGACTCTTATAACATATTTACCTTTCACCTGAGTGTCGAGAAAGGTATAAAATGAAGCTGTTCCGTAAACTTCAGCCGCTGAGATATCGAGTTCCCTCGCAACTTCAACCATAGCCTCATCAGTGAGATAATTGTGCTTTTGTACAATCCCCTGAAGAATAGGCATAAGGCTCTCCCGAACGCGACCATGTTTGTCGGACAATTCCTTAATTAGATTTCCTACTTGATACATTTCTATTTGATTTTTAGGTAATTAAATAAATTTTTAACTATTAAAAACTGTTTTTTTTGGGCTGTTAAATTAATAACAATACTTTCTAAAAAAAACTTACAAATGTCATAGTCGTTAATTTAGAATGAAAATAAAGAGTAGTTCCCCTCCCCGGGAGAGCCTGCCTCTAGCGAAGCGAGGGGGGCAAAGGATGGGTTATTTGGTTAAAAGACAAAAGGATACAGTACATGAATTATTTAACAACCAGAATAGAGCTTAACAAAGAAATATTCTTAACATTGGAATAGTTATACTGAAATAGTCCTTCATCGCTGATAAGTACAAGAACACTTCCAATAGGAATGACATCAAAGGCTTTGATATTGGGATATGAATAAATAAGATTGCCGGATATATTATATGGATTTGAGGAATCATATACTTTCAGTCCGGCAGTTCCATCACATAAAAACAAGATGTCCCCATCCTTACCTAAACCATAAGGGTTAGTCATTGGATATGAAAGAACAAGTTGCGGGGATAAAATATTTTTAATATTAATTACATCAAGACTGTTAATTGAGCCACCGCAGTTTGTTCCTGAACGCAGGGTTATATATGCAAGAGTATCATCAACCACAACCGGATCGCAACTACGCATATGGCTATAAGAAGATTTCCTGAGAGGCGACTGAGGATTCGTAATGTCATAAATTATCATACCTGTGGTAGTACCGAGAAACATGTTGTTCCCGTTAATAAACATAGTCTCAATTCCCCATCCCACACCTATGTCAAATAACTTTGCCGGTGTTGCATTAGAAGTAATATCAAATATTCTGAGAGTACTGTTGTCAAGCAGATACAAAGCTTTATCTTTTATTCCGAAACGAGCCATCGACCCACCTATTCCAACACCTCCACTGCTTACTCCTCCTGATTTGTATAAATTAAACCCGCCATCCAATGATGCCACCTCTGATTTATACATCGGATAAACAACCGGGTTATTATAGACTCTTTCTTTGATTGTTGTCAATTCCCACGAGGCAACCAGACCCTTTTCCTTATCAACATAACCCAGAGGAAATTTATTATCTACCGGAGGAATAGTATAAGGAAGTATGTCGAGCACTCTTCCAACTTCGTGAATATTTTCAACATCCTGAACATCAATAGCCACCAGATCTACAAAACTGTCAGCATAAAGGGTATTCCCGGCAATTGCCATATCAACAACCCCGGGTACCTTAATAAATGTCTTCTTTACAGGAGCCGATGGATTATTATTATCAAACACATGTATCCCCTTCAGTTCTTCAATAATAAATATATAGTTATCCTTAAAATAAATTTTGCCCGGATTTTTCAATTCAACGTTTTGCTCCGCGACAACAGATTCACGTAAGTCGTCATAAGTGATGTAAACCGGGGCATTCCCTGTATATTCCCTGTAGGTTGTATCTTCGCAGGAATAAAAGAGTATTGAAAATAAAGATAGAACAGTAATAATTGGAACGATTTTTGCTTTCATCAGAGTTAGATTTGGTTTCAATGTATTGAAACAAAAATCATGCTAAACTATTAAAACTTAAACCCTTTTCCTATGAAAAAACACATTTTATTAATTATCATCCTATTAATCAGCGTATTTCAATTGTCTGCTCAAAAAACAAAAGATGTCCTGTATCTTAAAAATGGTAGTATTATCTACGGGAGGCTTATAGAGATAGCTGACGAACAATACAAGATGCGTACCACTGACGGCAGTATTTTCATCTATAAATCTTCTGAGGTTGAGAAGTTTGCAAAGGAGTCTCCGCTTTTTGACGGCAGAAAAGAAGTAGGTTTTGGATTTTCTCTTGAAGCCGGATTTTTAATTGGCTCTCAGCATACCGAGTACCCAACCCCTTTCAGTTTCAACTTTCTTGGTAGTGCAGCAAGCAACACAACTAACATAACCAGCTTAGGTTCAGGTGTAGAGTTTTACGGCAGACCATACACTCCTTTATTCCTCGAATACAAACACATCTTCTTTAACAAAAAGACAACACCATTTATTTTTGTGCGGGGAGGCGGAGTTATACCCTTAGGACGTAATGAAGAATCTACTTCTACAAACTACAATTACAGTAACGGACCTAAAGATTACAAAGGGGGAGGTTCATTTGCCGTGGGAACAGGAATATCATGGGCAAAGGAAGAATATGAGACTTATCTGAGTTTCGCGTACAGATATGCAAAGACAAGTTATTCCCAGGAGGAATACAATCTCGGCGTGGTAACATACGATAACAAATTAAACAGGCTTGAAATAAAATTCGGCTATAAATTCTGAGTCAAATAATTTCTTACCGGAAAACGTTAATCTTTTCACTTATCCAGTTATACCATTCTCTCAAACCATCTCCTCTTGTACATGACACTTCGAACAGGGGAATCTGTCCATTTATCTTATGCAAATCAGATATGAAACTCTCTGAACTGAAGTTGGTATATGGAATCAGGTCAACCTTATTAAGGATTACTGCCCTTGCCTCTCTGAATAGCATTGGATATTTTCCCGGTTTATCATCGCCCTCTGCAGTGCTAACAATCGCGAGCTTAAAACTTTCACCCAGGTCGAACTGTGACGGACAGATCAGGTTACCAACGTTCTCGACAAACAGAACATCGAGATTATCAAGGTCAAATGAATCAAGTACTTTTGAAATGCTATGAGAATCGAGATGGCAGCCTCCTTCAGTATTGATTACTACAATCGGAATATTATATTTTTTCAGACGTTGGGCATCCCTGTCTGTGGTTATATCACCCTCAATCACTCCAAACCTGAATTTTTTTCCAAGCTCTTCGCAGGTGCGTTCCAACAGTGTTGTCTTGCCCGCGCCGGGTGAGCTTATTATGTTCACCATTAATACTTTATGAGATGAGAGCAAATTTCTCACTTCGTTAGCTTTATCCTGGTTCCTGTCAAGGATATTTTTCATGATCTTAATTTCCATATCTATTCCCCTTCTATACTTTTGATAAATAATTCTTTTCCCGTTATGATTTCCAGATCGGATGAATTGCAAATATTGCAGGAAAACCGATTCTCAGTCACCTGAAAATCGTTCCCGCAATTTGTACATTTCATCTTCACCGGCACAATTTCGATATCAACCTCAGCATCCTGAGCAACTGAATCAATTACCATTTGCCTGAACGCAAATTCAAAGATGTCAGGTACAATCTGAACCAGTTGCCCGAAACTGATATTCACCTTTGTCACTTTCGACAGGCTCTCCGTTTTTGCCGTATCGAGCACAATCGTTGAAAGATCTTCTGCTATCCTTAATTCATGCATTTGTTTATTTTAACAGATTCTTGGAAGCTGCTCTCCTGATTGCATATCAAGAATTCGCTTACCTCCGACAGAAGTATTTAAAACGACAAGGCTTCTTTTATCCGCGATAATTTCACCGATTATCTCAGAGCGCTTTCCTAATGGATCGGACCTCAGGATATCAAGTACCTTCTTTTCTTCTTTGGGGCCAACCACTATCAGAACTTTTCCTTCATTTGCCAGATATAAAGGATCAAAGCCCAGCATCTCGCACAATCCTTTAACAGGATCATCAACCGGAACATCTGCCTCATTTATTGATATACCCGACTTTATCATGGTGGCAAGCTCATTCAATACTGTAGCAAGGCCGCCTCGCGTAAGATCGCGCATGAAATGAATATCATTGCAATTTTGCAGCACACCGTGTATCAAATGATTTAATGATGCGCAGTCTGAAGTCACCGGTGTACTGAAACTTAGCTTGTTACGGGCGCCAAGCACCGCTATGGCATGGTTACCAAGAGGACCATTTATAATCAGTTTATCGCCTGGAATTGCCCGTGCTCCGCTACTGATGTGCTCGAATTCAGGTTTAAGAATACCTGTCCCTGATGTTGTAATGAACAATTTATCGCATTTCCCTTTATCAACAACTTTTGTATCGCCAGTAACTATCTTCACTCCTGCTTTGAGAGCTTCTTCAGCCATTGATTCTGCAATAGCATGAAGCTCCTTTATCGGGAAACCCTCCTCTATAATAAATGAAGCTGCAATGTATTTTGGATCAGCGCCGGATACTGCAAGGTCATTAACAGTGCCACACACAGCCAGTTTACCTATGTTGCCCCCCGGGAAAAACAGAGGATCCACAACATAGGAATCAGTAGTAAATACCAGCGTAAATCCCGAATCCTTAAGAATTGCAGAATCTGTCAGGGGTTCCCGCATGCCGAACCTTTTTACAAAAACTTTTTCAATAAGCTCATGTGTAAGCTTGCCGCCGCTTCCCTGGTTTAAAGTGATAAAATCATTCATTAAATCTGTATTTATACCACGTATTGCAGACCCCTTCATTTGAAACCATACATGCCCCCGCAGGATTTTCGGGAACACATATTTCCGAAAAAAGGGTACAATCCACAGGTCTCTTTAATCCCCTCATAATATCGCCGCAAATACATGAAACATTTTCTTCGCTTAACCTGATATTTACCGGCATCATTATTTCAGCATCGAATTTTTTATACTCTTTCCGAAGTTTTAGTCCGCTGGCCTTAATCACACCAAAACCGCGCCATTCTTCATCACAAGGTTCGAAAACCTGATGCATATTTTGTTGTGCAAGAATATTGCCTTTATTGGTAACTGCACGGTTGTACTGAATTTCTACTTTTGGAGTGTTCCTGTTTACCTGATACACCAGCATTAGAATTGATTGTAAAATGTCAACAGGTTCAAATCCGGTTATTACACTACTAAGATTGTATTTTTCAGATATAAAATTGAAAGTGTCTGAACCGGTGATTGTGGCAACATGCCCGGGACAGATAAAACCATCCAGATTAACATCTTCTTTTATAATAGTCTCTATTGCAGGAGGCATAACTTTATGTGCACTTAAAAGAAAGAAATTATTAATATGATCCTTTTCAGCCAGCTTAATAGTAACTGCTGTTCCGGGCGCTGTTGTTTCAAAACCTATGCCGGGGAAAATGACTTTCCTAAGGGGATTAATCCTCGCGATTTCAAGCGCCTCAAGGCCTGAAAGAACAATCCTGATATCAGCTCCGGCTGCCTTCTCTTTTTCGAGCGATGAAACTGATCCCGGAACTCTTATCAGATCTCCGAAAGTAGTTATAATGACATCTTTCTTATTTGAATAAGCAATCGTTTTATCAATAAAACCGGTTCCGGTAACACAAACCGGGCAACCCGGACCTGAAATCAGTTTTATATTTCCAGGAAGTAAAGAAGGGATACCAAACCTGTGAATAGCAGCTGTATGGCCACCGCACACCTCCATAAAAGTATAATCTCGTCTGACTGACTTTTTAATCAGATCGGTCAATTTCGCAATTAGAACTTTATTCCTGAACTCATCAATATATTTCATACAGCCCTATCATTCAAAGAGTTATTAATCTCTTCAAATATTTTCAAAGTTTCAGCAGCCTCCTTTTCACTTATTTTCTGAATGGCAAATCCTGCATGCAAAAGAACATAGTCGCCAACTTTTGCATTTTCAATCAAATGTAACCCGGCTTTAAATATAGTTCCTCCGGCAGACACATCTGCCATGCTGTCGTCAATTGACACAATTCTGACCGGGATACTCAGGCACATTATAATCTTATTTTTGAAGCAATCACTAACTGACCCAGGGATATGCCACCGTCATTTGCAGGTACAATATGATTTGTGAATACTTTAAACTTATTCTGTCTTAAAAGATACAAAGATTTTTCCAGAAGGTATTTATTCTGAAAGACACCGCCTGAAAGAATAACTTTATTCAGGGATGTCTCTTTCCTGATCTGCCTTGACACTTCAAGAATTACCTGTGCCACAGTATTGTGAAATTTTGCTGATATGACAGAAACTTTTTGTCTGGGCAAATCCTCCAGAATTGCTTTAATTGTATCAGCAAAAACAATGGTTTTAGCTATCAGGAACGGATAAAAATCATTTGTCTTACCATCAATTGCAGATTCAAGCCGCATTGGCGCTTCTGAATCGAATGTTGATGTTGGGCAAAATCCCAATATTGCAGATACCGCGTCAAAAAGACGACCGGCCCCTGAAGTCATTGGTGAATTTATCTTTTTGGCAATCATATCTTTAACAAGTAATATTTTCTGATCATCTATTAATCTGAACAGAGGTATGGATTTATAATCAAAGTTATCTCCGAAGTATTTGTAAATATATGAAAATGCCATTCTCCATGGTTCATTGATTGCTTTTTCGCCGCCCGGCATTGGAACATATTCAAAATTGGTATAACGGCTGAATCTTTTCATATCAGCTATCATGAACTCACCGCCCCATATATTCCCATCGGTGCCAAAGCCTGTACCATCGAAGCATATTCCTATTACCTCTTCATCAATTCCATGCTCTGCCATACAGGAAGCAATATGTGCATGGTGATGCTGAACTTTTACAACAGGCAATTTCAATTCCTTTTCAAGAAATTCAGCATGGCGGGTTGAGAGATAATCAGGATGGAGATCACAAGCGACAAAATTTGGCTTAAACTTAAACAGATATGAAAACCTGTCAATTGTATCGCAATAAAAACTAAAAGTAGCAGAGTTTTTCAGATCACCGATAAACTGGCTCATTAATGCCTGACTGCCTTTACCGATACAAAAACTGTTTTTCTGTTCAGCTCCCAGTGCCAGGATGCCCTCTACATTGCAGTTCAGATCAACCGGTCGTGGAACAAATCCTCTTGAACGACGGATAAGAGTTGTTTTATTGTCAATAATTCTTATAACTGAATCATCGGTTCTGTTAAGTATTGTCCTGTTATAGCTTAGTAAAGAGTCAGAGATCGGCAACAATAGTTTTTCAGCCATAAGATCGTCAATGATGATCGGTTCATCAGAAATATTCCCACTGGTCAGTACCACAGCCGGTGTCTTAAGGATTCTGAACAGCATATAATGAACGGGCATATAGGGGAGCATTGCTCCTATTGTATTCAGTCCATTACTTACAGAATCAGATAACATCTCTTTCTGTTTCAGGATCAAAACAGGTCTGCGCCAGGATATCAATTCTTTCTCCTCCACATCATCAATATAACAGTACTTTCCGGCTACAAAGATATCCCTGAACATAACTGCAAAGGGCTTTGAATCCCGCTGCTTTTTATGTCTCAGCTCACTTACAGCACTGTTATTCAGTGCGTCACACATAAGGTGATAACCCCCGAGACCTTTAATTGCCACTGTTTTACCTGAAGCTATCTGCACAGAAACCACTTCTAATATCTGCTTAATACCGCTTATGTTTTTTTCGGAATCTTTGTAATCATAAGCAGGACCGCATAAGTTACAGGCGATTGGTTGTGCATGAAAACGGCGATCAAGAACGTTATTATATTCTGAATTACAGTTATCACACATCCTGAAACTCTTCATTGTTGTCTTTGGCCGGTCGTAGGGCAATGCTTCAATAATAGTAAACCGGGGACCACAATTAGTACAATTAATAAAAGGATAATCAATTCTGTCAAAATCCTTCTCCATGTCTTCAAGGCAATCATTACAGACAGCAATATCCGGACATACCTCAGTAATCTGGTTATCAATGTATTTACTAACAGCAATATTAAAACTGTCATAACCGCTGAAGCATGTAGTTTTTATCTCTATCGATTTTATCTGTGATGCAGGAGGAGCATACTGAAAAATATCATTGCTGAACCGGTCAATTGTTTGCAGATCACCCTGAGCGATAACAGAAACACCATCGGTTCTGTTATCTACTTCTCCAAAGAGACCATGTTTCGCGGCCATTCTGCAGATAAAAGGTCGGAATCCAACACCCTGAACCAAACCCCTGATCAATATTTCATATCCCTGAATAATAGCTCCATGTTTTAATGCCATCTACCTTCATCAGTTTGTGAACATAATAAATTACACTTTCAAGCTCATCACACAGGTTCACATTATTAATAATCACATCTGGCGGCACTTTCAGTAGTACCGGGGCAAAGTTCACGATCCCAATTATACCGTGGCTTATAAGTTCATCAGCAACCTCCTGTGCAGAGATTTCCGGTACCGCCAGAATTGCCACTTTAACACTAAACCTGTCGATTATTTCTTTTAAACGGTTCATTGAATAAACAGGGATGCCGGATCTGATTTTTTGCTTGAAAGTATCTATGTCGAATGTGGCAACAATATTCATGTGCCGCTGAACAAACTTGTGGTACTTTGATAATGCAAGACCCATATTCCCCATGCCAATAAGTACAATATTATTGTCCTTGTCGCGGTGGAACAGTTTTTCCATCTTTTCGAGCAAGTCATTTATATCATATCCGCCGCGTTTGTTTCCCTTGATGTTGAATTCTGAAAAATCTTTTCTGACCTGGTCAGCGGTTACGCCTGTCTCATTGGCAAGAGTATAAGAAAAGACCTTTTCGACTCCCATCAACTTCAGTCTTAGCAGACAGGCCCTGTAAAGAAAAATTCTTTTAAGACTGTTCTTTATCGCGTTTTTTGTGATTTGTTTCACATTAACTTATTTTATTAGAATTTATTATGCAAGATAAAAAAATATTTTCATAAAAAAAATATTTTTTATCTAATTGATATAATGTATTTTACAATTTAATTTAATTTTTAATCAGGAATTTAAATTAATTTTGATTGACTTTTATATACGTAGAGTATAACTTTATATGTGAAACTTCTCACATAAATGCAATATAAGTGCATAAATAAGAAAGAATGGGATAATACGTTGGAACAGCTGTTATTATCTTACACCATTTTCGCAAGCGTGGAAAATGAATTTGGTTTGGACTATGAATTGATCAGACCGGCAGATATTAACAGGATTTCATACAACAAACCCAAGCCTGCAACTTCCCTTAAAACTTTCTTTCTTCCTGTCAGGGAGAATGTGACATCTGAAAGATCAACAGAAAAGCCCAGGATCATTTTAGGTATCCCGAATTGTGATATTGAGGGGTTATCTCTTCTCGACGAGATTTACCTCGATGAAGAGTACAACGATATTTTCTACAGGAAACGGCGTGAAAATACTATATTGATATCTGCCGATTGTATTGGGATTGAGGAACATTGTCATTGCCTGTCATATAATATTAAACCATTTTCAACAATAAATGCTGATCTGGCTCTAATTTATCTGAACGGATCAATAATTCTGAGAATAATAACCGAAAAAGGGGAAGATTTTCTGAAGAAAATCCCTACAGCTCAATCACTTGAAGATAAAAGCATAATATCGGCTATTGAAAAGGAACATGTTGCAACAGAAGCTTTACTTACGACATCAAATAAAGGTTTACCGGATTATAATATGACCGGTAAACTGGTTACTGAAGCAAAAGAAGAGATATGGAACAAATATTCTGCCCGGTGTGTTTCATGCGGCGCCTGTACAACTATTTGTCCGACATGCACATGTTTTCTTCTTATTGACAAACCCGGTTTTGAAAAGGTTAAACAGATGGATGCCTGTCAGTATCCGGGATTTGAAAGGGTCGCAGGAGGAGAAGACGCTTTGTTTGAGCTTCACAACCGCTTCAAAAACAGGTACATGTGCAAATATGTATGGAAGCAGGAGAAATTCAAATCGTTGGCCTGCACGGGGTGTGGCAGGTGTATTGAAGCCTGTATTGGGAAGATCAATAAAAACGAAATATTCCTTGAACTCGAAAACAACCGATAATGCTGAATGACAAGAACATATATAAACCTATCAGGGCTGAACTAACGGATGTTATTGATGAATCGCCATTGATAAAAACATTTGTACTGGTACCTGAAGATAAGTTCTCGTTTAAAACAGGCCAGTTTATTGAATTATCCGTTGATGGTATCGGGGAAGCTCCTTTTACACCATCTTCTTCCCCTCTTGTTACAGAACAGCTGGAGGTAACTGTAATGAAGACAGGTTATGTGACGGAGCTAATGCATTTGATGAAACCCGGCGAGTTTATGGGAATAAGGGGCCCATATGGAAGAGGCTATCCTCTGGAAAAGTTTTTTGGAAAAGAGGTTATTATACTTGGCGGTGGCTGCGGCCTTGCTCCCATCAGGTCGTTGCTATATGCACTGGAGGGTATAAAAGACAAGCTTGAAAAGGTTATACTTTGCTATGGATCTAAAACGCCTTTAGATTGCATCTACAAACCTCTTTTTGACCGGCTAAACAATACTGAAAAATTTGAAGCTTACCGCACAGTTGACAAAGCAGATGAAGATTGGAAAGGTTCAGTGGGAGTTGCAACCATACTTCTGAATAAAATCAAAATTAACATAGACAATTCTGTTGCTGTTGTTTGTGGTCCCCCGATCATGATGAAATTCGGAACCATAAGGCTTCTTGAATTGGGATATAAGGACGATCAGATATACCTGTCAATGGAAAAAAATATGTCGTGCGGACTGGGTAAATGCGGCCATTGCATGATGGGGGAATTTTTCGTTTGCAAGGATGGCCCTGTTTTTACATACAGTGAATTAAAAGATACCCCGGATATATGGAAATAGAATAACTGTACTCACTTTTAATATGAATATACTTATAGATATGATCAAGCTCCGTTCAGCCATGGTTGAAAACTCAGCCCTGACTTTACCTGAAGCCTGTTTCTATCCATCTTTCAATATGAACGGGTTAAAGACTATCCGCGAGCTTGCCACATTCCGCTTCACCTGCAGGAAATGTGAAGATGCCCCGTGCATTACTGTATGTCCTGCCGATGCTCTCGAAAAAGATGAAGATGGTATTATTTCACGGCATACTAATCTTTGTGTATCTTGCAAATCATGTGTCGCGATATGCCCTTTTGGAACAATGATGACAGATTTCTTTAAGCATCACAGGAACAAAGACCTTTTATATGATCTGAAAGATGAAAAAGATGTGGAGAAATTCATCGCGGCCTGTCCGGCAGGAACCGTAACGATTACTGATGATGATGAGTCGCCCGATAAGAATATTTACAGGCTGAATGAAAAAGTTCTTGTAAAAGATTATTTGTATATCACTGGAAAACAATAAATTACTATGTTATGGCAGTAAATCTGTTTTATTTCCTTGTCTTTCCCGGACTTCTGTTTGCAGCAGTTGTCGGAGGGTTCCTATCATGGTTTGACAGGAAAATCACTGCCAGGGTACAGTTTAGAAAAGGACCTCCTTTATTACAGCCATTCTACGATTTCTTCAAATTGCTGTTAGTCAAGGAAACAATACTACCAAAGCACGGATCACCTTTGATATTCCTCCTTGCTCCCATCTTTGCAGTATTTGGTGCGACCATGGCCGGGGTTTTCATTCTCCTGCCATTGCTGAATATCACAACCGGTTTCAGGGGAGATCTGCTGGTCATCTTTTACCTGCTTACAATCCCGTCATTTTCATATATTATCGGTGCACTTGCTTCAGGCAACCCTCTTGCTGCAGTCGGAGGGTCGAGAGAGATGAAACTTATCCTCAGCTACGAGTTGACCTTTTTCCTGCTAATTGCCGGAATTATTATGAAATGTGGACAGAAATTTGATTTGTACACAATTATTCAGGCTCAGCAGGCAGGATCGCCATTCATCGGAAGCATCTCAGGCGTAATCTTATTTATCGTCGGTATTTTTTGTATTCAGGCCAAACTGGCGCTTGTCCCCTTTGATATGCCTGAAGCAGAAGCAGAAATAACCGAAGGAATTTTTATTGAATATTCCGGAGCGGCTTATGCATTTATAAAGCTTACAAAATATATCATGTTTTTTATACTCCCTGCTTTTCTTATTGCTCTGTTAATGAACGGTTTCAGACTTGACGGGATTAATATTTTGTGGGCAGTACTTAAGGTTCTGGCAGTTGTACTTCTCATTACCCTGATAAGGAACACTAATCCCAGGGTAAAGATCAAACAGGCAATTAAATTCTTTGTATTATGGATGAACCTGCTTGCTGTTATCGCACTGGTATTGATTGAATTTGGTTATTAAATATTTGTAGTCGTGGGTTTTAAAAATTATTGCTTCAAAAAATCGCTCTGGGTCTTCCACTTTGGAGGCGCCTCCTGCAATAATTGTGATATTGAGATCCTTGATTGCCTTACGCCAAGGCATGATCTGGAACGGTTTGGCATTCTGCTTGTAGGAAGTATCAGGCATGCTGATGTGCTGCTGGTTAACGGTTCAATAAACATGCGCGATAAAGACCGGCTGATTGAGGTTTATAACCAGGCTCCAAAGCCGATACTGGTTGTTGCAATCGGGGCATGCGGTTGCACGGGGGGATTATTTACGGAGAGCTATACATTTGCAGGTCCTGTTGATAAAATTATTCCGGTTAATGCATATATCCCTGGTTGTCCGCCCAAACCGGAGGCTATTATCGCGGGAATTGTGAAGCTGGTTGAGAATTCATAAGAGAGACGGAGAGACGAAGAGACGAAGAGACGAAGAGACGAAAAGACGAAGAGATAAGAATTGAAAATTAAGTAAATGGATACGGAGTTGATCATAGAAAAATTTAAAGAGAATTACAATTCGGACATTCTTGAACTTACAATAAAGAATCAGAAGCGTGTGGTTATTACTATCAGGCCTGATTCAATTATTAATATTGCCGGATATTTATTCAAGACTGAAGGATTCAGGTTTATTATTGCTTCCGCTTTACACACGAAAAGAGGATTTGAGATTCACTATCATTTCAGTAAAGATACTGTTGGACTGATACTTAACATGCATGTTATTTTGAATAAGGACAATCCGCAAATTGAATCTCTTTCGAACATGTTTAATGCTTCGAACTGGATAGAAAGGGAGATGCACGAACTTTTTGGTATAAACTTCCTTAATCATCCAAACCAGGAGAAACTGATATCGGAAGGTAACTGGGCAGAAGGTGTTTATCCAATGAGAAAAGAGTTTAAATAATAACCGGAGACTAATTTATAATGAGCAAAAAAACACTCATACCGATAGGCCCTTATCACCCTCTTCAGGAAGAACCTGAATTGTTTAAGCTGTATTGCGATGGAGAGATTGTAAAAGATATCAAATGGGAGACGGGATATAATCACAGGGGTATTGAAAAACTAAGTGAATCAAAGACTTACGAACAAATATTTTTTCTTGTTGAACGTATTTGTGGCATCTGTTCAAGCTCACATCCTTTTGCTTTTGCCAATGCTGTTGAGGAAATAGCAGATATCGAGATCACGAACAGGGCGAAATATATCAGATCAATAATCGGTGAGCTCGAGCGGATACACAGCCATCTGCTCTGGGTTGGACTGGCAGGACATTTCCTCGGTTATAATACTGTTTTCATGTGGGCCTGGAAATACCGCGAACCTGTGCTTGACCTCTTTGAGATGATATCCGGGAACAGGAACAGCTATGCCATGTTCAAAGTCGGTGGTGTGAGAAGGGACATTGAAGATATCAAAATTCCTGTTATTCAGAAAGTACTGGATGATGTTAAGAAAAAAACTGACCTGCTTACAGGAGCAGTGATGGATGATCCTGTAATACATGCGAGAACGAAAGGCGTTGGAATTCTGACCAGACAGGATATTATTGATTATGGGGCAGTAGGGCCTACTGCAAGAGCTTCAGGCTTAGCTATTGATGTCCGGAAAGACGATCCATATGCTGCCTATCCGCTTGTAAACTGGAAAGTTATCACTGCCCAGGCAGGTGATGTTTTCGCCAAAGCAGAGGTCAGATTACTCGAGATGTACGAATCTATTTCAATTATTGAACAGTGTCTGTTGGGACTCAAAAAGGAAAAAGAAGGAGAAATTGAAGTAAAAGTTAAAGAGATACCTGAAGGAATAGGAAATGGACGGGCCGAAGCTCCGCGTGGTGAAGTGTTTCATTTTGTGCAATCAGATGGTTCGAACTCTCCTGCCCGTCATAAAATAAGGGCTCCGAGCTATGTCAACATTGCAACATTTAAAAAATCCTGTATAGGTCAGACAATAGCTGATGCTACAATTTCACTGGCTGCAGTTGATCCATGCTATTGCTGCACCGAACGAATGGCAGTGGCGTACGATTTAAACTCAGGAGATAAGATAATGAATGCCAATGAACTGATTAATGCTTCAGTACAGAGGACGAATGAAATAAAGAAAACGATAAACAGTCAGCTATGAAAGAGATTATCAGCATAATAACTCTGCCTGTTCTGGCCGGTCTGCTGCTTTTCTTCGTTCCGGAAAAATTCAGAACCTTTAAAGGTTTAGTTGCTCTTTTGGTAAGTATCATTACAGGATATCTGACAATTGGGATGTTCAGTTCAGCTAATCAGATGCCGCGCCTGAATGAACTATTTGCCGGTTCAGGCCTGAATGTATTTGGTTTAGATCTTCTCCGGAATGTCGGCACATACATGGTATTCAACAGTGATAGCCTGAGTAAGCTTATTGCTTTGGCTATCAGCCTTTTTACCTTTTTAATTCTATTATATTCACTTGTTTATATTAAAGCAGGAAGAATTAAAAACTATTATCCGTATTTCCTTATTACCCTTGGTTGTGCGTATGGCGCCGTATTATCTGATAACCTTCTTTTGTTCATTACATTTTGGGGAATACTCGGCATAACACTCTATAAACTGATTCAGGGTCATGACGAAGATAGCTCGGCAACAGCTAAAAAGACACTTATTCTTATCGGCGCATCCGATAGTATAATGATAATCGGGATAGCTATCATCTGGACGATTACCGGTTCGCTAAGTATGGGGAGCATATCGGTGCCCACTACAAATTCCTTGTCGGTTATTGCTTTTCTGGCTTTACTCACGGGCAGTTTCACGAAAGCAGGCGCTTTCCCGTTTCATACCTGGGTTCCCAATTATGCAAAAAGCGCCCCGGCCTCTTCATCTGCTTATCTCCCAGCCTCACTTGATAAGCTCCTTGGTATATATTTTCTTGCCAGGATAACAACCGGTATGTTCGTCCTGAATGAATGGCTGACACTTCTTCTTTTATCTATAGGTGTGATTTCAATTATCACCGCTGTAATGATGGCTCTTGTCCAGCATAATTACAAGCGTTTACTTGGATTTCATGCAGTTTCGCAGGTGGGATATATGATTCTAGGATTTGGACTCGGTTCGATGATAGGTGTGGCAGCGGGTCTTTTTCACATGATAAATAATGCTCTTTATAAAAGTGGCCTGTTCCTTTCCGCAGGTTGTGTTGAGTACCGTACAGGAAAGGAAGAAATTGATGATCTCGGTGGTCTGTCAAAAGCAATGCCCTTTACATTCTTTGCCACAATGGTTTTTGCAATGTCAATATCAGGAGTTCCTCCATTTAATGGATTTGCCTCAAAATGGATGATATATCAGGGAATAATTGATTTTGGCAGCGGAACAGGTGTGGCAAATAAACTTTGGGTCGTTTGGCTGGGATTTGCGGTTCTCGGATCTGCACTTACTCTTGCAAGTTTCATCAAGCTGATAGGCGGAATCTTCCTGAGCCGCAGAAAATCAGAGTTTGAAAAAGTCAGGGAAGTACCCGTAATGATGTGGATCCCACTGGTTATCCTTTCGGTATTCTGTATCTTTTTTGGCGTGTTTGCCACAAACTTTGTAGTACCAAAACTCATAATGCCGGTTTCAGGTGAATTTCAATTCACGGGTTTCTGGAATTCATCATTTGTGTCATTGCTTGTTTTAATTTCAATAGTACTTGGATTAATTCTTTACCTCGCACTCAATCTTAAGAATTTTAGAACTGAAGATAGTTTTATCGGCGGAGAAAAAATTCAGGATCAGACCGGTTATTCTACTCCGGAATTCTATAAGACTATTGGTGAATTCCGTCTTTTTGCCTGGATGTACAAAAAAGCAGAAGAAAAATGGTTTGACGTTTATGATTTGTCGAAAAAGTTTGTTCTCTGGCTGAGTCACCTGCTGAGTGAAGCTCATACCGGCGTATTGCCGGGTTATGTTATATGGGTTTTTGCAGGATTAATTATTATGTTACTTATAATGATATAATTAATAAAATTTGAAATGGATCTGGCCATATCAGTCATAATTGGATTCATGATCATCGGGGCTCTTTACGCTATCCACGCAAAAGATCTTTTGTCGTCTGTGATAGCCTGTGGAATTGTAGGGTACAGTTTAGTTATCTGTTTCCTCTTGTTGAAAGCTCCCGATCTGGCGATAGTTCAAATCGTGGTAGATACAATAACTCTGATAATAATGGTTGCTGTTGTCCTCGACAGTTCGCGGGAGGAATCATTTTTAAAACTTGATACCCAGGGATATATTTCTGCAATAACCGGGATTCTGATTTTATTAGTGCTTCTGTATTTCTTTGCTATTTCAATTCAGGAGCTTGATGTGCTTGGGAAAAGTTCATTACGAATGGCAGAGTATTATATTGAAGGTGCTGCACAAAAAACAGGTAGCGCTAATCTTGTTACCGGGGTCGTATTTGACTTCAGAGGTTACGATACCATGGGTGAAGCTGTTGTTCTTGTAACTGCAGTGCTCGGGGTGCTGACAATTTTAAGATTAAAAGGTAAAAAATAACCTTCTATGAAAGGAATGACTTTAATAGTAAAAAAGACTGCTCAGCTTATCGCCGGGATGATTTTTATGTATGGAACTTATATCATTGTGCATGGTCATCTTACACCAGGAGGAGGATTCGCTGGTGGAGTTGTCGTTGCAGGTTCGCTGATACTGGTAACACTTGCTTACGGGGGTGACTTTCTTAAGCTCATCAGGGAAGAAGCGGGAACTACCATCGTTGAAAGCCTGGCAACTATCATGATAATATTGATTGCCACTTCAGGCTTCTTATTCGGGACGAAAATCTTTTTTAACAACTTTCTTCCTAAAGGTATTGTAGGGCAGCTTGTTAGTGCAGGTGTCTTACCTCTTTACAATGTTTTTATTGGTACTGAGGTAGCTGCATCAATATTTATAATATTTCTTTCACTAATAATATTTAAGGAGGAGTCGCCGAAATGATTGCTTACATAATGTGTTTTATATTATTTTTTGTTGGATTATATGGGGTAATAACCAGGAGAAACCTGGTTAAGATAGCAGTTTCACTTTCGATAATGGAAATAAGCACTTTCCTTTTCTTTGCTCTTATCGGGTACATCGACGGAGGTGTAGCGCCAATAGTTGACCCTGCAGACCCGGCTAAAATATATGTCGATCCGTTGCCACAGGCTTTGGTATTGACGGCTATTGTAATCGGGCTGGCAACAACTGCAATGATGATGGCTGTTATTATAAGGCTTTACAGAAAGTACGGGACATTCGATATCAGAGAGATTAAAAATTTAAGAGGATAAATTATGAATCCGCTAATACCATTATTTGTTATTACGCCACTAGCCGGAGCTTTCCTGATCATGATCATCGGAAGGTACGTCAAAGAGTTTAACAAGTATTTCACCTCTCTGATTCTTCTTTTCCTTGCCTGTCTCAGTTTCTATTTCCTTTTCACAACCGGTGAAAATCTGTCAGTTTATAAAGTTGGAGGATGGGAATCAATTAATAAAGTTCCAATTGGCATTTATATGGTTATGGATGGCTTTACTGCAATTGTCGTTTGCATAATAAATCTAATTGGTTTCTTATCAGCCTTTTATTCAATATCTTATATAAAAAGATATACAGCTGAGAATTATTTCTACGCTTTATTCTGTCTTATGATTGCCGGAATGAACGGAGTAGTGATCAGCGGCGACCTGTTTAATATCTTCGTGTTTCTCGAAATATCAGTAATATCATCGTATGCACTGGTAGCATTCGGAGTTGAGAAGAATGAATTGGAAGCTTCATTCAAATATCAGGTTTTGGGAGGACTGGCATCGTTTTTAATCCTTTTTGGAATAGGATTCATATACTGGAAAACCAAAACACTTAATATTGCTGATATCAGAGAGGCTTTCAATAACGGTTATGACAAGTCATATTATCTTTTTGTACAGATACTTATGCTTAGCGGTTTTGGCCTTAAAGCGGCTATTATTCCATTCCATGCATGGTTACCCGATGCACATTCGTCTGCGCCCTCCCCCATCTCAGCGATGCTTTCCGGGGTTCTCATAAAAGCTGTTGGTATTTATGTTATTTTCAGACTATTCTTTAATATGTTCAATATTAGCGAAGGTATGTCTGTACTGATAACTACCCTTGGCACATTGTCAATGGTTATAGGTGTCTTCCTCGCGATAGGTCAGTGGGATATTAAAAGGCTTCTGGCATATCACAGTATCAGCCAGATGGGGTATGTTGTCATGTCAGTTGGCATCGGGATGATTCTTGTTTCACGGGGAGCAAAACCTGAAATTGCTTCGCTGGCTATTGCCGGCGGACTTTTCCATCTTGTAAACCATGCCGCTTTTAAAGGACTTTTATTTCTGAATGCCGGAGCTATTGAATATACTATTGACACACGCGATCTGAGAGAGATGGGCGGCCTTGCAAAGTCAATGCCGGTAACATCTGCCACATCTTTTGTTGCATCAATGTCCATTTCGGGATTACCCCCTTTTAACGGGTTCTTCAGCAAACTGATAATCATTATTGCCGCAATAATGGCTAAGTTTTATCTGCTTGCCGCGCTTGCAGTAATAGTCTCCATTATAACTCTGGCTTCATTCCTGAAATTCCAGCGATATGCCTTCTTTAATAAGACTGATGATAAAAAAAACCGGCAAATCAAAGAAGTACCATTTCCGATGGTGTTCAGCATGGTCGTCTTAAGTATTATCTGTCTGCTTCTAAGCCTGCTTGCCATTCCCGATATCAGGGAGGCTATACTGACTCCTGCAATTGATATTCTGACTAATCCTCTAAAATACTCATCTATAATTATTGGTCAATAAAATGAGATATATCACACTGTTTATATTATCACTGATATTCTGGCTCCTTCTTACCTTTAAGCTGACTGTCCCGAATATTATTGTCGGATCTGTAGCTTCAATAATCTGTTCGTTGTTTTTCGGAAGGTTCTTTGTCACGAATGTTTACAAATTGCTTCAACCTAAACGCTATTTCTGGTTTATCGTATATCTCTGTGTTTTTATCTGGGAATGTCTAAAAGCTAATTTAGATGTTGCTTACCGTGTGCTGCATCCTGCAATGCCCATCCGTCCGGGAATTGTCAAAGTAAAAACCACTTTAAAATCCGATATGGCAAAAATGCTTCTGGCAAATTCAATTACAATGACCCCCGGTACAATCTCAGTCGATATTATAGATGACAATCTTTATATTCATTGGATCTATATCAGGTCAGAAGATCCTGAAGTGTACACAGCCATGATCACGGGCCCTTTTGAAAAATATATTAAAAGAATAATAGAATGATCAATTACCTGAACATATTAATGTATATCCAGATAGGATTAAGTATAGTTTGTCTTTACAGGATAATAAGAGGGCCAACAATACCCGACAGGATGGTTGGAGCAGATATTTTCGGCATTCTGGTTGTAGGTATCTGTGCAATAATAGCTATTCAGACCGAAAGATCTTTTATTCTTGATATTGGTATTGCCTGGATAATTCTGAGTTTCATAGGTACACTGACCCTCGCAAAATACCTTACCGGGAAAAAATTAAATGAATAATATGATAAGCTTGATATTCATAACAATCGGAGTGCTTTTTAACCTGTTAGGTTGTATTGGAATTATCAGACTTCCTGACACTTACAACAGACTTCAGGCAGCTACAAAATGTGTTACCCTGGGTTGTTGCAGTATACTTCTCGGAGTATTGTTCCATTTTGGATTCAGTGATGCGGGAATAAAGGCCCTGGTTGCTATCCCGATACTTTTCTTAGCTTCTACCGTGGGAGCTCATGCTCTTATCAGGGGAACTTATCACTTCGGAATCAAACTGGGAGAAAAAAGTGTGAAAGATGATTATAAAGATGCTGTGAAATGAAGTATCCCAAGATAAGAGAAGTTAAAGAGGCTCTGGTTTCTCTCTTCACACCGGCCTACACGTCGAAGTTCCCAATGGAGCCTCATGTTCCTTTCGAAAATTTCAGGGGCAAGCCTGTTGTTGATAATGAGAATTGCATTGGTTGCGAAACATGTGCAAATGTATGTCCGCCACAGGCAATAACATTTACTGATGATAAAGAAAAAGGCATAAGGATCATTAAGAGAGATTATGGGAAATGTATTTTTTGTGGTCAGTGTCAGGAGCATTGTATTACCGGAAAAGGGGTGAAATTATCAGATAAAATCTATGACCTGGCAGTATTTGACAGGCAGAAAAATATCGAATTTCAGGAAAAAGAGCTACTCATTTGCCAAAGCTGCCATGCAGTGATAACAACAAAAGAGCATCTTCATTTTATGCACAGGAAGCTTGGCCCGAAAGCGTTTTCTTCCATTCTTAATCTAAACCTTCTCAACCAGAAATTAAAACTGGCAGAGGGACAGGACATTGATGTTGAGATCAGGGATAACCTGAAGAGAAAAGACATGTTCAATATCATTTGCCCGAACTGCCTGAGACAAATCCTTGTAAAATATTTACATAAAGGTGTTTGATGAACTAAATAAACTTTTATCACAAAAAGACAAAAAGAAGCTTTTTGTCGGTATAGGGAATCTTCTTAAAACGGATGATGGCGTTGGTGTTTATATAAGCAAAAAAATAAAAAACAAAGACAATATTTCATCGCTTACAGTTGAGGTCAGCATTGAAAATTATATTGGAAAGATAAATAGCCTGAATCCTGACATACTAATACTTATTGATTGTGTGGACATGAAGTTAGCTACCGGAACATTTAAATTACTGACATTAAACCAGATACAGGATATGACCTTCAATACGCACAATATTTCATTAAGGCGATTGTCAGAATTCTTCAGTATGCCGGTTTATATTCTCGGAATTCAGCCCGTAATAATTGACTTTGGTGAAAATATTTCATACCTTGTAAAGAATGTTGCAGATAAAATTATTAAACAAATAAATAAACAGGAGGTGCATCATGGCGGTAGAATATCTATGTAAAGTTTGCAGGGGTAATCTTAATGTTAAAACTTCAATTGTCCTTGCTGCTACAAAAACTAATAGTCCCACGAGAGGATTGATTTTTCTGAACCCCGAGATCGGGAACTACACAACAACAACACATCCTTCTTTCCACATAAAAGAAGGTGAAGAATACATCTATACCTGCCCTATGTGTCACTCACAATTAAATAGCGCCAAGTACAATCATCTGGTAAGGATAATTATGATTGACAACGAGGGGAAAGAGTACAACATATACTTTTCAGGTATTGCAGGTGAAAAATGTACTTTTAAGATCAGGGGAAATAAAATTGAAGAAAAGTCAGGCCCTGATTTGAAGCACTATAATAAATATTTTGAGGTACCTGAGGAAGACAGGAAATATCTGTAGGTTGGATAAACCTTTCATTATTTTAAATTGAATCAAAATCCTTTAAATGATGCTTAGGTATCTTAACTTCAACTGTTTCCTTATCTCTGACTAAAGTCACGATTTTTTCTTTCCTGTCAAGCAACGTGATATATTCTATATTTAAAATGTACGACCTTCCAAGCCTGATAAATCCAATCCCCGGAAGCAGTTCCGCTACTCTACCCAGGTTCATTGAACATAAATGTTTTTTCTCGCCTGTACAGATTGAGGTATAATTACCTTCAGCCTTACAAAACAGGATTGAAGTGGGATTAATAAACAGAGTACCTGTTCGGGTATTTACTCTGATTCTTGGAATTTTTTCATTATGGGCCACCGGTTTCTCTTGTGTACCATTGTTCATACCTTCTTTCATTCTTTCTGCATACTTTACAATACATTGCTTTAATTCCTTACGGTTAACGGGTTTAAGAAGATAGTCGAATGCTTTGTTTTTAATCGCCTTAATTGCATACTGGTCGTACCCTGTAACAAAGACGATTCCGGGATTATTTTTTTTCTGCGGAAGGTTTTGAATAAATGAAAACCCATCTTTCCCGGGCATTTTGATATCGAGAAAGATGAGATCAGGATCGAATTGAGTTAACTCATTTATAGCTGAATCTACTGACGTGGCCAATCTTATTTCACTGAAATACAGTGTTCCCTCCAGGAGTTTACTAAGCAATGTTCTGGCGATTTCTTCATCATCAACGATTAAAGCGCTAAGCTTATATTCCATATATCATATAGGTTCGCCTTTTCGGGTTAAAAGTACAAAAATGTAATAAATGAGCATAAGGAATGAATAACAATCTTTTTTCTCTCGATGAATAACCTTATTTTTACCGGGATTAACTGAAACTTTAAACTTAAAGTAAATGAACATAGATATACACCAACGGGCTGCCGACAATATCCGCGTACTTGCCATGGCTATGGTGGAAAAATCAAAATCAGGTCATCCGGGTGGCGCTATGGGTGGCGCCGATTTTATACATATCCTCTTCTCAGAATTTCTGAATTTTGACCCTGATGATCCTGCATGGATTAATCGCGACAGGTTCTTTCTCGATCCCGGCCACATGTCGCCGATGCTCTATTCGATCCTTACTCTTACCGGCCATTTTACAACTGAGGAATTAAAGTACTTCCGACAATGGGGTAGTCCGACTCCGGGTCATCCCGAACTTGATATTATGAGAGGTGTTGAGAATACATCAGGACCATTGGGACAGGGTCATACCATGGCTGTAGGAGCTGCAATAGCGGAAAGATTCCTGGTTGCAAGGTTTGGGGAACTATTTGCTCATAAGATATTTACATTTATTTCTGACGGTGGTATTCAGGAAGAAATTTCACAGGGAGCCGGACGCGTTGCCGGATTTCTTGGGCTAAGTAACCTGATCATGTTTTACGATTCAAATGATATTCAGCTATCTACTGAAACGAAGGCTGTAACAATTGAAGATACCGCCATGAAATACCGCGCATGGGGATGGAATGTAATTAAAATCAACGGAAACGATCAGAGCCAGATCAGAGAAGCTCTTGCATCGGCTGTCAATGAAAATGATAAACCAACCATTATCATCGGAAAAACAATAATGGGCAAAGGTCTTTTGGATAATGACGGAAAAAGCTTCGAAAGAAAATCCTCCACACACGGCATGGCTGTCAGCGAAGCAGGAGGATCATTCGAAAAATCGTTAATCAACCTTGGGGGAGATGTAGCAGATCCTTTCCGGATATTTGAAGATGTTAAACAACTTTATAGTAGTGTTCTTTCTGGAAAAAGCAAAGCTGCTGCTGAATGGAAAAAAAGAAAAACTGAATGGGCCTCAATGAACAACGAATCAGACAAGAAGCTTCAATACTTTTTCACCGGGGCAGTTCCGGAGATCGATTATAAAGCTATTCAGCAAAAAGAGGGATCAGCAACAAGAGCAGCTTCGGCTACTATGCTGAGCCTGTTTGCCTCCAAAATCGAAAACATGATCGTTGCATCGGCCGACCTTGCAAACTCCGATAAAACTGACGGGTTTCTTAAAAATACTCATCCATTTACAAAAGGCGATTTCACAGGGGCATTCCTCCATGCAGGCGTATCAGAACTTACAATGGCGTCAATTATGAACGGTATGGCTCTTCATGGAGGTGTTATACCGGCATGCGGTACCTTCTTTGTCTTTTCCGATTATATGAAACCTGCCGTAAGAATGGCTTGCCTGATGGGATTACCTGTGAAATACATCTGGACCCATGATGCTTTTCGCGTTGGGGAAGACGGGCCCACTCATCAGCCAGTTGAACAGGAAGCACAGCTTCGTCTTATGGAACACCTTAAAAACCATCATGGTGAAAACAGTCTTGTTGTTCTGAGACCTGCCGATGCAACTGAAACAACTGTTGCGTGGAAAATGGCATTGGAAAATACGAAAACCCCAACTGCTCTTATCCTTTCACGGCAAAACATAAAAGATCTGCCATCGGAAAATAATAACCGGTATGCTGATGCCCTGAAATCAGTAAACGGCGCCTACATTATCGAGGACTGCAAAGGGACACCTGATATTATTCTGATAGCCAGTGGTTCGGAAGTAGCAACTCTGGTCGAAGGCGCTCCACTTTTAAGAAAAGATAATCTGAAAGTAAGGATAATTTCTGCTCCATCAGAAGGATTATACCGGAATCAGCCCGATAGTTATCGAAAATCAATCATGCCCGACGATATCCCTGTTTTTGGCTTAACTGCAGGATTATCAGTTACATTACAAGGGCTTGTCGGTCCAAAAGGCGTAGTATGGGGAATGAACAGTTTCGGTTATTCGGCTCCTTATAAGGTTCTTGATGAAAAATTCGGTTTTACGGCTGAGAATGTTTATCGTCAGGTGAGTGATTATTTATCTCAGTATAATAAAGATGCAATACGACATTAAACCTGGCATTAAGGGGTTGATCTTCGATCTCGATGGAACGCTGGCCGATACTATGCCTTATCATTTTAAAGGTTGGAGAATAGCATGTCATAAATTTGGTGCTGATATTGATACGGCTTTTCTGAGGAAACATACAGGCTCCCCCGGTTGGATAATTGCAGATGAGATTATTAAGAAATGTAAGCTTAACGGAAATGTTACCATTGACGAGATAATGAACGAAAAACTTATAGAGTTTTATAAAGAACAACATCTGGTCAAGCCTATCTTACCGGTTGTGGAAATTGTAAAGAAATATTACGGGATATTGCCAATGGCTGTCGGGACAGGAGGTCACAGGGAAGCAGTGGAACGTACACTTGAAATTACTGATCTCCGAAAATACTTCGATATCATCATCACCGCCAACGATGTTGAAAATTTCAAACCTCATCCGGAAACCTTTCTTAAATGTGCAGAACTGATGAAAATTGATCCTCAATACATTGAGGTCTTCGAAGATGGAGATCTTGGTATTGAAGCTGCCCTTACTGCCGGAATGTTTGCCACAGATGTCAGATCATGGTATGATTCAAGTTGGTAAAAACGGAGGGCGCAGGGCGCAGGGCGCAGGGCGGAGTTCATAACTCTTTGCACTGAGCTCTGAGCCCTCTGCCCTGCGCCCTGAGCTGCATTAGCAGGCCATTTCGCCGGCGTTCTTCTTGGCTGAAAGAATGTTATAAGCCCCTTTGATAACAATCTTTGCAGTATTTATATTGAACCCTGCAGGAACAATTATTTCAGTATAATCGGGTGTCGAGATACCCTTTTTAACTTCAATCATTCGGTACTCTGTAAATGGTTTACCGGCCTCCTCCTTCTCTTTTTCGAAAGCAAAAATATAATCCTTATCATCGAAACTTACTATTGCTTCAGTAGGAAGCGCTGTAACTTTATTTTCCGATTCATCAATAAAAGCGTTCACATACATTCCCGGCAGAATATTTTTACATGAGCTGATGACGGTTGCATAGACCCTGAAGGTTTTATCCCCGCTGACTGACTTTCCGGTTTGTGAAATCACAGCTTCATGTTGTTCGGATTCATTGTTGATAAAAAATCTGATTTTCTGTCCCGTGGCTACTTTATCGGCATCTTTCTCAAATAATGTAAGTTCAAGAAATAGTTTATCGCTGTTTACGATTTCGAATAAGATATCTGTGGGCGAAACATATTTCCCAATATTAACATTCACAGATTTTAAAAAGCCTTTTATAGGCGATACAAGATTGACAGAACTGCTAATGTTATCCTCCCTGAGTTGGCCTGGGTCGATACCGATCAGCAACAACTTTTGTTCCAATGATCTTACCATTGCCTTCAGGTTCTTGTATTCAACGGTAACCTGCTGAACATTTTTCTCTGAGTATACGTCATCCTTATATAAATCTGTATGGCGTATAAATTCCGCCTCTGCAAACAGGAGCCTGTTTTTCGCCTCAAGGTAATTCTGCTGAATATCAATGAAATCCTGGTTTTCTATAATTGCAAGGGTCTGGCCTTTGTTTACTACATTCCCGGGGAGAAGGGTTGTATTCTTTATAAAACCGCCCAATGGCATGCAAACAGTTGCCATATTTTGCGGGGCAACAGATACAGTCCCATTAACCTTGAGAATATTACCGAGTGCATGCAATTCGACAACACCTAATTCAATACCAGCCAGTTTAATCTGGTCCGCACGCAACTCTGCAATATCGTCAGGCAGAACTTCAACAGCTTTGGTTACCAGCCCGGGTTTATCTCCATTGCTGCAGGAGGCTGATGAAAAAATTAATCCCAGTAAAAATGCTGCAGTTTTGTTTCTGAATATTGTCATGATATTTATATTTTAGAATATTTTACCCGTTATATAGTCGATAGAAATAATTGTCTGATTGAAATTATTAAGAGCCTCAAGATAGCTTTGCCTGATAGCCAGCGCCCTGTTTAGTGTGAGCACATATTCGAGATAATCCAACGCGCCTGCTTTATAGCTGCGAGCAGCATGGTCAATTATAAGGTCTGCCTCAGGTACTGCCTGCTTTTCATAGTAATCTGCACTTGCAGAGAATTTATTATATTCATCTACTAATGAACGAAGGTTTCCGTTAACCGATCTGCTATAATATTCTGCATCGGTGCGTGCAATGTTTTCGCTTATTTTTGCAGCCTTTGCTCTTGAGGTATATGGAGGAAACCATAATGGAATTGAGATACCTGCCTGAACACCCGTAAAACGAAAGCCTTGTCCAAAATCACGGGCCACACCATTAACATCCTGAGTTCCAACTATTGTCTGACTAAAATAGCCCACGCTTATGTCGGGCAGCATTTGACTGCGTTCAAGTTTATTCTCAATTTTTGATACTTCAACCTGTTGCTGAACATAACCTAATGAGGGATTCAGTTTCACTGATATGCTGTCGGTTAAAAATTCATAATCAATCCGATGCAATTCTGTGTCTGCCGGCTTCAGAAAAGATTTACTATTCAACAATATCATTAGTTTTCTGCTTAAAATGCCGATATCGGCTGTTACCTGGTACAATTGGTTTCTTATTTCAAGGCTTTGGGAACGGGCCGTGATCATTTCAAGCTGGTTTGTCTCACCGGCTTTTGCCCTAAGTTCCGCTGCCCGCAGAAAACCGGTGTACAGACTGTCCTGATATGTAAGCAATTTTTGTTTCGCAGTTAGGAAAACGTATTGCCAGTAAACCTGTTTCACCCGGATAGCTATCTCAAGTTGCGAAACCTTATATTGCCATTCGCTGCTTTTTATATTTGCATCAGCCAGTTTATAACGATTAACATAAACTGAGGGAAAGGCAAACGATTGGGAAACAGAAAAGCTATTATCGTTGGAATAAGAATTAAACTGCCCATATTGTCCGTCAATAGCAGTTTTTGGAAGATCAAGAGCTGCTCCTTTCAATGCTTTCCTTACATCTATTGAATAACCTGCCGACTTAACAGCCAGATTGCTGTCCAATGCTGTTTGAATGGCATCATGCAAATTAATGATCCTTGTTTGCTGGCAGATTAATGTATTGAAAACTGATGTGCCTCCTATCAACAGAAGAATCAGGACAATTCTTTTAATTGGTGTACTTTTTACACTGATTTTAGTTTTCCCTGATGAAAAAAATATGTAGAATACCGGAATTATGATCAATGTCAGGAGAGTTGCTGTAATAAGCCCTCCAATTACAACTGTTGCGAGAGGTTTTTGCACTTCAGCACCGGCAGATGTTGATAATGCCATCGGCAGGAACCCGAGTGATGCCACAGCGGCGGTCATAAACACGGGACGAAGCCTCGACTTAAGTCCTTTTAAAACACGCTCGGTAATATCAATAACACCTTCCTTTTCAAGGCGGTTAAACTCTGCTATCAGCACAATCCCGTTCAGGACTGCAACACCAAACAAGGCGATAAAACCAACACCTGCAGATATTGAGAAGTTCATTCCGCGCGACCACAAGGCAATAACCCCTCCAATTGCCGACATGGGAACTGCCGTAAAAATAAGGAGGGATTGTTTCACAGAATGAAATGTAAAGTAAAGCAGGACAAATATTAAAAGTAGTGCAACAGGCACTGCAATCGAAAGTCTTTTCTGCGCTGCTTCAAGATTTTTAAACTGACCGCCGTATGTCACATAGTAGCCTGTTGGTAATTTTATTTTTTCATCTATCTGTGCCGTCACATCATTTATTACGCTTTGAATATCGCGGTTACGAACATTAAAACCGATAGTTATCCTGCGCTTGGTATTCTCTCTTGAGACCTGAGCCGGACCAGATTTAATTGAAATATCTGCAATCTGTTCAAATGGAATCTGATGACCATCCGGCAGAGCTACAGTGAGATTTTTTATATCATCCAGACTATGCCGGTAATCTTTATCGAGGCGAACTACCAGTCCAAAACGCTTTTCTTTATCAAATACAACACCTGCCTGACTACCTGCAAATGCAGCACCTAAAACACTGTTCACTTCCTTTACCGACAAACCGTATTGTGCAAGACGATCACGGTTATACTCGACCTGAATCTGAGCCAAACCGGTAACTTTTTCAACATTTATATCCTGAACTCCTACGATTGTCTGAATAACTTTTTCGACTTCAGATGCTTCCTGAGAAAGAGCATTAAGGTCATCGCCAAATATTTTAATAGCAACATCCTGTTTTGAACCGGTCATTAATTCATTAAACCTCATCGCAATAGGCTGTTGAAATTCGAATTTGACGCCAGCCAGTTCAACTAGTTTCTCTTCCATTTTGGCAACAAGTTCCTCGCGTGTAGCTGCGGAAACCCATTCACTTTTATCTTTTAGAGTAATGATATAATCGCCTGTCTCCATTGGAGTAGGATCTGTCGGGATCTCACCGGCGCCAATTTTGCAGACGGCATGTTTGATCTCCGGAAAATTCTTCAGTAAGATCCTATTTGCTTTTATAACCTGATCTACTGTATTTGTAAGGGATCCGCCCTGTAGCGTAATTACACTTGAAGCCAGATCGCCCTCTTCAAGCTGAGGAATAAATTCACCTCCTAAACGACTGAACAAAAACAGGCTAAATATAAAAAGCCCGACTGCTGATAAAGAAACCAGCAGTTTTCGTCTCAGTGCAAATGCAATTGCAGGGTTAAATGCTTTATTTATCCAGCTCATCAAATGGTCAGAAAAATTTGGTTTATGGCTTGTCTTTTTACTTAAAAACAAAGCCGAAGCCATTGGCACATAAGTCAGCGACAAAATTGCTGCCCCAATCAATGCGAATGTAACTACCTGTGCCATTGGACGAAACATTTTTCCTTCAATACCTACAAGCGCTATTATAGGGAGATACACAATTAAAATTATTATCTGACCAAATGTAGCTGAACTCATCATCCGCTTTGCGGAATCAAGCACATTTTCATCCATCTGATCCTGAGTCAGCTTCGAAACGCCCTGATAGTTTTGTTTACTTATAAATATCCTATGTACAACACTTTCAACAATAATCACGGCTCCGTCAACAATCAACCCGAAATCAATAGCGCCGAGGCTCATCAGGTTTCCTGATACGCCAAACAAATTCATTATTGAGATGGCAAAAAGCATTGCAAGCGGGATAACTGAGGCAACTATAAGCCCTGCACGCATATTCCCGAGCAATAAAACCAGGATAAATACAACTATTAAGGCACCTTCAAGAAGGTTCCGTGAAACGGTACCAATAGCACGCCCCACTAAGTCGGAGCGATTCAGGTAAGGTTCAATAATGACCTGTTTAGGCAGTGATTTCTGAATTGATGATATCCGTTTTTCTACATTGTCAATTACTTCATGGGCATTAGCGCCTTTTAACATCATTACAACACCTCCTACCGCCTCAGTGGTATCAACAACGAATGCTCCATACCGCGTGGCGCTGCCATATTGAACTGTTGCTATATCTCTGATCAGTACAGGAATACCGGAATTACTTGTTTTAACTACAATTTTCTCAATATCCTCAATTGATTTAACTAACCCGATTCCGCGGATAAAATACGCTGTTGGCTTTTTATCTATATAGGCGCTGCCTGTATTTTCATTGTTCTTTTCAAGAGCAGTAAAAATATCGGTCAGTGTCAGGTTCAATCCCCTGAGTCTTTCAGGGTTTACAGCAATTTCGTACTGTTTAACAAATCCTCCGTAGCTGTTAATATCCGCTACTCCGGGAGTGCCAAGCATTTCACGGCGCACAACCCAATCCTGAATAGTCCGCAGTTCCATTGGGTTGAATTCCTTTTCATACCCCTTTTCAACTGCCAGACGGTATTGAAATATTTCCCCCAGACCTGTTGAAATGGGTGCGAGGGAAATCTTGGCAAGACCCGCAGGTATCACCTCTTCAGCTTCTTTCAAACGCTCGCTAAGCTGTTGTCTGGCCCAGTAAACATCAACGCCATCCTCAAAAACTATAGTTATAACTGACAGACCTAACCGCGAGATTGACCTAAGTTCGATTATATCAGGAATATTTGCAACAGCTACCTCAATTGGCGCTGTAATAAAGCTCTCCACTTCCTGAACTGCCAGCGAAGGTGCAAGAGAAATAACCTGTACCTGGTTATTTGTAATATCGGGTATAGCATCAATTGGCAATTTCGTCAATGAGTATGTCCCCCACCCTATCAATGCCAGAATGAATATTCCTATAATGAATTTATTCTTAATTGAGAAGGAAATAATTCGATTTATCATTAGTTGTGAAATGTTTAACAGTTAAATTTTACCCCCTGAATTTTACCCCCTAAATCCCCCAAATGGAGGACTTTGACCTTCGGCTAATTTCCTAAACTCCTATCACCGTACCTCTTAGCCCCCCATTTGGGGGGATGGGGGGTTGATTTGACCCCAAATGGGGACTGCGTGAGGTGAATTCATTAAAGTGAAAGGTGAATGGGGGGTTATCTTACCGTTTAGGAAGGCGGAAAGATCAGATTACAAAAGGAGGAGCCCTTAAAAGAGATAATTCGAGAAGATAAGAATCGGGAAAAGGTTCCCTGAAATCTAAAACAGTAACCGGTGGCGCTTGTAAATCAAAAACAAAAACATCAGTAAATTTACTGAAAGACAGATTACTATCTTTGGTATTATCTCTCAGAACAAATGTTGTGGCCTTTTCTGAAGCAAGGTCATTAAATGCATGGCAATGAACAGGAAAACCCGGATGATGACCGGTTCCGGTATTTGAGACCGGGCACAAATCTTCCTGACCTGTAACTGATTCCGCCAGATGATGATCGTGAGGGATTATCAGGTGAGCAGTCAGAACCAGCCAGGCGAGCCATAATAAATAAATCTGCAAATTTTTAAGAAATTTGCTCATAATTTTAAACCCTTACAACTTTTTTTTCAACTTACAAATATACTTATTTAATTAAATGCAGATGAATTACGATTTACGATTTTCTTTCTCTCTCAGTGTTAAACCAGTATCCTGGTTGTCAGATTAGTAACGCTGGTCTGAATATCATCAAAGATCTTCCCTTCTCTTGATCTGTCTTGCTCCACTATCATGTATTTCATGCCTGCAATATCTTTTGATGCTAGAATCGTCTTAAAATCAATTACTCCGGAACCTACCGGGGCAAAATCACTGACATCATTTGTTGTAAAGGTTGGCGCCTGTTTGGTGAACATATCTTTCATGTGGAAAATCTGGAACCGTCCGGGGTATTTTTTGAAAATATCGACCGGGTTTTGTCCGGCTTTGGTAGTCCAGAAAAGATCGAGTTCCATTGTAACGAGATCTTTGTCCAGTTCAGCCATCATAATATCAAAGAAAGGAACTTTTCCTTCAACAGTATCGAACTCGAAATTGTGATTATGATACCCAAACTGGATACCGGTTTCTTTCATTATCTTTCCTACCATGTTCCAGTCAGCCACCATTTTCTGATAGCTATCTATTGTTTTGCGGGCTTCTTCAACTACCCATGGCTGCAAGCAATATTTAACACCAAGTTTTGCATGGTCATCAGCCATTTTTTTTGCAGCATCCAGGGTAATACCTTTTGCATCTACACTTGCATGGCTACTGAGGATTTCCATATCCAGACCATTTACCATCTTTTTGAATTCTGAAGGGTCATAGCCATAAAATTTGCCATCAGCATAACTCGCCAATTCAACGTATTTATATCCGGCCTCAGAAACTTTTTTCAATGAACCGGGAACATCCTTTCCCATTTCATCGCGGATTGTGTATAGCTGTAACCCTATACCGAATGTTTTAGGATCGGCTACACCCGAAACGGGAGCAGGATTACAATCTGTTTTATTAGTGTAAGATGAAAGAACAAATGCGCCCAAGGTGCCTGAAGCAGACACTCTCAGAAAATCCCTTCTTGAATGTTTTGTTTTCATTTTTTAGATTATTAATTAACATAATGTGAAAAAACTCATTGAAAATACTTTGAACGGCGAAGCTCTGATTTCATCGTAAATAAACTATAGTCTCAGACTACATGGTTTTAAAGTAAAGTTGCAAACTTCGCTTAGCAAATGTAAATGAAATATTTCTATTGTTCTATTATTCGTTTATTCTTCATTTATTTGTTAAAAAATTGAATCAGCTAATTACAACATCCGATGGTTCTCACACGATCTTCGTTCCTGAACTTAATGAACACTACCATTCGATTCATGGCGCTGTTCAGGAATCAACATTCATATTTATAAATAACGGCTTTGAAACTTGTAGCGCTGATCCCCTGAATATTTTCGAGGTAGGATACGGTACCGGGCTAAATGCACTTCTGACTGCCATGAAAAGCAGATCGGGCACAAGAGAGGTCAATTATAACTCAATCGAAAAATTTCCAATTGATGAAAATATGATCAGATCGCTTAATCATCATCATTTCGCCGGGAAAGATGGTGAAGGGATATTTAATTTAATCCATTTATCGCCCTGGAATATCAGTGTGAATATCTGTAAAAACTTCAATCTCAAAAAAATAAAAGGAGATATTACAAACGAACCTCTTTCAGGGAAATATGATCTTATCTATTTCGATGCCTTCGGGCCTGACAAGCAACCTGAAATGTGGACAAAGGAGATATTTGAAGCCATCGCGGCCATTACAAATAAAAACGGAATTTTTGTAACCTATTCTGCAAAAGGTGAAGTGAAGAGAAATCTTAAGGCATGTGGATTTGATGTGCACCTTCTTCCGGGGCCTCCGGGGAAGAGACAAATAATCAGGGCAGTAAAAATTTAAAAATTTATTTTTCAGATACTTTTTTACTTTCCGTAAAGTATTATCTTAGCGGAAATTTAAAAATTAAAAATGTATCGTATGAAAATCAAGGGACTTATTATTATGACCGGTGTAATAGCCTTAATGCTTGGCTCTTGCGGAAAGAGCATATTTAAAAATGCTAAACTAAATACTAAAGAAGACTCTTTATCCTATGCTTTTGGGATTGTAAATTATAACTCCCTGAAGGCTGACAGTCTATTGCTCGACCCAATGATTGTGGCAAAAGCAATGCTCGATGGAAAAAATGAAAAACCATTAATGGCCGATGATATTGCCCGTTCATATATAATGGTTTTTATCAAACAGCGTGAAGCCGTGAAGTCAGCAAAGAGAGCAGTACTGGACAAAGATTTATATAAAGAATATATTACTCAGAATGAGGCATTTCTTACAACAAATAAAGAAAAAGCCGGTGTTACAGTTACCGCCAGCGGTCTTCAGTATGAGGTAATTAAAATGGGAACAGGCCCAAAACCAACAGCTCAAAGTACAGTAAAAGTTCATTATGTGGGAACGCTTATTGATGGTACTGAATTCGACTCTTCAATCAAAAGAAATATGCCTGCCGAATTTCCTGTTTCAGGAGTTATTAAAGGTTGGACTGAGGCTTTACAGCTGATGCCGGTTGGATCGAAGTTTAAACTTTGTCTTCCTCAATCAATTGCCTATGGAGCATCTGGTGCAGGTGAAGTTATTAAGCCTTACTCAACCCTGATCTTTGAAGTTGAGCTTCTCGAAATCGTAAAATAACATGACGACTGCTGAAATACAAACCCCCAAAGGTACTATGAAGGTCAGCTTCTATGAGGCTGACGCTCCGGTTACTGTGGCTAACTTTATCACTCTTGCAAATAAGGGATACTATGATGGACTTGCTTTTCACAGGGTTATTCCGGATTTTGTTATTCAGGGTGGTTGTCCTCTATCAAAAAACATGAACGATCCCAAAGTCGGAACAGGCGGCCCCGGTTATAAGATTAACTGCGAACTGAACGGTGGTAACCAATATCACGACAGGGGTGTACTTTCAATGGCTCACGCGGGAAAAAACACCGGTGGTTCCCAGTTCTTTATTTGCCATAGCCGAAACAACACCAAACACCTCGACAGACAACATACCTGCTTCGGTAAAGTATATGAAGGTCTGGATGTTATTGATGAAATACGCCAGGGCGATAAAATTGAAAAGATATTAATTCACGAAGAATAGACTGAAATGGCATTTGAACTTATCGGAAAAATTATTGAGATATTTCCTGTTAATCAGGTAAGCGACAAATTCAAAAAACGGGAATTTGTTGTTGAGAAAAAAGAGACAAGCGGAGCTGCTGTATTTCTTGACTTTATCAAGTTTCAACTGATACAGGATAAATGCGACCTTATCAACGAATCGTTTTTAAACGAAGATGTTAAGATTTGGTTCAACCTGAAAGGTAATAAATGGGAGCGCGATGGTAAAATTAACTATTTTACAAATCTCGATGCCTGGAAGATTGAAAAAACTTCATCACAAGTAAGAGATCAGAATATTCCTGCACATACAACTCTCGAGGACATTCCTCCTGAAAACGATGAGCTAAGCGATCTTCCGTTCTAAGAAAATAAAAAAAAGGCTGTCTCAACATTGGACAGCCTTTTTTAATTAGAATCCACTTCCACTAAAAAAAAATATAATGAAGACAAAGTACAATTTTGTAATAATACTCGTTTTTACAAGTCTGCTTTCTAATTCTCAGACCCTACCCCGCCAGACACAACTTCCTTATAACAGGATGATCCAGCCGGCAGGTCTCCAGGTCTTTTTCGGAGATGAGTCGCTTGAAAACCATTCAATGGATGCTGCCTTGTCACCCGATGGTAAATGGCTGGCGGTGGAAGAAAGATACAGCATAGTTTTTATAAGTACTTCTGACAATAAAGTAAAGTACAAGCTTTCAATTGACGATAAGGCAGAGCTACAGGGAGGAATGAATACCTATTCCGGCATAATATGGCATAACGGTATTCTGAGCTCTGAAGTGTACTGGAGTACAATTGGAAGGAACAGGCGGTCCTTTGTCGTTTCAGCAAAATGGAATGGACTAAAGGCTGAATTCAACAGGATGTTTGAATATAAAGCAGCACCAAAAACCGACCTGGCTCTTCCCAATGAAATTCTTATAACAAAAGAATCGGGGAAACAGTACCTGTATGTTGTTCTGAATGGAAATAATAAGGTTATCAAACAGGAACTGTTTTCGGGCGATACTGTATGGGTAGCAGATCCCGGGGTTGCTCCATACGGACTCACAATGGCTTCCGGAAAGCTGTATGTAACCAATTGGGCAGGAAGACATCCCGATGCCGGCGATATGGATGTTGCAGGAGTTCCATGGGGTCTGGCAAGAGTGAATAACCAGGCAGGCGGTTCAACCAGGGAAGGCAGTGTTGCTGTGATTGATCCTGCTGATGGCCGGATAATCAAAGAACTGGTCGTGGGGCTTCACCCAAACGAAATAATAAGTAACAGAAATGGAAAATTTGTTTATGTGACTAATTCAAACAGCGATAATGTATCCGTCATAAATACTGTAAAAGATGAGATTGCAGAAACAATAAGTGTAAGACTGCAACCGGAGATAAATCCGTTTTTCGGTGATTCGCCAAATGGCCTGTGCCTTTCACCTAATGGGAAATTGCTTTATGTTGCAAATGGAATGGATAATGCACTCGCAGTAATTGCCCTTGGAAAAAATGCAAGCGGCAAAGCATCGGCCGACAAAAGCCTCGTGACCGGGTTTATACCCACCGGAGCTTACCCGTCTGCAATAAGCATTCTGAATTCAGCTTTTCTGTATGTCTGTAACCTCGAGGCATCAGGTGAAGCATTGGCCCTACGCGGTAAAAGCACGAACAACCTGTTCTATAACTCACACAATAAGCTTGCATCAATTTCAGTGATCCCTGTTCCGTGGAAAAAAACCCTTAAGGCATATACCGACACCGTAATTGCTGTAAATAACCTTTCAAGAGCTACAGCTTCAATGGAAAAACCACGGGGGTCCGCTCAGCCAAAACCTGTTCCCGACAGGATAGGTGAACCTTCAGTGTTTAAGCATGTTGTATATATTATTAAGGAGAACAGGACCTACGATCAGATTCTTGGCGATATGAAACAGGGTGACGGGGATCCCGGCCTTTGTATCTATGGGACGGAGATTACTCCTAATATTCATAAACTGTCTGAGGAATTTATGCTTCTCGATAATTTCCATGCATCAGGTAAATGTTCAGCAGAAGGGCACCAGTGGACCGATGCCTCGATAGTTACCGATTATATTGAAAAGAACATGAGAGCATGGTTCAGAAGTTATCCTCATGTGCAGAGCGATGCGCTGGTATATGCCCCCACCGGTTTCATCTGGGATAATGCAACTAACCATGGCAAATCTGTAAGGATATACGGAGAGGCCTCAGTTCCCGTTTTTGATAAAAATCTGAAATGGACCGATATTTATAACAAGTATAAAAACGGCGAAAAAGTTGAGTTCTTAAACTTCACCACTATTGAGCCTGTTAAGAAAATTCTGAGCCAGACATATCCTTCCTTCGGGAACCACGAGTTTTCAGATGCAATGCGCGCCGATGCATTGATAAAAGAGCTAAATGATTATGATGCCATACCGGGCGACCAGCTTCCTGAACTTATGGTTGTTGCCCTTCCAAATGACCATACCGCCGGGACCAGGCCGGGAAGCCCCACACCGAGAGCAATGGTTGCAGATAATGACTTCGCGCTTGGACGAATTGTAGAGGCATTCTCAAAAAGCCGCTTTTGGGAAAAAACTGTCATTTTTGTCGTTGAAGATGACTCGCAGGGCGGATGGGATCATGTTTCAGCTTACCGCACTGTGAGCCTGGTAATTAGTCCGTACTCAAGATTAAGAAGTGTAAACCATACACTTTATACCCAGCCTTCAATGGTGAGGACAATTGAGCAGATACTCGGGTTGCCACCCATGAACATACAGGATGCTATTGCAAATCCAATGACTGATTGTTTTGTCACTGTTCCTGATAAAACTCCTTACAAGGCTGTACCAAATAATATCCCTATCGATGAAATGAGCGCTCAGCTTACATCATTAACAGGTAAAGCCCTGCACTTTGCCAAGAAAAGCATGCTTCCTGAATTCGACGGAGTTGATTCAGGTAATGATGATCTGCTTAACAGGATACTCTGGTTCGCGGCAAAAGGGAATGTACCTTATCCGGCGAAGTTTGCAGGGAAAGTTACTGACTCTGAGGATAATGAGGAGTAATTGATATAGTAGAAATATGTAGAAACAGGAAGATAAAAATGGATAATCCGCTGCTCAGATCATGGGACACTCCCTTTGAGTCTCCACCATTTAATTTAATTAAAATTTCTCATTACAGGCCTGCTGCTGAAGAGGCCATTAAATATGCTTCTGAAGAAATTTCTACTATTACTGATAATCCGGAGCTGCCTGATTTTGAAAACACTGTTGCAGCTCTCGACCGGGCAGGGGAAATGCTGGGCAGGATATCATCAATTCTCTTCAACCTGAACAGCGCTGAAACAAATAAAGAGCTCCAGGCTGTTACCCGGGAAGTATCACCCCTTCTTACACGCTTCTCAAATGATATAACCCTGAATGAAAAACTATTCAACCGAATCAGGATAGTTTACGAGACCAGGGAGTTATCAGGCCTCGACATTGAACAAAAAATCCTTACTGAAAAAAAATACAGAAACTTCATACTCGGTGGGGCCGGGCTGAAAGATGAGGAGAAAAAACGTTTCAGGGAGATCTCAGAAGAACTATCGACTCTTTCACTTAAATTTGAAGAGAATGTACTTGAAGAGACAAATTCTTTCGAGCTTCATATTACTGATAAAGCCGATCTTGCCGGACTGCCTGTCAGTTTAATCGAAATGGCGGTTACGGAAGCTGCCGGCAGAGAAAAAACCGGATGGGTGTTCACCCTCCATTTTCCAAGCTATGTGCCATTCATGCAATATTCCGAAAGAAGGGAACTGCGCGAAAAGATGCTCAAAGCCTATTCCTCGCGGGCTTTCAAAGAAAACGAATTCAACAACTGCAGCAATATTTTCAAAATTGTCAATCTACGGCTCGAAATCGCTATAATGCTGGGATTCAGCAGTTTTGCCGAAATGATCCTCGGCGACCGTATGGCCGGCACCCCGGCAAAAGTTGAAAACTTCCTTGAGGAGCTTTTTACTGCAGCAAAACCGGCGGCATCAGGGGATTTTGAAAATGTCAGGAAATATGCTGCTGAAAACGGACACACCGGGGCTATTGAGCGCTGGGACTGGGCATATTATTCCGAGAAACTTAAGAAAAAATTGTATGACATAGACGATGAGATACTCAGGCCCTATTTCAGTCTCGAAAAAGTTGAGAATGCAATCTTTGGTCTTGCCACATCACTTTATGGCATAAGCTTTTTGCCAGACAAACCAATTCCTGTCTATCACCCTGAAGTAAAGAGTTATGAAGTATATGACAGTGATGATACTTTCCTTTCGTTACTCTACATTGACTATCATCCGCGGCCCGGCAAAAGCGGCGGAGCATGGATGACAAGTTATCGTGATCAAAAGAAAATCAAGGAAAATGAAGTAAGACCGTTAATCTCAATTGTTGCGAATTTTACCAGATCGTCAGAAACAAGGCCCTCGCTCCTCTCGTTTAATGAGCTGACAACTTTCCTGCACGAATTTGGCCATTCTTTGCACGGGATGCTCACGAAATGCACTTATGAGAGTCTTTCAGGCACGAATGTAGCCCACGATTTTGTGGAGTTGCCATCGCAGTTCATGGAGAATTATGCTTTCGAAAAAGAGTGGCTCGATACATGGGCTACTCATTGGCAGACCGGTGAGAAAATTCCTGATAAGATTATCGGGAAGATAAAAGAGGCCTCTGCTTTTAATGAGGGATATGGCTGTTTAAGGCAACTGGGCTTTGGCTTACTCGACATGGCCTGGCACAAAATAACAAAGCCTGTTGAGATAAACATAACCGAATTTGAAAATATGGCAATAGAAAGGAGCGAGCTCTTTCCAAAAGTTGAAGGAACTAATATGAGCGCCTCCTTCGGCCATATCTTTGCAGGAGGTTATGCAGGAGGATATTACGGGTATAAATGGGCCGAAGTACTTGATGCAGATGCTTTCAGCTACTTCACCGAAACCGGAATCTTTAATAAACAAACAGCAGCTTCGTTCAGGAAGAATATCCTCGAAAAAGGAGGAACAGAAAAGCCTCAGGATCTGTATGTCAGATTCAGGGGCAAGGAGCCTTCAATTGAGGCGCTGTTAAAAAGAAGCGGGTTGAAATAGATGACGGGAGCCGGGTGCCGGATTGAAAAGTGAAGAGTGAAAAGTGAAAAGTGAAAAGTCGGAAGACCGAAGTCGGAAGTCAGAAGTCGTTTTCCCTGTGCCCTGAGTCGAAATCCGGAATCCGCAACCGGCAAAATTGTGCGGCAATTCCGGTTTGAAATCCCATCGCATTTCATATTTGGGAAATTGGATGAATTCGTGATAATGCCGAATCACCTGCATGGGATTATAATAATTGATTGCGATTCGGCGATGATTGTATTTGGCAACGATTGTAGAGACAAGGCATGCCTTGTCTCTACCGGAAACCAACCCGGCGCCCGGAA
>JBAXXU010000024.1:0-46118 GCA_037127735.1 Bacteroidota bacterium
TTTCGTAAACAAAATTGTTAATAACACCTGATTTTTACAAACTGATTGGTAACGATTTTTTTATTACCTTTGATAAAAATTTAGACGATAATGTTGACATTAAACGCTATTCTTAAAGAGATGAAAGATATTCCGGTCAGTCGTCTGGAAGAACTTTATCAATTTATTCATTCAATGACACCTACAACTAAACATTCTGAAAGTTTACGAAAGAAAATTCTTTCTTTTGGTGGCGCTTTTAGCGATATGGGCAGCAAGGACTATTCGGACTTTCAAAATCAAACAAAAAAAATAAGAACAGGACTTTTTACCCGTAACATTGACCTATGAAACCATCTATGCTTGACACCGATATTCTTTCTGAATTTTTACCGGGCAACCCAAAAGTTATCGAAAGGGTTGCCGAACACTTGAAGGAATATGGATTCATCAGTTTAAGTATCATTACCTATTATGAAATTCTCAACGGACTGTTGTACAAAGATGCAAGAAAGCAGTTGACAAAGTTTGAGGATTTTGTTGGGTTAAACAAGGTTATTCCGCTGACATTGCGTATGACAAAAACTGCCGCTACTATTCAGGCAGATCTAAGGAAAAAAGGAACTGAAATTGGGCATACAGACACTCTGATTGCAGGTATTGCAATTATTAGCGAACTCCAGCTTGTGACAAACAACACTGACCACTTCAGCCGAATAAAAGGACTTGAAATTGAAAATTGGACGAGGTGATTAGTACGGTTTGTCTGTCTCTATGGTAACCCAAACCCGAGAAATGCCTAACTCTACGTGAATTGGAACCACAATTATCCGGCACCGCCAAAATTGCCCGGCAATTCCGGTTTGAAATTCCATCGCATTTTCAGATAATTACTCATATAAACCCGTGAACATGAAAAAAAAAGTTTTATTAATCCTTTCACTAATAATTCTGGTGTTAAATGGAAAATCATTCCTCCTGAAGGCAGAAGAGTTCAAAACTCTTGATATCGGAGCCGCTGCACCTGCTTTTTCTCTGCCAGGAGTGGATGGTAAGACCTATACACTCGACAGCTTCAGTGAATCAAAAATTTTGGTGATAATATTTACAGCCAATCATTGTCCTACGGCTCAGGCTTATGAAGACAGGTTCCTGCAATTGTATCAGGATTTCCATCAGAGAAGTGTAGAAGTGGTATTGGTTTCACCTAATAATCCGCAGGCTGTCTGTCTGGAAGAAATTGGTTATAGTGATCTTGGAGATTCCTTTGAGGAGATGAAAATACGGGCAAAGGATAAGAAGTTTCCAATGCCCTATCTGTATGACGGTGATAATCAGGAAATGGCAAAAGCTTATGGTCCAACCACCACTCCTCATGTCTTCATTTTCGATAACCAACGAAAATTGCGTTTCTGTGGTCGTATCGACGAGATGGAGAATCCCTATGAAAAGGCTACCCAACATGATACCCGGAATGCCATTATGGCTCTGCTGGAAGGGAAACCGGTTCCGGTTGAAAAAACAAAAACTTTTGGATGTTCTATTAAATGGGCCGGTAAAATAGAATGGAGAACAAAGCTTGATGCTGATTGGAAAAATAAACCGGTAGAAGTTATTGAAGCGGATATAAATGGCATAAAAGAAATTCTGGCTAATAAAACGAAGAAATACAGGCTTGTCAATTTATGGGCAACCTGGTGCGGACCTTGTGTAATCGAATTCCCGGAATTTGTTATTATGCAACGTATGTATGGAGCGCGCAATTTTGAGTTTGTTTCTATCAGTACCGATGGGGTTAAGAAAAAAGAGAAAGTATTGGAATTTTTGAAAGATAAAAATGCCGCGACAAAAAACTACCTATACTCCGCTGAGGATAAATATCCATTAATAGAAGCGGTAGATAAAAACTGGCCGGGGGCCCTCCCCTATACTTTACTGATAGCTCCGGGTGGTGAAATTGTATATGCGCACCAGGGAGTAATCGATCCGTTGGAAGTGAAAAAAGAAATCATGCAAAAAATAGGAAGATTTTTTGCTGATGATAAATAAGTTCTTGATAATTACCAGTTAAGTACTTTAACAAGAATCTCTTAGAATTTTTATTTTATACTCACTAGTGTCCACTTAAATATAATTGATTTTCAACTATATAAGATTTAGTTCTTTGACATCTCAGTAATCTTGGTTTGTAAGTAGCTCTTTTATAGTTTCTTTGTTTAAAAGCGATTAACTCAGGATTTGGAGAAATTTGTGGTTTACTTAACTTACCGTTGGCTTTAGCCAACGGATCAAAGTACTCGACAACACGGGCTTTAGCCCAAAAATGAAGGACTAAAGTCCTTGTCAATGAGGTCTATATACCGTTGGCTAAAGCCAACGGTAAGTTATAAAACAGCAGAAAAAAATGGTAACCATTTCATTAAATAATTAATCGAACCAAATCGTCACGTAATAAAAGCCGTGGCAAATAATTGATTATCAATAATATCAAAGAACATTTTAACATTTTAACATTTTAACGAGACACTAGTGTTTTATACTATCAAAATAATCCCTTTTATGAAAAATAATATCTCCCGACGGCATTTTACCAGACTTTCCCTCACCGGAACTGCAGCTTTAGTAACAATTAATAATCCGGTACTGAGTACTGATATCCTGACAAGTCCCAATTGTATTCGTCTCGGCGGACCGGTATTTGGAGAATTTAAGGATCCTCAGGAATGGATAAACGCCATTAAAGCAAAAGGATACAGTGCAGCCTATTGCCCTGTTCCAACAGGTACTGACGAGGTTACTGTTAAAACTTACGAAAAAGCTGCCAGAAATGCAAATATTATCATTTCCGAAGCAGGGGCATGGAGCAATCCCATAAGTAAAAACGAAAAGGAAAGAAAAGAGGCCATTAAAAAATGTAAGGATTCTTTAGCTCTTGCTGACCTGATTGGGGCAGGATGTTGCGTGAATATAAGTGGTTCCCGGGGTGAAAAGTGGGATGGCCCCCATCCGGAAAACCTTTCCAGGGAAACCTTCGACATGATAGTACAAACTACCAGGGAAATAATAGATGAAGTTAAACCGGTACGAACTTTTTTTACACTCGAGACCATGCCATGGGCCTTTCCCGATTCTCCGGACTCCTATCTGGAGCTTATTAAGGCAATTGACCGGAAACAATTTGCCGTGCATCTCGATCCGGTAAACATGATCAACTCCCCACGCCGATATTACAATAATGGAGCCTTTATAAAGGAATGTTTTGACAAACTGGGGCCATATATAAAGAATTGCCATGCAAAAGATATTCTTCTCAGCAGCAATCTCACTGTTCACCTCGATGAAGTATTACCCGGAACCGGAGGACTCGATTACAGAGTATTTCTGACCGAATTAGGTAAACTAAGAAATGTTCCCCTGATGCTCGAGCATCTGAAGACGAGCGGGGAATATGATCAGGCTGCCGGTAACGTAAGACGCATCGGAGCCTCAATCGGCATAAAATTCTGTGAATGACACACGGCAGCTATTGCATCCACTTGCGCACATCAATAGAAAATAAATCAATAACGATTTAATAAAAACTGAATTATGAAATCTATCCTGTTAAATCCGGCAGTTTTTTTCGCATTGCTTTTAACGACTTGTTCAGTTAAGAATGAGCCGGTAAGAATAAAATTCGAAGGGGCATATTCTGAAAAGAAGTGGGCAATCAAAGAGTTGAATCCTGAAATACCCTCTGATTGGTCCTCATCCGGTTTCTTAACTTTCGAAATTAAATCATCTACAACTCAGCGCTTTGAACTGAAACTTTATGATAGTGAAGGAATCCGAAGGCTGGAGATACTACCTTTTCAAGCGGTTTGGATTCGGGCTTCTATTCCTCTCATCCATTTCCAGAATATGAATACTGAAGGTATGGATCAGGCTTCAATATGGAAAACACCTCGCCCCGGTTACTGGATTGGGTTTACCGGCGCTGTCGGATCTATCAGCCAGATTGATTCATTAGGTATTGCAATGAGCCTTCCTGTAGGCTCTCCATCTCTTGAGATTCGTAATGTCCGATTAACAATGTCTGCAGAAGATACAATTTTTACTTCCAAACCATTAGTTGATGAGTTTGGGCAATGGCTGGCTGACAACCGGCAAGGCAAAGCAAAAACGGCAGAGTATCTTAAAACGGCCTGGACAGAAGAGGAAAAAGCATTGCAATATGCCAGTTCTGCTTTTTCAAAATATGGGGGATTCCCCAGTACAAAAGCTCCAGCAACCGGCTTTTTCCGTACTGAGAAGATTGATGGGAAATGGTGGTTTATTGACCCGGAAGGCTATTTATTCTTTTCAAATGGCAGCAACTGTATTGAATCCAGGACTGATTTTTCGCGTATCAAAGGCCGGGAGTACTTATTTACCGAATTGCCTCCTGCTGCTGAATCAGCTTCATCAAACCATCCTGCCGAAAGAGGTGAAAGATTCTCTTTTTATACCTGGAATCTAAATCGCCGGTTTGGTTCAGACTGGTATCAGAAATGGATGGAGCTTACTTTTCTTCGCATGGACAACTGGGGTCTTAACACTATAGGAAACTGGTCGGACCCTGCTCTGGGAGGCAGCCATAGAAAAGCTTACGTTGCAACACTTAATGGTTGGGGTATAGAGACTGGTACAATGGGTATGCCTGATGTATATGCATCTGGTTATATTGCAACTGTTGACTCTGCTGCTTCACGACAGTGTGCTCCAAAAAAGGATGATCCTTTTCTCCTTGGCTATTTCATAGGGAACGAACCACCGTGGCCCGGAAGAGAGTCAGATCTTATAGATGTTATTTTGAATGGAAAAGAGACTCAAATGAAGAGTACTCTTTTGAAATATCTTTCCGCGGGAGACACACCTGATCGACGCAAAGCTTTCGTATACGATACCTATTCCAGGTTTATAAATATTGTCTGTTCTGCTGTTAAGAAATATGATCCAAATCACCTTAATCTCGGACTACGCTTCGGTGATACACCTGCTAAGGATATCATCACTGCATCTAAAAAATATTTTGATGTATTCAGTATTAACCACTATGGTTACGAAGGCCCTGTAAATGAGATACAAAAAATTTACGATCTGACCGGCCTTCCGGTCATAATCGGAGAATTTCATTTCGGAACTCCCGGTCGCGGACTTGCGCCTGGTCTTGCTCAAACAATTAACCAGGAAGAAAGAGGCATTGCTTATCGCTATTATGTAGAAAATGCCGCTGCTCATCCTGCTGTGATCGGTACTCATTGGTTTCAATGGATTGACCAGCCTTCAACCGGTCGTTTTGACGGAGAGAACTATAATATCGGGTTAGTGGATGTCACAGACCGTCCATATCCGGAAATGATTAATGCTGTAAAAGAAACTTTTAACAGACTTCAGGATGTACATTCAGGGAAAGAAGCACCTGTAAGCAGACAAGCCAAAAGACAATAAAAAAATCCACCCTTAATTTCAAATTTCAGGGTGGATTCAATTTTAAAAATGGCGGAGAAATCTCTATTTATTCGTTACTTCAATAAGTTTCTTCAGAATCAGAAAATTAGTGTTTTTCGCGAAGCCTTTTTCAAGTTCAGTCATCTTCGGCTGATCATTATTATAAATTGCAATCACCCATTGATTAACCAAATTCCCGGCACCTCCTGACTTTTCTATTTTCTGAATTAATGTACTTAACGCTTCAATATCTCCTTTCTCCTTTAGAATTTTCAGAGCAAGAATATTATTGAATGAAGTTGATGAATCAAGAGTGTAATGAACATAATTAAATGTAGTCAACAAGTCGAGATTCGTATGATCAATTATTGACTTTCTGAGTGATGCTGTTTCATTTGTTCTTTTCAGTTTATCGAGGCAATAAACATCGAGGTAATCCTGAACTATTGTTTCCACCTCATAAGGTTTTCCTACTCCAAGATTTTCGGGCCATTCCTTTGATTTTTCAATCATTTTCATAGCTTCTGCATATTTCTTATTCTTTATGAGATCCAAAGATAAAAACAGACCAGCTTGTTCAAAAATAACTTTCCCAAACCTCGCCCCTTCTGAGGGTAAGATATTCATCCCTTCAAGGGTTTTCAGACTTTTTGCATATTGTCCGTTGTTTATCAGGGCAATAGCATATTGAACACCTATGTCAGAATTTTCTTTATGTTTCTTTATTGCTTCTGTTGAAAGGGTCAATGTCATTTGATAGTTTTGATGCGCATCATAATAATTGATCAATCTGTTAACTGCACGCCAGTCATCAGGAGCCAGCTTTTGTGCTGCCTGCAAATCCATAAGCTCCTTCTTTTCATCCCTTGGTCGCAGGAGGGCAGCACGGGTCAGATAGAATGGTGCATAATCCGGTTCCTGACCACAGGCTTCAAATAACTTCATAGCATCTGCATCACGCTGAATAGCGATATAATTCATAGCGAGATAGTATTTGAACTTCCAACTGCTGTTCTTTGACAGAGCCCATGTCAGAGCCGGAATAGTTTCAGCCCGGTATGGGAACACGTATGCCGGCGATGCTGATACCACTTCACTTAACAACGACATGTCATCTTTTAGATAGGCTTTCCATAATGTTATCTCGGGTTGCACCGGAGCTTTATCCAACACCTGCAAAGCATCCTCTTTCAATCCTAATCCATAATATATCATGCTCAATTCCAGATAAGTCTGATAAGGCATTTCATTTGTAATGGTAGAGGTGAAACGCGAGTAATTTTCGGATGAAGGGTGCAGGAGGCTTCTCTCAAAGTCGGAAAAATGATTCAACGGATCGAGGTTGCTTATGGTTTCAACATATTTATCAGCCAGAGCTGTCTCACCCGATTTGCGGTAAAGTATAGCCAATACTTCAAGCGCATTAAAATTAGTACGGTTGTAATCGAGCGCCAGGTTTGCATAATGTTCAGTAAGTTCTTTATTTCCGATTTGAAGCTGAATGCCGGCCATCAGGGCATAGGCTGTTGACCTGTATTCCTGCGAACGGGCGGCCCACCCCAGCGATTCAAGCGCATCGGTCAGTTTGCCAATTGCCTTGTAAGTTATACCTGCAAAGTAATTTGCGGCAGGATGATATGTATCGAGCTGAAGTGCATTATTTGCATAATAAAGGGCAGAGTCATATTGTTTACTGCGGTAATATATTTCTGTTAAAGAAGCCATAGCATCAATATAAAGCGGATCTTTTTGTAAGCACATTTTGAATAGATCTTTTGCATGCTTATAGTTTCTTTCTTCTTTTAATTCCATGCCCTCCTGATAAAGAGATGCTGCCGTAGTTATATCCTTTGGCATTTTGGAAACAAAAGGCCGGCTTAACAGTTTTCTTGTTGCCGGGCTGTACTGGAGATCCATCCCTTCAACAACTACCTCATAATCAGAATTTGCAGTCAATGGGACCGAAGTTTTATAAACATCCATCGGTTTGAATTTTTTATCCTCTGTAAAAATCACTTTGCCACCTGATTTAACTATCACCTTAGCCTGTGCAAAAGAGAGGGCATTTACTCCAACCTGAAGTTTCCCTTCTACAGCTTTAGCATAAAGTACACCCATGGGTGAAACATCAATAAGTCCACCTATTTCTTTAACCGGGAACCATAATTCTGTCCAACGGTCTGTTAGTCCGGGTGTGAATGGAGTTTGTGAAATCGGAGTTTTAAATGCAGAAGTACCTCCATATTGGTTGAACATGCGTCCGGCCTGAAATTCCATGTATTGTCCATCGGTATCTGTAAGCAGATTTTCCCATATTGCCCCGTTCCCGGCCTGCGACCATAACCAGAGTTTATGACCCGGCATCTCATCATATAATGCCCAATGTCCAAAACCGAAATCTGATTTATGATAATATCCTCCCATGAAATCATTATATTCACCGACTATATGTGCTGACCGGTCTGAACCCCAGGCATTGTTGGCGTACATGGATAAATCGCGTCCATCCCTGTTAACCGGCCAGAGACCTTGTTCTCCTCCATGTCCGACCTCCTGGTTTCCCGGGTATGCAAATTCAAGATCAGGAGTAACAACTGCCGCTGCAGTCATCCAGTTATAATACGTTTGAGGCAATGAAGTCGGGTTACTCCACATAGCTCTCGTTTCAAAATAAGCCTTGTCTTTCGGTACTCTTACTTCAACAGTCCACTTTGTGCGCGAAGGTAAATCGAGGCTCCCGACAAAACAGCTTACACTTCCATCAGCATTTTCAACTGTTTTATAATCAACAGGAACACAAGTGGAAGGGTTATGCCCGATATATCCAAAGTTAAACTCAATACCTCCCGATGTCCATGGACCACGCATTGAAATATTCCTGTATTTCATAACTTCGTTCCTGTAGATGAATTCTTTTCCGGTCGATTTTTCAATTGCGCCCCATACTTTTCCCCCATCTGAAGGAAGTATATAAACTTCGATATAATCATTCTCAAGTTTTATTACTTTCCATTTTTGCATCTGGCCTTTCAGACTGTAGCCACTAAATGAATGATAAGGAAATATCTCATCTCTTCGTTCGGCCAAAATAGGCACTGGATTAGGATCGCTGTAAGGGTAAGTCAGTATGTCTCCGGATTCTACCGTTATGGTAGCCTTTTGTCCCATAAGCATTGGAGACAATAATAAAAATGCAAATAGCAAAATTTTTTTAAGCATAGTTGTAAATATTTAAGTTGAAAACAAAATATTAAAACAAATAAAAATATTTATCGGGATGAAATAGTAACAGATTAATTTATATCCAAATTTAGTCAACATAACGAAAGAGCCAATTATTTGTGAAAGATTTTTTGCCTGCTATAAGTTAAAATTCAGGAATAAAGCCAACAGAATGAGTGTCATTTACTAATCCCGGGTTCCAGGTAGTTTTCCCGTAATTTATTCGGTGGTAAGTTGTAAAATTTCAATGGGCCCTTTTCATAGCTTATGCTACAAAACTAACCCTGAAATCCAATATATCAAAGAACGCAATCGCTTAGTTATCAACCCAAAAATTATAATAATTGATATGTGTATGTTCTGAAGAAATGTTTTCCAAATAACAATTTAATATGTTAATTTCGTAAACAAAATTGTTAATAACACCTGATTTTTACAAACTGATTGGCAACAAAACTTTTTAAGTAAATCATGTAATAGTATGCTTGAAGATTTGGACGAAAAAAAACTTATTGGAATTGAAATTAGGAAGAATGGAGTTGGATTTTATTATCAATTATGATATAAAGTACAGGATGGGTAAAGAACTTGAAAGCGAAGACGAATAATCATTAAAGAAATGGGGAAAATGGAAAACAATTCTCAGATAATAATTTATACTACCGAAAAAGGCGAAACTAAGTTAGATGTTCGATTAAAAAATGAAACAGTTTGGTTAACTCAAAAGCTAATGGCAGAACTGTTTCAAACTACACCGCAAAACATAACCATTCACCTGAAAAATGTTTTTGAAGAAGGTGAATTGAATGAAGCGTCAACTTGTAAGGATTTCTTACAAGTTGGAAAAGAAGGTGGACGAATGGTGGAACGTAGTCAAAAGTTCTACAACTTAGATGCAATAATATCAGTAGGTTACCGCATCAAATCAACTGTATCTACCCGTTTCAGGCAATGGGCTACCAAACATATCAGAGAGTATATTGTAAAAGGTTTTGTGCTTGACGATGAGCGGCTCAAAAACCCCGATTTGCCTTATGATTATTTTGAAGAATTACTAAATCGCATACAGGATATTCGAACATCCGAGAGGCGTTTCTACCAAAAGATAACTGACATTTATGCTACAAGTGCAGATTACGATCCGACAGATGAAAACAGTATTTTGTTTTTTCAAACTGTTCAAAATAAAATGCACTGGGCAATTACCGGTAAAATCGCAGCAGAAATAATTTCCGAAAGAGTAGATAGTAATAAACTCAATATGGGATTAACTAATTGGAGAGGTACAAAACCAAGAAAACAGGATGTAAGCATTGCAAAAAACTATTTAAACGAACCAGAACTATCAGCACTCAATAATTTAGTAGAACAATACCTGATATTTGCCACAGGACAAGCCATGCGCAGAATACCTATGTATATGAAAGATTGGATTGAGAAGCTACATGGATTTCTTAAATTAAATGATAGAAATATTTTAACTCATGCCGGAAAAATTTCTCATCAATTAGCTATCGAAAAAGCCGAAGAAGAATACGACAAATACAACTTAATATTAAACAATACCAGCGAAAGTGATTTCGATAAAGTCATAAAAAACTGGAAACTCGCAAAAAGAAAAAAGAGGAATGATTTCTTAAGAGCAAAATCAGATCCACCTGATTTAACATCTCTTGGAAAAGGAATCAAATGTAATTCAGATTCTGACATTTCACTTGCAAACAACAAACCTGTTGATATCGGTAATAGTGAAAATACCAGACTCAAAAAAAGCATAGATTTCAGGTGACTCAATTTTCTAATCATGGTTGATAAATTCAGATAGTTTATCAGATTCTCCAGGTTATTAACTACTAAAAACTTTTAAACCCTGTTAAATTGCCCTAAGCCTATTCTTCATAAATTGTAACACCTTGCACAACTCTGGTGATAGTTCCACTATTAGAGGGAGAATCAGGTGACAGGCCTAAATTCATTGATTTGAAAAAACCGATTATCTGGGCCGGAAGAAGATATATTACGGGGAGAAACTCTTCGGGGATATTGCAGATACTATCAGGTAACAAAATGGGCAGGTTAATCTGCAATTCAAGCGGATCATAGTTACTGCCAATTGCAATGGACTTGTGTTCTTTTGATGTTTCATTTACAGATCTGATCAGGTCCAGTTCATATTTATTAGCATGGTAATTATTTGATAACAGGTAAGCAATAACAGTGGCTTCATTGATTATTGCCTTTGGACCGTGCCTGAAACCCAGAAAAGAATCATAGGCACAAATCACATTACCATCGGAGAGCTCCTGTACCTTACATATTTCCTTTGCAGTATAAAAACCTCCAATAGATTCCAGCTGTTTTGTCTTGCAATTCAGATATTCCATACGGTTCCAGAATTTTATTTCAATACAAATATAAATGATTTCATTATCTTTCCCAAATATAATAATAAAGTTTCAGAAGGTTATTAATATTGTTAGAAGTAGTTAATAAAAGTGTAAAACTTTCTTTTGTCATTTTTTTCCATAAATATTTCTAATCTGCTCCGGCTACTGTTTCTCCAATATGACAGTCCTTTTAGCGCTTACCGGCATTAGGGCCATAATCAACTTCTTTAAGAACCAATATGCTGCATATCTTCCGGTCCACAAACCAAATCTGCACCCATCTGTCCGGCTTTCTCAAAAAGACCCAGAAGTTTATTGAAATGAGCCATCATTTGAGGACGGACTTTTGCAGGATTATAAGTATCCATAAACGGATCCTGGTTTGGAAGTCCGGTAGCCTGAATTATCGCGATCTTTGCTATAGTGTTTTGCTGACCTGATAAGTGGGCGTTTACTAATACAAGCATCATAACAATACCTGCAAATCGAATTTTTATCTTCATCATATACATTATCTATATAATTTAGTAATCTTATGAAAGAATATTTATGAATTTATATTACAATAGATTATCCTAAACACAATGTCAGCGGAAATCCTGTTTTACCAGGAAGTTCAGTTATAACGCCCCAGATACCCCAAAATAAAGTAGTAGTAAGGGCAAATAATAACCATGGCCGTTTAATCCTTGTAGTTAATAACATTATCGTAAAAGAAAAATAATTTAGAAAAAAGGCTTCTTAAGTAATTACGACCTCAACTCCGTTTTTTTCCAGCCTCTCTTTATCCTCTTCCCTGATCCCTGAGTCGGTTATAACAACATTTACTGTGTTGATAGTACCTATGAAAGCAAAACGTCGTCGCAGAAACTTCCTTGAATCTGTAACAACAATTACCTTTTTGGCAACATTTATCATAATCTGATTAAGGTGTGCCTCCTCAGAATTTGGAGTGGATAAACCATGCATAGTATCAAAGCCATCTACTCCCAGAAACAATTTGTCACAATAAAACTTCACGAAATTTTCGTCTGCAAGGACTCCTACAAGCGATAATGATTTTTTGCGTAAGAATCCTCCCGGCATGAAAATATTAAATCCTTCATATTCAGAAAGTATGATTGCAATATTCAGCGCATTTGTGATTATAGTAAGATTCTTAAACTGCTCCAGATTTTTTGCAATCTCGGTTGTTGTTGTTCCTGAATCCAATACAATCGTATCTCCATCCTCAATGAACTTCAATGCAGCTTTAGCAATCCGCTGTTTTTCTTTAAGAAACTCCTTTTGTTTATCTGAAATTGAAGGATCAATTCCCATTCTGTAATACTTCATTTTGATAGCACCTCCCCTGGCGCGAATCAACATGTTTTGCTTTTCAAGGTGGGTAAGATCATTCCTTATTGTAACCTCGCTTATTTTAAACATTTTACTCAGTTCGGTTACAGTTACCTCTCCTTTTGTTTCGAGTTCTTCAAGAATTTTAGCTCGTCTTGAAACGGTTGACTTATTAGATGATCTATCCATTTGTTTTATGAAGCTTAATTAAACATCTGATATAAATTAATACTTTTGGCTGTCAAGATAAGTAAAAATTAATCATGTTTTAATAACAAATATTCAAATTAAAGGAAACAATACTTACTAATCAGCTTTCATATCATTATTTTAAATAATAATTATGTAAGAAATTTCTTTAAAGATAGATAAAACAACTATATTTATTACAATTTTTTTTAATTTTAATAACTGTCGGTAATCATGCATACAGATATGTTGATTTTGACTTTGTCGGGTTCGCTTCGGTTCTTCGTTCAATAATCTTATTCATTTAACCTGAATTATTCACAAATATACTTAAATCGCTCTTTTCCTTTGTGTTACTTTGTGATGTACTTTGTGTACCTTCGTGGTAAAAAAATATTAAACACTAAGTCGCACAAAGGGTTACACCAAGGCTCACAAAGTTTATGAATAAAAGAAGTTAAGTATTTTGGGAAATATTTTACTAATCTCTAATCAAATCAGATGGACATTCTTAATAGCGGCATCGGTAACTATGTTTACTACAACAACAAGAAATATTCTTACTTTGCGGGTAATAACTATCTTGGTCTTGCCAATCATCCATTAGTAAAAGCTGCATCCATTCAAGCAATTGAGAAATATGGTGTTAATTTCTCAGCCTCACGGCGAACAACAGGTACTGCCGACATACACCTTGAACTGGAAAAACAGCTTTCTCTTTTTAAAAGAAAAGACGATGCTGTGGTGTTTGCATCGGGATACCAGGGAAACAGCATTTTACTCGAGATATTGAAAGATTCCTATACAGCAGTCTTCATGGATCAATTTGCTCATCCCAGTATTACCGGAAGCATCCCCCGGGAAATTAGAAATGTGCTGCATTACAACCATTGTGACACAGGGCATCTTGAGAGTTTGCTTCATGACAATGGGAGACTCCGACCCCTTATTATTACAGATGGAGTTTTCGCACTCACCGGAGAAATTGCACCATTGGATAAAATCTATCCCTTAGTGGAAAAATACAATGCAATTCTTGTCGTTGATGACGCACATTCAACTGGAATTCTTGGAGACACAGGTAGGGGGACGCCAGAATATTTTAACCTCGCAGATTCAAAAAACATTTACCAGACTGAAACGATGAGCAAGGCATTAGGCAGTTATGGAGGCTTTATTTCCGGAAACATGAAAATTACAGAGTTAATCCGTGAAAAATCAACGACCTACCAGGCATCTACTTCTCTCCCTCCTCCTGTCGTTGCAGCCGGCATAGCGTCCCTGAAAATAATACGCGAGAACCCTGAATTACGTATCCGGCTACTTGAAAAAGCAAAGAAACTCAAGAAAGAGATTGCCGGGCTTGGTTTACAAACCACACAGGATAACACACCTAACATACCCATAATGCTGAATGAAATTGACAGGGCAAAAGATCTGTCATTTTTTCTGGAAAAGAATGGAATAATTGTTCCCTTCATAAATTATCCGGTTAAACATTCAACGTTCATGGTGAGAATTACAGTTTCAGAAAGTCATACCGATGAACAGACAGAAATATTGTGTAACATACTTAAAAAATGGAAAGATAAAATTTGAAACTAATTATTTTATTACAAGATTTATCTCTTCGTTCTTCTTAAGCTCAACTTCAATTTTCTTTTTACCTGCGAGAATTTTGTAAGGTGATGATTCTGTTTTAGCATCACCCTCTACAGAATATTCAGGCAAATCAACCCTTAAATAACCATTTTTATCAGTTTTCTGACGTAAAACCTCTTTTCTTCCCTTATCCATAATTACTATATCTGCATAAGGAAGAATCCTCCCTGATTTATCACGCAGATTTATGGTCAGAGTCCAGTAAACCGAATAACTATGAGTCTGGTCAGTGGCATCAATACCAAATACATCTCCTTCGACATTATTAGACTCAAACCGGATATTTTCTGCAACACAATCTTCCCGTTCCGACCAACCTATTCTGATTGCTTTGAAATCATTTCCGGCTGATCGAGATTTAGTAAACTGATTGTTAAATATTCTTGTATCTTTTGCTCCTCCGTATCGCGATGCCACCCAGACTGCCGGAACATTTGCGGTAATATGGTTATTAAAAAACTGTCCGCCTGCAGTGCCACCCCCGATATAAAATGCTGATGTTTCGTTTTTGGATCCGGGGTTTTGGTCATTCACTTCTATCTGATTACCGAAAATATAGTTGTCACCGGCACTGGCACTGTAAAAAACAGCCCAGGCCATGGGAATATAATCTGTATATTCGGGATAATCCTTACCGGTAATAAAGATTTTGTTGTTGTAAACCTTATTCCCGAAACAACCATCTGGAGATCCGGGCTTTGCTTTATAATCGGCAATTCTGACAGCTGCAGTACTGTAGTCTTCATGCCCGTATTCGCAGGTAGGAGGCGCTGCCGAAATCCGTATAACATTGTTGAATATCTGCATCCCCCTATGCACGTAAACTTCTATGCCCGAACCAATTTCTGGTTCAATTCTGTTATCAAATATCTGTGAACTATCTCCCATTGCCATAATGCTATAATGGTTTGTAACAGTCTGTTTATTAACAAAATAATTATGATGAATTCTTGAAAAGTTCCCTTTGAATGATAGACAGCCCTGTCCACCATAAAATTCAGAGAAAGCAACTTCCGATGGCTTTTCTCCTGTCAGATCAACAGCATAAAATTCTGCACCATGACGGTTAATTATAAATGGGTTATCAACCTCGAAAGTGCAGTTTGTGATTGTTGCCTGGGGAACATCAGCTGCTGTTGAATTTATTCCTGCGGTGATTATCTTCAGGTTTTCCAGGACAATATGAACATTTTCTGCAGTTGACTGGATACCCCATGATAAGATACAAGGTGTTGCGTTTCTGATCACCCCGTTCTTAATTACTACTGAACCTGATCCTTTTACCACGGGTATTCCTGCCATCGGTGTTTTATCTGCAACATTGGCCGTATAATCAAAAAAGGCGCCATGTGCCCTCTTGTACAGGTGATCATTGTGCCCCATAGGGTGAGTCTCTTCAACTATTCCGATTCCTGCATCCATGGCAGGCCTGATATCAATATAATCAACAAGGCAATCGGTTTCGGCTCTTACTCTTACTCTGTATTTGCCGGCAGGTAAACCATTTATATGTGCATATACAAAGCCGCCCCCTAGCCTGGGGGATCTGTTTTCGATAGGACAACTGACCATCGTACTGTCAGCATATTTTGTAATACACGTCAGGCTTGTACCTTTGTCATCTTCAACATAAACGCTTACCCTCATATCCCATGTGCACACACCACAAAATGCAAAATATGACCGGTACGCGACAGGCAGGTTAATATATGGTGAAGTAATTTCTTCTCCCGCTTTTAAGCGCAGGATATTATTACCAATAAATACATGTACTTTGGTATCTTCAATCCTGGCAGCCGGAGCCTTAGACATATCCCAGCCATTCAGTCCCTCTTCAAAGCTGCTATTGGGTATATGTTCATATTCACCGTCAGCGTATGTTATAGTATAACCATTAAGATCAAGTGTAATATCCTTGCCCAGAAACAAGGCGCTTTTTGTACCCTTTATATCATTCACAAGTATATAGGTTGTTCCCGGAATGTCGTAATTGCCGGCTTCACTTACCGGAACCTCCCCATCTACAGGAATTTTATGCCGCATCGTAACATACTGACCATATAACTTAATGGGTAAAAGACATATACTAATTAAACCGATAAATATATAAAGGAGGCCGGTTGATTTAATCTGGATCATATTGTTTAAGCATTTGTGACTGCATTTTTCCCGATATAGATTTCCGGAGTTCTCATTTTAATTAACAATTCAAATATACATAGGTTTTGCAAGAAACTAAAATCAAAACACTGCTTAAATGTAATTAATCGTAAGAACAAACCATATCATAACCTTGTTTACAATAATCAAATCTCTTATCTTTCCGCGAAAATCGATGATAGTTGCTTTTTACGGAAGACGCCATGGGCAAGAAAGAAGGCAGAGGATTTATTTCTTACCGGTATCAAACGTGACTGAAAGTGTCAGTGTCAAGTTTACTTTAATAGTTGTATAGCATTATTATTAAATTTCTACTATTTCATAGAAATAAAAGTTACATTTGATTCTTACCCACCAGGTTGGAAAAATAGTTTTAGGAAATGACTTAAATTATATTTACAAGGAAAATATTATGATGAAAAAAAGTGTTACACGAAGAGATTTTATTGGTAAAACAGCAGCCGGTTTAGCCGGTGTAGCTGTTTCATCAATTAGTTCGCCAATGAGCGCTGCTTCCTACAACAGGATTATCGGCGCCAATGAACGCATCAATATAGCAGTTATTGGTATCCGTAACCAGGGTAGTTTCCATATCGAAAGCTGGGGTGCACTGAAAGAAAGCCATAATGTACTGGTAAAAACCCTCTGCGATACAGATGAACTGTTATTTGACTCACGTTCAAAAATGGTGATCGAAAAAACCGGTGTGAAACCATTAACAGAATGGGATTTACATAATGTATTAGATGACAAGGAGATAGATGCTGTTTCAATAGCTACGCCAAATCATTGGCACGCCCTGGCAACCATCTGGGCTTGTCAGGCAGGTAAACATGTATATGTTGAAAAACCGGCTTCACATAATATCCGGGAAGGACGGAAAATGATTGAAGCAGCCCGTAAGTACAATTTGCGGGTTCAGGTTGGATTAAACAATCGTTCGTCTGTCAATGTTATGGAAGCAATTAAATTCCTCCATGACGGTGGTATCGGTGATGTTTTTATGGCCCGTGGCCTTTGCTACAAACCACGCGATTCTTATGGCATTGCAAAAGACAGTGAGCCACCTGCCACCTTTCATTACGACCGTTGGTTAGGTCCTGCTCCATGGCGACAATACAACGAGAAACGAAGTCATTATAATTGGCACTGGTATTGGGATACGGGTAATGGAGATACCGGAAACACAGGGCCGCACCAACTCGATATTGCCCGTTGGGGCCTGAATAAAAACGAACACCCGGTTTCAGTATATTCTACCGGAGGTATTTATGGTTTTAATAAGGACGAGAGTTCACCGGAAAAGAAGACTCCGGGGGTTATGGTATATGGCGGAGTTGAGACCTATGGCAATGATAAGACTTCGCAGGAAACTCCAAATACTCAAACCTGCGCATTTAAATACCGTGACGGGACGATGCTTGAGTTTGAAACCAGGGGCCGGTTTACAAACCAGGAAGGTAACAAAGGGAATGAAGTCGGAAACCTGTTTTATGGCTCTGAAGGATATCTCGAAATCTTAAATGATACATGGAAAGCTTTTCGCAAACGGGAAAAAGAACCTTTTGCAAGCTCAAAAGATGGTGAAAGTAAGCAGGGTGATAATCATTATACTAATTTTTTGGATGCAATACGCTCCGGTAAAGACGAGATGCTGCATTGTGATATTTATGAAGGCTTTTTATCATCGGCGCTTCCTCACCTGGCGAATATCTCCTATCGCCTTGGACGAGGATTACAGTTTAATGGGGCTACCGAAAAGTTTGTAAATGATCCGGAAGCAGACGATATGTTAACAAGAAAGGAGTATCGCAAACCTTATGTCGTTCCAGATAGAGTTTAGCTTATTTCAACATATAAATTAATCAAATACAAATGGCCGGAACTCTTGACCATAAAATGAATAAATAGAGCTCAACACAAGATTATGACAACTTATTTAATGAAAATAAGTATCTTTAGCCTATCCTATTCGTGAATATGATTAATTCATTGTTTTCCTTCGTGTTACTTAGTGTTACACTTTGAGATACTTCGTGGTAAAAAATCCTTAACCACAAAGGAACTCAAAGGATTACACAAAGGTTCACCAAGTAAATGAATAATTAAGGTTAGATAGTGATAATTTGAATTTCTGTTTAATTTTAAAACTTTTTGTATGTCAACACGTAAATCTTTTATCAAACAATCTTTATTAGGCGCCGGCGGATTGATACTTGCTCCTTCACTAAGCCTGAAAACATTAAAAAATTCCGGACTTGAGATTTCTTTGGCAGAATGGTCATTGAACAGGGCTCTTTCCATAGGAAAACTCGATCACCTGGATTTTCCTGCTAAAGCAAAAAATGATTTTGATATCTCGGTAGTGGAATATGTTAATGGCTTTTTTGGAGGAAAGAAAATGAATTTTAAAGAAGCCGGGAAGAATACAACTTACCTTAATGAATTACTTAAAAGAAGTAAAGATGCCGGGGTTGTGAATCATCTCATTATGGTAGATGATGAAGGTCCACTTGCTGTAGCAGATGAAAAACAGAGATTATTGGCCGTTGATAACCATAAAAAATGGGTGGAAGCCGCAAAATATTTAGGCTGTTTAACAATCCGGGTGAATCTGCATGGCGAAGGATCATCTGATGAAAAGAAAGCTGCCTCAATAGATTCCCTTGGCCGTCTTGGCGACTTTGCAAAGACAATGCAGATCAATGTTGTTGTAGAAAATCACGGTAATGAATCATCCAACGGAGCCTGGGTGGCAGATGTAATGAAACAAGTAAACCGGCCAAATGTAGGGACACTTCCTGATTTTGGCAATTTTTGCCTTTCCCATCCCTGGGGAGAAACACAAAGTGACTGCAAGGATATGTATGATCGCTATCAAGGCGTTAAAGAATTAATGCCTTTTGCCAAAGGAGTCAGCGCAAAAACCTATGATTTTGACAGCAACGGTGAACAGCCAAAGATGGATTATAAGAAATTACTTGATATTGTAAAGGGTTTTGGCTTTAAAGGATATATCGGAATTGAATTTGAGGGGAACACCCAACCGGAAGAAGAAGGCATCCGTAAAACGAAACTATTACTCGAGAAGTATTTGTAATTTTCCTTTAAGCGTGTATTAGATGCTTCTGATATTTCGCGATAACTAATATGTAAAATTGCAATAATTGCTAAATAAAGTAGCTTTGTTAAACTTCCATATCTAAAAAAATAAACTTTAAATACATTTCATAATCGATGAGTAAAGTTCTATTTTCCTCAATTTCCAAGAAATTTGTGATGGCATTAGCCGGCCTGTTCTTACTTACTTTTTTACCGGTTCACCTCATAATTAACCTTATGTTGCTTAAGAGTGACCCTAAACCTTTTAATATCGCTGCACATTTCATGGCAACATTTCCGTTAGTAAAAATTATAGAAGTGGTTCTGATCGGTGCTATACTTATTCATGTTACCTGGGGTATTTTCCTACAGATCAGGAACTGGCTCGCACGTCCGGTTGGTTATGTCGCCGGCAACAAATCAGAAACATCATTTTTCTCAAGGTTCATGATCTGGACCGGAGCTTCAGTACTTACATTTCTTGTGCTGCATTTCTTCAATTTCTATTTCATCAAACTGGGATTAGTAGCTGGAAATCCTGAAGATTTTTATTCTCTTGCTCATAGCCTTTTCAAGATACCTGCTTACAATTATATTTATCTTACATGTTTTACACTACTTGGATTTCACCTTTATCATGCTTTCTCTTCAGCATTCCAGACAATTGGACTAAATCACAGAATCTGGACACCGATAGTCAAAGTATTTGCTCTTGTATATGCAATTATAATCCCTGCAGGATTTGCTTTTATTTCAATCACTTTATGGATTTTCAGGTAAATCCTAAATAGAAAAAATACAAATATGACTAAACTGATTTCAAAGATACCCGATGGTCCGCTGGCACAAAAATGGACTAAATATAAAGCTTCGGTCAAACTGGTAAACCCTGCAAACAAGAAAAAGCTTGAAATAATTGTCATTGGGACCGGATTGTCGGGTGCAGGAGCTGCTTCAGCGCTTGGAGAACTTGGTTACAGTGTAAAAAATTTTTGCTACCAGGATTCCCCGCGAAGGGCACACTCTGTTGCAGCCCAGGGAGGAATAAACGCGGCAAAGAACTATCAAAACGATGGTGATAGTATTTATCGCCTTTTCTATGATATGATAAAAGGAGGTGACTACAGAGCCCGTGAAGCAAATGTCTATAGGGCAGCTGAAGTAAGCAACGAGGTTATTGACCATTATACTGCTCTGGGAGTACCTTTTGCACGCGATTATGGAGGCACGCTCGATACGCGCTCTTTCGGAGGTGTACAGGTATCAAGAACTTTTTACTCCAGTGGGCAGACCGGTCAACAATGCCTGCTGGGAGCCTATTCATCTTTGAACAGGCAGATTAAAAAAGGCAATGTGATTATGTTCCCTCGTCGTGAAATGCTCGATCTTGTTCTGATTGACGGGAAAGCGCGCGGAATTATTGCCCGTAACCTTATCACCGGAGAAATTGAAAGACATGCTGCACATGCAGTTGTACTTGCCACCGGAGGTTATGGTACAATCTATTTTTTGTCAACACTCGCTGTAAACTCCAATGCATCAGCAGCATGGAAGGCTCATAAAAAAGGAGCCTACTTTGCAAATCCGAGTTTCGTCCAGATTCACCCAACCTGTGTTCCCCAGCTGAACGAGTTCCAGTCAAAACTGACACTCATGTCGGAATCACTCCGTAATGACGGACGGGTATGGGTTCCTAAAACAAAAAAAGATTCAAGACCTGCAAATGATATCCCCGAAGAAGAGAGAGATTATTATCTCGAACGTCGTTATCCGACTTTCGGAAACCTTGTGCCAAGGGATGTTGCTTCAAGGGCAGCCAAAGAACGTTGCGATGCAGGCTTTGGAGTTGGAGAAACAGGTCTCGCTGTTAATCTCGACTTCAGGGATTCAATAAAGAAACAAGGTAAGAAAACTATTCAAAATAAATACGGGAACCTCTTTGAGATGTATAAAACCATAACAGGGATAGACCCGTATGATGAGCCAATGCGTATCTATCCCGCGGGCCATTACACGATGGGTGGATTATGGGTTGATTATGAACTGATGACCACAATACCCGGGCTGTATGCGATAGGTGAAGCTAACTTCTCCGATCATGGAGCTAACCGTCTCGGAGCAAGTTCCCTGATGCAGGCTTCAGGTGACGGATATTTTATTCTGCCAAATACAATTAGTAATTATCTGGCTGATGAGATACGGGTACCGAAAATCTCAACCAACAAACCCGAATTCGAAGCTACTGAAAAAGAGGTAGTTGAAAGACTTGTAAAAATAATTTCAATAAAAGGAAAACAAACCGCTGCATCTTTCCATAAGCGTTTGGGAAAGATAATGTGGGACTATTGCGGAATGGTAAGAAACGAAGAAGGTCTTAAAAAAGCTCTTGTACTCATAAAAGAGCTTAAGGATGAATTCTGGAGAGATCTTAATGTTCCCGGGACTTACACCGAGCTTAACATGGAACTTGAAAAGGCAGGCAGGGTAGCTGACTATTTTGAACTTACCGAGCTTCTTGTTACAGATGCCCTCAATAGAAATGAGTCCTGCGGGGCACATTTCAGGGAGGAATTTCAGACTCCTGATGGCGAGGCGCTCAGAAACGATGAAAAATTTACTTATGTAGCTGCCTGGGAATATACAGGTGAAGGTACCCCCCCTATTATGCATAAGGAGGAACTGAAGTTTGAGGAAGTGGAGATGAAAGTCAGAAGCTATAAATAGGCGCAGAGCGGAGAGCGCAGGGCGCAGGGCGGAGAGCGCAGAGCGCAGGGCGCAGGGCGGAGAGCGCAGAGCAAAGAATACTGTATTTTCCCTGAGCCCTGAGCCCTGAGCCCTTCGCCCTGCGCAATATAATAACTGGCATAAAATATAATACTTTTAAATCATAACTATAAATCAAGCACATGAAGCTTACACTTAAGATATGGCGTCAGAAAAATGCAAAAACAAAAGGTAGTTTTATAACCTACAAGATGGATAATGTATCGCCTGAGATGGCCTTCCTCGAGATGCTCGACTCTCTTAATAAAAAACTTGTTGAAGAGGATAAGGATCCGGTGGCTTTCGATCACGATTGCAGGGAAGGGATATGCGGATCGTGCGGAATGTATATAAACGGACATCCTCATGGGCCGGTTCCTGCAATAACCACGTGCCACCTCTCAATGAGATATTTTAAAGAAGGCGACACAATATGGGTTGAACCCTGGAGAGCAAAACCATTCCCTGTAATAAAGGATCTTATTGTTGACCGGTCGGCATTTGATAAAATCCAGATTGCAGGTGGATATATTTCCATCAATACCGGTGCAGCTGCTGAGGCTAATTCAATTCTTATCCAGAAGAAAAAATCAGATGAAGCCTTTGATTCAGCTATCTGTATTGGTTGTGGTGCCTGTGTTGCCGCCTGTAAGAATGCCTCGGCAATGTTGTTTGTATCTGCAAAAATATCACAGTTTGCTCTTTTACCTCAGGGACGTATTGAAGCAAGAGAGAGAGTGAAAGCAATGGTTGAAAAAATGGATGAAGCAGGTTTCGGCAACTGTTCAAATACCGGCGCCTGTGAGGCTGAATGTCCGAAGCAGATCAAGCTTACCAATATTGCAAGATTAAACAGGGAATACTTCAAGGCCTTCTGACAGGAATATTGCTAATAATAAATCTTTTTTATGAAGCGAAAAAAATTTATTGAACTTTTTACAGTTGGAGGAGGAGTTGTCGTTACAAATTCTATTTCAAACTTCCCAAAGGATTTTTTTATTCAGCCTGAAAAAGCCGGAAATCCTGAAAATATTAATGAGCTATCAGCAGACGTAGTAATTTCAGGCGGTGGACTGGGCGGTTGTGCAGCAGCATTGGCAGCATTACGCAACAATTTAAGCGTTATCCTTACAGAAGAGACCGATTGGATCGGAGGACAGATCGCGCAACAAGGAGTACCCCCTGATGAGCATCAATGGATTGAGACACATGGATCCACTCGTCTGTATCGCGATTTTCGTACCTTGGTCCGTCAATATTACATTCGTAACTATCCCCTGACAGAAACCGCCAGGGCAAATAAATTTTTAAACCCTGGCGACGGCTCTGTCTCCAGATTATGTCATGAACCACGGGTGGCATTGGCAGTACTTGTTGATATGCTGGCGCCTTATATCAGTTCAGGAAAATTATTCCTGCTAACCTGTTATAAAATTGAAAGTGCAGAAGTTACAGGAAATAAGGTCAGCTCATTAAAAGCAGTCAATCAGCTACATGGAAATAGTGTTGTTCTTTCTGCTCCTTATTTTATTGATGCTACTGAGCTTGGGTGTCTGCTTCCTTTAACCGGAACAGAGTTTGTTACCGGTACTGAATCCAAAAAGGAAACAGGTGAACTGCATGCGCCTGAAAAAGCAAATCCCGATAACAACCAGGCTTTTACAGTATGTTTCGCGATGGACCATATTCCGGGGGAAAATCATGTAATTGAAAAACCCCGCGATTATGATTTCTGGCGAAATTTTAAACCAGATTTGAATCCTCCCTGGCCGGGAAAGCTTCTTGATCTTTGCTATACTAACCCGATTTCTCTGAAACCGAATAAGGTTGGATTTAACCCTGAGGAGGTAGGTGACACTTCTCTTTTTAATTTATGGAGTTACCGCCGTATAATCAATAAGAATAATTTTCAGCCAGGCACCTATCGCAGTGATATTACAATTGTAAACTGGCCCCAAAACGATTATTTACTTGGAAATCTGATCGGTGCCAGCCCTTCTGAATTTATAAGTCATGTTGAAAGCGCCAGGCAACTGAGTTTATCCCTTTTGTACTGGCTACAGACTGAAGCGCCCCGTCCGGATAAAGGCTATGGCTGGCCTGGAATCCGTCCCCGCGGTGACATTCTTGGGACAGAAGATGGTCTTGCCAAATATCCTTATATCCGCGAATCACGACGTATAAAAGCATTATTTACAGTTTTGGAAGAACATGTCGGGCTGGAAAACAGATCTCTGGTCACAGGCAAAACAAAAGATATTGGTTCTGCTGATTTTTACGATAGCGCCGGCGTTGGTTACTACCGCATAGACCTTCATCCCTCCAGCACCGGCGTTAATTACATTGATGTTGACTCCCTTCCGTTCCAGATACCCTTGGGAGCGCTTATACCTGTACGTATTGAGAACCTGATCCCTGCAAATAAAAATATCGGCACAACACATATTACAAACGGTTGTTACCGGCTCCACCCTGTTGAATGGAATATAGGTGAATCAGCAGGTATGCTGGTGGCATTTTCGATGAATAAAAAAGTCATTCCAAGGGTGGTCCGCGAGAAAAAAGAATTATTGCAAGAGTTTCAGGATCTTATTCGTTCACAGGGAATAGAAACTCAATGGCCCAAACAATAACATTTTTTAACTAGTGTCCACTTAAATATAATTGATTTTCAACTATATAAGATTTAGTTCTTTGACATCTCAGTAATCTTGGTTTGTAAGTAGCTCTTTTATAGTTTCTTTGTTTAAAAGCGATTAACTCAGGATTTGGAGAAATTTGTGGTTTACTTAACTTACCGTTGGCTTTAGCCAACGGATCAAAGTACTCGACAACACGGGCTTTAGCCCAAAAATGAAGGACTAAAGTCCTTGTCAATGAGGTCTATATACCGTTGGCTAAAGCCAACGGTAAGTTATAAAACAGCAGAAAAAAATGGTAACCATTTCATTAAATAATTAATCGAACCAAATCGTCACGTAATAAAAGCCGTGGCAAATAATTGATTATCAATAATATCAAAGAACATTTTAACATTTTAACATTTTAACGAGACACTAGTGACATTTTTTAACTACTGAAGATAAACCCTGATACCTTAATGAAAATACTTCTACCTTTAAGTAATATATCTATTTATGAAATCAGAACAGACTCGCCGCGATTTTTTAACAAAATCAACTTTAGCAGGAATGGCTGCATTAACTGTACCATTAGCATCCTGTACCAATAACCAGAATGTAGCCGCACCTGTGGCTTATCCCGAAACAAAACTTATTGTTCCAAATGGAAACGCATTACAGATTACCGGGACATTCCTTGATGAAATTTCACACGACATTCCTCATCAGAACTGGGGAGAAAAAGAGTGGGATGCAGAATTTGGCCACATGAAAGCAATAGGAATTGATACTGTAATAATGATCCGCTCGGGCTACAGGAAATTTATTACATTTCCCTCCGAATATCTTCTTAAAAAAGGCTGTTATATGCCTTCTGTTGACCTGTTAGATATGTATCTGAGGCTGGCTGACAAATACAAAATGAAATTCTATTTCGGTTTGTATGATTCAGGAAAATACTGGGATACGGGTGATCTGTCGTGGGAAATTGAAGACAATAAATATGTTATAGATGAGGTCTGGAAAAATTATGGCAGCAAGTATAAGAGCTTCCAGGGATGGTATATAAGTGGTGAAATAAGCCGGAAGACAAAAGGAGCCATCGGGGCATTTCACGCAATGGGTAAGCAATGCAAGGATGTATCCGGTGGTCTTCCTACTTTTATTTCACCATGGATTGATGGCAAAAAAGCGGTTGAAGCAGCTTCCGGTGACATTACAAAAGCAAAATCAGTATCGGTACAGGAACATGAAAAAGAGTGGGGAGAAATATTCGATGGCATTCATGATGTGGTAGATGCCTGTGCATTCCAGGATGGTCATATTGATTATGAGGAGTTGGATGCTTTTTTCTCGGTCAATAAAAAAATGGCAGATAAATATGGAATGAAATGCTGGACTAATGCTGAAACCTTCGATCGTGACATGCCAATCAGATTCTTCCCGATAAAATTCGACAAGCTTCGTTTAAAACTGGAGGCTGCCAAACGTGCAGGTTACGAAAAAGGGATCACATTTGAATTTTCACATTTTATGAGCCCGCAGTCAGCTTATATTCAGGCCGGCCATCTTTATAACCGTTACAAAGAATACTTTAATATTAAATAACCATGAAGGAACAATCCAATCAAATAATGTACGTTGTCTGGCTTTCAATCGTCGCTTCTTTAGGGGGATTCCTTTTTGGTTATGATACCGCGGTAATTTCAGGAACAGTGGATCAGGTATCAACACAATTTAAACTGGATGATATTACCAAAGGATGGTATGTCGGATGTGCCCTTGCCGGATCAATAGGAGGAGTTATGGTTGCAGGCTCTCTCAGTGATAAATTCGGACGAAAAATAATACTGCTGCTTTCTGCTGTTTTGTTCTCTGTTTCAGGCATCGGATGCATGGTAGCAGGTAACGAAGTGCAACTTGTTATTGCCAGGATATTGGGAGGAGTCGGAATCGGAGTAGCATCGGTAATATCTCCTTTATATATCGCCGAGATCTCCATACCCAGTTTCCGCGGACGACTTGTATCAATGTACCAATTGGCAATTACTGTTGGCTTTTTAGGAGCTTACCTTGCAAATTATGGTCTGCTTCATTACTCCGAAACACTATTAGCGAACGGGGCAACGACTGGTTTATACGGTAAGATTTTCGGTTCCGAAGCGTGGAGGGGAATGTTAGGTATGGAAGCTCTTCCGGCACTACTCTTTTTTGTTGTGCTATTCCTGATTCCCGAAAGTCCCCGGTGGCTTATTGTTAAGGGTAAGGAGGTTAAGGCTTCATCCATCCTTAAAAAAATCTATGGGGATAAAGAAGCAGTTGTACAGATAAGTAATGTAAAAAATCTTATTGCTGCCGAAACAGACACAAACTGGCGTATGTTATTTAAGCCCGGTTTTCGGATGGCTCTTTTTATCGGGGTTGCCCTGGCCATGCTTGGACAGCTAATGGGAGTTAATGCTGTTCTTTACTATGGGCCTACCATTTTTAAAGAGAGCGGTTTGTCAAGCGGCGATTCACTGTTTTACCAGGTTCTGGTCGGCCTGGTGAATATGCTGACCACCATTCTGGCCTTGATCATTATTGATAAAGTAGGGCGTAAAAAACTGGTTTACTGGGGAGTATCGGGCATGATAATAGCATTGCTACTTATCGGGATTTACTTTGCTTTCGGAGTAAGACTCAACATTCCTCACGTTTTTCTCTTAATCTTATTCCTGTTCTATATTTTCTGCTGTGCAATTTCCATCTGCGCTGTAATTTTTGTGCTGCTATCCGAAATGTATCCTGTTAAGGTAAGAGGTGCAGCTATGTCGATTGCAGGTCTTTCTCTCTGGATAGGCACTTATCTCATTGGCCAGCTTACTCCGCTGATGCTGACTACATTTACACCTGCAGGTACTTTCTGGTTTTTTGCACTTATGTGCATACCATACATGCTGATAGTATGGAAATTATTACCGGAAACAACCGGAAAATCGTTAGAAGAGATTGAAGAAATGTGGATCAGCAGGGGGAAAAAATAAACAAAACTAACTCATACACAATGGATTCTCAATCTTTAGCAAAACTCTACAAGGATGAATTACTGAATAATGTTCTTCCTTTCTGGCTTGAAAAATCACAAGACACAAAATTCGGAGGATATTTCACCTGTCTCGACAGAACTGGAAATGTTTTCGATACCGACAAGTTTGTCTGGCTTCAGGGTAGAGAGGTATGGATGTTTTCAATGCTTTATAACAATCTGGAAAAGAATCCCGAATGGCTGAAATGTGCATTACAGGGTGGTGAGTTTTTAAAAAAATTCGGACACGATGGAAACCTAAACTGGTATTTTTCTCTTACACAGGAAGGAAAACCGATTATTGAACCATATAATATATTCTCGTATACTTTTGCTACAATGGCATTCGGCCAGCTGAGTAAGGCTGCCGGCAACCGGGAATATGCTGACATTGCCAGGAAAACATTTGATATCATTCTTTCGAAGGTGAATAACCCGAAAGGGCGATGGGACAAGTCACATCCCGGAACCCGTAGCCTTAAGAACTTCGCCCTGCCAATGATTCTATGTAACCTGGCGCTTGAAATTGAACACCTTCTTGATAAAGATTTCCTTCAGAAAACGATAGATACCTGCATTCACGAAGTAATGGATGTTTTTTACCGTCCCGAATTGGGATTGGTAATAGAAAACCTGACAACAGACAATAAACTCTCCGATACTTTTGAGGGACGGCTGCTCAATCCGGGCCATGCCATAGAAGCAATGTGGTTTATTATGGATCTGGGAGAACGTCTTAACAGGCCGGAGCTTATAGAAAGAGCCGCAACAATTGCTGTTCAAATGGTTGAATATGGCTGGGACAAACAATATGGAGGAATTTTTTATTTCCTCGACAGGCTCGGGCATCCTACCCAACAACTTGAATGGGACCAGAAATTATGGTGGGTACATGTTGAAACACTTATCTCCATGCTAAAGGGATATGAGCTTACCGGATCGAAGGATTGCCTGAAATGGTTTGAGATCATTCATGAGTACACCTGGGATCACTTTAAAGATAAAGAATATCCCGAGTGGTATGGCTATTTAAACCGGCAGGGAGAAGTACTACTGCCACTAAAAGGCGGGAAATGGAAAGGCTGCTTTCACGTTCCGCGGGGGCTGTATCAATGCTGGAAAACACTTGAAAAAATTAAATAAAAATCAGCAGCAGATTGATTCCACCTCTTTTACTGTTTTAGGAATTGGTTTACCAAGAACTTTATGTCCTTTTTCGGTGATCAGAACATTGTCCTCGATACGAATTCCACCTATCGGCATAAAACTGTTCAGTTTATTATAGTTAATGAAATCCGTAAATTTCCCTTCAGCTTTCCACAAATCTATCAGCTCCGGAATGAAATAACAACCTGGTTCAATAGTAAAAACATGACCCGTTTTATAAGGAAGTGCAAAACGGAGAAATGCTGTTCCGAACTGCTCGCTTCTTTTTACTTCATCATTATAGCCTATGAAATTCTCTCCAAGGCTTTCCATGTCGTGAACATCGAGGCCCATCATGTGACCAAGGCCATGAGGGAAGAATAGAGCATGAGCGCCAGCGGCAACTGCTTCATCAACATCGCCTTTCATTAATCCTAAATTCTTCATCCCCGATACAATGATCCTGCAAGCCATAAAATGCAAATCACGGTTAGAAATCCCCGGCTTGGTTGCATTAATTGAATCAGTATTGGCTTTTAGAACAATCTCAAAAATATCTTTTTGCTGCCGGCTGAATCTTCCACCAACCGGAGTTGTCCGGGTTATATCAGAGCAATAATGCAGGTTTGTTTCAGCACCAGCGTCTGTGACCATCATACTGCCTTTCTTCAGAACATTGCCATGTGTATGGTTGTGAAGAGTTTGTCCGTTAATGCTAAGTATTATCGGAAATGCAGTTCCTCCACCTTTCGCAAGAGCAATACCTTCAATAGTACCGAAAATATCCTGTTCTTTAACTCCCTGTTTGCACATTTTCATTGCGGTTACATGCATTTCGTGAGCAATTTCAATGGCTTTTTCAATCTCATCAATTTCTACTTTTTCCTTAATTGATCTCATTGAAATAACCGCCTTTATAAGGCTGACTGATGCAAGTGTTTTCATCTGGCAGGGATTTTCCTTCAGAAGTGAACCAAGTGTCATTTTTGTTTCTCCGCGGTATGGAGGAAGAAAATGTATCTTTCGCTTTTTTGAGAGAGCATCCTTAATCGTCTCTTCAAGTTTCGGCAGAGAAGCAATATTTGTAACACCACATTTAAGAGCAAGATCTTTCACTGTCGGTTGAGGGCCCATCCAAATAATGTCGTCAATGTCGAAATCGTTTCCAAATATCTGGTCTTTACCTGAATCGAAATCCATGACTCCGGTAAATCCCGGCATGTCGAGGCCGAAAAAATAGAGAAAATCGCTATCCTGCCTGAAATGATAGGTATTAGACGGATAATTCATCGGAGATTCAGTATTACCAATGAACAGCGCCAGGCCTGTTCTCATTTTTTTATGGAGTTCCTCTCTCCTTTTCGTATATACTTCACTTTTAAACATTATTACAATTTCTTAAATTATTAAATTTACTCTACTAAATTACAATTCATAAGAAGCTCTTGAAGATGATAATCAATACTATCAGGTGATTATTCACGGTAATCCGCTTTTTGGTTAGTACCTGGGGTCCCCCCTGAATACCCTTACAAGATAATGAACTATCCGAAATATATAAAATTTTCAAAGAAATTATTTTTCAATATCTCCAATAAAATAACACCTTTCAGAAGGCTTTCTTAACTATCGGTACGGCAGTTGAGGGAGTAAGTGGTTTTGGGCCGATTGCGAAGTTATACGGTCTGCCGACTTCGTTGGCCGTAGGCGACTACGTCGTCCGAAGGCCGAAGGCAATTAATTAAACCGACCGGGTTTGGCACAGTTTTAATATTTTTCGAGGGAAATCATGCAGTAATATGTTGTAATAAAAAAATCTTTAATGAAAGGGATATTTAAAATTCCTGGTAGTTTCCTCGTTTTGAGTTTGAATTTAATCTCATAATTCGGGTTGATCAGATAAAAAATCTCGCTGTCAATTTTAAAATTTCTTTTGGTCAAAATTTTCTTGAATCTAATAATAGAAATCCTCGTTTCTTTCACTTCCAATAATCCCTTAATTTTGGCTTCATTCTCGCCGAATAATTTTAGTATTCCAATATATAAGGTATTGGGGAGAAGGTGAAAATAAGGTAGTTTGTTTAGAAAGGGATTTTCACACATTTGTTGATGACCACCAAATGGCATTCTCCAGGGAGGAAAGGCAAGAAAAATTTTACCTGATGGTTTAATAAATTTTTTTAAGAGTTCTAAAAAAGTATCTTGATCATGTATATGTTCTAAAGTATCCCGCATAATCATTAAGTCAAACGTGAATAGTTCATCAGGATTTATTTTGTAAATGTTTTCTGCAATTAATGTGAGATTTTTTTTATTGGGGTGGTTGGCAAAGAATTTTTTTGCATTAGAAATTTTATTTTCAGCAAGGTCAATTCCTACAACCTTACAACCAATATCTAAAAATGGTTTTAGATTCCCGCCCTCCCCGCATCCTACTTCCGCAACAGTTAAATTAGAAGTAATAGGAAGTAATTTATTAATATAGGGAATTACATATTTTTCTGTAGTATAACTCTGTTCCTGAAAATACTTTTCTCTGTTAAGATGTCTGTCGTCCATATTACTATTTATGTTTAAATTGTGCCTGACGGCACGGCAGTTGGAATAATAAACGTTACCGGCGAAAGATAAATATATCTGGGTTGCTGAAACTGTCCAGAGCCGGAATCACGGATTTGGTAAACGGACGATAAGTTTTGTGTCACGATAAAACTGTCAAGGTGGCGAGCAAAAATTGTGACAAGTTTATTACTCAAACCATCCGAATGTGCTGTTATTTTTTCAAAGTCACCAGTGATGAAGATTTTAATGCATAGAACTTTAGTTTTTTGTTTTTGATACTAAACAGCCTCTCCGGCACTCCAGTTTAGCTTGTAGTTTTCACCCATATCAAAAACGAAGCATTTGTCATGGATAATTTTACCAGCTCTAAGAGTTATTACGTTGACCCCACTATTTTGTCCAACTCTACCTGTTCGATTGGTGAGATAAAGATCCCAATGTACATTAATAACATTGGTCCCAGTCATGGCAAATGACTTATATGCGCTTATTTGTAGAATATCAAACCGTATCTTCGGGTATTGAGCAAAGAACTTGGTAAACCATTCTTTCACTGAAGGTTTACCAGTGTTGGTCCCACTAGCCCATATTTCACCAGGATATATGAATACACAATCCTCACTGAAATAGGACATTAAGCCGGGCAAGTCATGATTATTCATGCATTGAAAAGCCTTGGCAGTTTCTTTTTTTGCGATAATTGCACCAATCATAAGCCTAATTGTTAAATTTTAACTGTTTGTAATCGATTTTGAAATCGTTTTCGTTTCTAAAAACTTATAGAGTATAAGATAATTTTACACCAGCCAATTTACTTATAAAGGATTTGGCTTTGTTACTTGTCTAGCTAAAACCCATGCAAACTTAATAAAACAAAAATAAGTAATCCTGATATAAAAATTACTTTTTTTATGTAAAAACTGTTAAAGTCATTCTCAATGAGAAGTATAACTCATATTTGATTCGGTCAGATAGATTAGAAAGTGGATCAGTCTCCCATTATGCAATATTTCTGGCCTTTCACCCCAACCGTCCGTGTTATGGGCCAGGCCTTATTATTTGACTCGGTACCTGAAAATTGTCTTGGTATGAATTGCTTTGAATAATGATGTCAAATACATTGTCATGCAATCTGAAGCTCTCTTGCTTAAGCGCGAGGGAGAAATATTTTAAAGTTTTTAAGGTTCTGATTTGCAAGCTCTTTGCCAAAGCTTCGGCTTAGAATCGGCTTGTGTGGCTTTGGTCCTGAAAGCTTTCGGGATGCTTGCAAAATCCGTTTATATGAACCAACTTTAAGCCAATAATACGCCATTTGTGCCAAGTCAATTTCTAAATTTAATTTATTTGCATTGCTATGGAATTTATGCCATTTTTGCGCCATTTACGCCAAGTGAAAATTCATAATAGGCACCTTTCTTTAATCCTTTTTGTTTAATTATACCTTTATTTACAAGCAATTTAAGATCTCTTACTGCTGTTCGAGATGAAGTCTTATTTATCTCCTGATACATCTTATTTGTTATTCTAATATTTTCTTTAAGGTACTTCAGTGCACTAATTTGTCTTTCGTTCAAATTAATCGAAGTAAAATATTCAAGATTAAAAATGTCTTTTCTGAACTCCACGGTTATATCACTCGAATCATAACTAAAAACAGGTTCAGGGATCCCTGCTTGTTCACATTCTTTTATGATTTTAATTGTCCCACGCCCCCAGGATTCAATGTAGCCACTACGGAATAAAGCAATAGCAATGTCAGGGTTGAAAGGTCTTGATGCGTGTTTTACCAATAAGTTCTTAATTGTCCAATTTTCAGGGAGTTGTCCTTCATTCCAAAAAATGATTTTATCTCTATAAACACTAATCTGTATAGGAACTCCACCTGAGTTCCTTGTGTGCAATGGCATTCAGTAAAGCTTCTCTTATTGCTTCTTTAGTAAGTTTTTTATAGTAACGGTTTCTTTGCTTAAACATTTTTTCAAAGTAATCGATTTTTGAATCACGATAATCAAAAATGACCGGAGGATTTCCTGAATGCTGTATACGTCCGATATATTGTATTAACTTCCCTTCAAAAGCAAAGGGATATGCAATTATAAGACATTCCAGATTATTTAAATCGATTCCTTCGCCAAAATACTGTCCGGTCGAAATTACTATTTTAAAATGACCTTGTTTCAGCTGTTCAATTTTACTTTTTCTACTTCTTTCGGAATCTTCCCCATGAATTGTAATGGTCTCATATTTGTCCTTAAGATAAAGGTTAAGAATATCAACATGAGCCCTCCGCTCTTTCAGGATTAGAAATGTTTTGAATCCCGGTCAAAACTTGATTTAAAGGAATCATCAACTTTTTCATTAAAAATATCTTTGTAAATGGATTTAAAATGATCCATGGACAGTTTACGAAAGGTCTTTATGATTTCAAACTGGTTGTCGTATGGCAAGTAATTTTCCGGGTTAAGGAATGCTGAATTGCCATTCATCAGCGCATTACCATTGAGTGGAAGTGCTATCAGATTACCCAATCCTTTCCCGGTATGAAAATCCTGATTAGGGAAGAGTCTGTCAAAACCCGGCTCTTTTTCAAAGTGGGAAATGATGGATGCTTCTCTCAGAAGCTCATATAATAGTTTTCTTGTCTGCTCTGCCTGAAAGTTCTCTTCATAGAATATCCATAGATGTCCACCGTTACCTGAGCGGGAACGTTCAATGTATGCAGGAATTTCATAGTTTGTGCAGACCAGATATAACTTATGAATAGATTCTCTCCAATTATTGTCATCAAAGTCAGCTGCAATAAAAAATGAGGTATTGTCTTCAAGAAGAGGGTAGATTCCTATAGTTTCTTTTCCCTGAAAATGACGTTTTAATACTTCATCAGTAAGTGGTTGATACTCTTTCTTTGAATAATCCTTAAAACTTCCTCCTTTAGATTTGTGTATATTGTAATCGCTCCAGTCAACTTTGTAGGCTGGCATATAACCTGCTTTCCCATCTTTCTCCCAGCGAACAGCATAGATATCTTGTCTGCCTTGGAACAATGACCTGAATAATTCAATCTGCTCTGCCATATTATTGATAGCGTAACTTTTTCAAATTACCGGTAAATAGAGTTGTCTATCTTAATTATTTCTCGGACAAATTGTATTTAGATAATGTATATGTTTGTAATATAATTAATTATGGTATTTCTCTATCTTATTTTTTATCTTACTCTATCTTATTTTTTATCTCAAAAAGTACCCAAACCGGGTTTGCGGTTGATTGAACAGTCCGGATACACGAAATTTGATGCGGTGTACTAAGCATGGAATGCCTCTGAACCCCGCATTATATTTAGCCTTTGTTATGGTGCGTAATTCATTAAATATTAGACGTCTATAGAGATATTAACTTTACCTCCAAGTCCTTTCTCCACAATGTCAAAAAGAGTGCTCAATGTAATGTTACTCCCATTATTCTCCACTCGTGAAATGTAGGTCCTTTTTTTGTCAATGATATGACCCAATTCTTCCTGGGTCATATTGCGGGATTCCCTTGCTTTTTTTAACAACAGTCCTATTTTAAAAGATTCTGTATCTCTTTCAAGGTTGTCTCGTCGCTCTGTCCCTTTTTCGCCATATACCCGATCTTTAATCTCGGTCCAGGTCGAAATGTCTTTGGCACTATTTTTTGCTGTCATAATACTCTCTCATTAATCTTTTTGCTTTGTCAATCTCGTTTTTTGGTGTTTTCTGGATCTTTTTCTGAAATCCGTTAAGAAGAATTACCAATTTTCCTCTGTCGAAGAAGCAGAAAACACGCCAAATGTCTGTCCCTACCTGAATTCTTGCCTCGTAAAGTCCTTTTGGCTCGGCAATGATATGCAAAAGTAACTTAAAAGTTACAATTCTCCAAATGTAAGATAAGTTGTCAGGTTTTATATTATGCACCATAACGGTTACAGCTATGCCCAGTAAGGGATTGCGGAGAGTGACATTATCAACCGACACAAAAATTGATGCGGGTGATAATGCTCGAAAACCTCTAAAACCCTTATTGGGTATAGGTGATGTTAGGCTTTCGTGCTTTTTATATTAGCGCATGCAGATAGTTTGCTGTATCTTTTAATCCATTGTTTCTAAAAATATCAAGTACATCATATTCATTATACGGTGGATTCTTTTTATTAAGTACTATTTTTTTAAAAGCCTGAACGGATAATTCATGGTTCAAGTCAATTATATCAGTAAAAAAATCATCTGGTGTTTTTGCCTTTAATCCAAAGCTAGCTAAATAATCTTCTGGAAAATCTTTTAAATTATTTGTAATTATCAGGTCTGCATTTGTTTTTATTGCTGCAGCCAAAACATGTCTATCATCTGAATCTGGAAGCTCTAATGTATCAATTAATGGCTCATAATTTACGACTAAGGCATCAGGAAATGCAAGATTCATTTTTTTTGCACGTTTTAAAGCCTCATTCTCATCAATTCCTTTTCTTATCATTACAGAAATCCACTCATCAAATATATTGTTACTCCACTTTGGAGTATAGAGTTCGTAATATGCAAACCACATTAATAAATCACGTATCCAAAGTGGATATATAACATTCGTGTCTAATACGCATTTAAATTTTACACTATGAATCATACAATCCTGCTTCTTCGTCCGAGTTTATTATTTCATTAATTAAATTTTCTTGGCGTTCTTTCATTTCTCTTTTGTAATTTACAATATCCTCATATCTAATTCTTCGATGTTTACCAACTTTTGTAAATTTTATTCCCCCTGATTCAAGAAGCTTTACTACATGTGGCCTAGAACAACCAAGCAACTCCGCAGTCGCCTGAGTTGTCAACTCGGTGGCGATAGGAACAATTGAGACAGGTCGTCCTTGACTTGTTTCCTTTAAAATTTTCGCTAGTAATTTTAACGCATTTAATGGAACTCTTAATTTTTCATGCGTTTCTTCAATCTCAATTTCTGGATTGCTATCTTTTAATTCGTTGAGAACATTTGCTAGAGCATTATAAGATTTCATTGCAGAAATCTGCTCTTCCTTAGTGGGACGTGTAATATTTTCTAAAATTTGCATATTTCCATTTTTTCATTCACAATGCAAATGTAATCGAAATATTCGAAACAAACGAAATATTCGAAATGTTTTTTTAACATGAACGCTAACGCTTTGCCTGTAAAACCATATGCCGTTATAACCTTGGCAAAGCAGTAAACTCATAGAAGCATTGGTTTTACAGGCTTGTTACCCAACGTAATAAGTTTGTTGCGCCGTTTTATATAGTCAGCGATAACCCAGGTATCATGAATACGAACTACTTATTTGCGCAGAAATTTGTTAGCCCTGTTCTGGGCATTTGCCCGAATATTGAAAAAGTAAAAGGGGTAATCAAAGGTATGGTAAACTCCCTTCCCGAAAGATTTAGTGTATTTAAATAGTTCGTTTGAGTCGGCGGTGGTGCAGATCAACACACCTTTATTTATATCGACTCTGGCATCAGCATATTGAGGTACCGGTTGAAATTTCAAGGTCACCGAATCGGGCATTATGGAACCCAAACCCTCAGCAGTTGTTGCTTCTGACTCGGTTCTACTCCATGTAATCGGATTGATAACAAGACCCACTATATTTGATACCACCGGATTATGAGGTGGAATAACACCGGGAGCCTGAGTGTTATAGGAGATAATTACACCTGTATCATCGGGCCCCTCGGCAAATTTCAAATGAGGATTATTGGCCAAGTATATTGAAGTTATCGGATAACCGATAACGTATGCGGCAATCAAACGCTGATAAACCTCCGGGTTGTCTTTCATGTATCCTGAAAGCAAATGGATCAGAACATTTGATCCTTGTGAATGTCCTGCTAAAATAAATGGGCGACTCTGATTGTAATGCTGAATATAGTAGTCAAAGGCTGCAACGGCATCTGATGTTGGGATACCTCCTATGACAACTTCCCGTTGATCTTCCGGTAAACTTAACGAATAATTGGCGTCTGCTTGCCGGTAATAAGGTGCGTAAACATTTGCAAAAGTTTCAAAGGCCGTTGCCTGACGTTCAAATGCAGGGAGTGCACCTGCCAACATGGAAGGGTTGTCGATGTTACATATATTTGGATCAGTTGAATCAACTTTCTGCCAACAAGTCGGATAAAGATAAAAAACGTCAACTGCCATGACTGGGGCAGGTATAGATAACCAATGTGCAGCTTGCGAATAATCAGTAGCTATGGTAACTGGTTGGGATAGGTCATCTTTCTTGCAACTACAGCAAAAAGTTGAGACAAATACTAATGCGATTAATGGATAAATCCAAATTTTGCTTTTAGTGCTCATGTAGTCTGTTTTAAAGGAAAATTTTAACATTTCTTATTCTTGGGATATGCCATTTTTTTTATTATGTTGGGTAACGGCCCGGTGGTATGGGGAGTTGCCGTCTGTGTCGGGGTTGGCATGTGTTTTTGCAAAGTCCCGATTAACGGACGCGAGTTTTCTGGTCCAGGCGGAACTGTCCAGATGACAAAGTCCTGGTAGATGATACGAAGTTGTCATGCCATGATAAAATTGTCCAGATGACGATGCAAAAACCATTACTCAAAAGTCTTTTTTATCAGGATTGGGGATCTATCTCTACAGTAGGATTTGTCATGGGATACAAATTTAAATTAGTAAAATGAACTTGGGTTATAGTGCGTTTGTCGGTGTCAATTTCGGATCAGGCAGAAATCGCAAATGCACTATAACGGTCGAGTGTATGTGCCGTAAGGGATTGCGGGGCAATTTCCTGTCCACCTACACCAAAGCTTAATCGGGCTACAACGCTTGAATGACCACTGAAACCCTTATGGCATATACACTTTGTTGGCGGTATGTGGCTTTATATCGTCAGTCGTGTATAATCTGATATTTTTGCTTCTAATGTTTTAATAATAATTTCAAGTTCAATTTTAGCTTCTGCTTTTAACCCCATCGCAGATGCCAACCCCAAACTGTCTGTGCTTAGCCGTTCGTTGAGTTTTATATGAAAGTTTTGGTCATTGCCAAGTTCTAATATATATGAATGAAAGTGCATTGGGTCACCAATTCTTGGAACTACGTTGATATGAGAAAAGGAAAATTCTTTTTTCATATAGTTCAGTAAATGGTCTTGCATAACTAAAACAAGATGTTTGCTAAGATGTTCAAACGTTTCAATTTTGTGGTGTAGCTGAACAAGAATCGTTTTGGCTGTCATCTTCCAATTCATTCCATAAGGTTTGTCACCATATCCTTCTTCGGGTTCTTCAAGTATATTTAGGTCTGTAAGAAATCTTTGTCTTTCAGGCCAAACCGTTCCTGTTGTGTCTAAGGTCTGTAATTCAATACCAACAAAGTCAATAACCTTTTTGTCTCTAACTGATGCTAAAAAATAATCAACGCTTCCGCCCGGAATGCTTATTTCGGGTATAACATGTATTTCATTCCCCGGTTCATGAAGTGTAAGCAAGTGAATGCAGTCAATGAAAATTTGTCTTTTCTCAATGAGTCTGTGAGGACAAATAATTACTTCTTGATTCTCTTTTCCATATTGAACTGTACAAGTTCCAATAGAAACACTTGGTTCGCTTTTGCGAACCTTAATACATGTTTTATTCAGATAGCCGCAATGCTGTGTAATAAGCACATCATTCCAATCTACATTTTCATTCTTCGTTGAAAAGTTGAAGAACTCCGCTATTCTCGTATTTATATTCATCTATTCGTTCTTTTGAAAATTCTATGTATTCTTCGGATATATCGATTCCGATAGACTTGCGATTATGCTTAATCGCAACCAAAGATGTCGTACCGCTTCCCGAAAATGGGTCTAATAAAATTCCGTTTATAGGGCAAGTTGCCAAGATAGGAATTTTGCACAAGTCTTCTGGATAAACGGCATAATGCTCTTTTCGTTTTTGTGTGTCTTCGGGAATAATTTCCCAAACATCACCAGGCAAAGTACCGTCAGGGTGATAAAACAAAAAATAAAAACCTTTTTGAGCCAATTCTTTTGCTCTACCAGATACTTTTTCAGAATCAGAATGTGTTGTTCGTTGTTGCCCACGAATTATCATTCTGAAATCTGCAATTTCACTATTTTTGATTCTATTTAAAACCGTATTCAATGCTACAAAAGCGTTGCTTTTTTCATCATCTGTTAATGCTGTTGAGAGTTCAATTTGCCTTTTGTATCTAACTCCGCTTACACCTGTTGCAGATATAACTGTGCCGTTTTTTACAATGGATTTTCTTGCATCAGAACGAATTTTAGAAGTATCGTAAAAATATTTTTTTTCGTCTTTAACAAAGTGAAATATATTTTCATGTATATTTCTCAATTTGTCTTTACTACTGTCAAGCCCGCCTTTGTGTTTGTTCCATATAACACTATTTCTAAGCACCCATTTCTGCTTGTCCATCATGTTGATAGCAACACGCCAAGGAACACCTAAAAGTTTTTTATTTCTATATGTGTCACCAATATTTAACCAAAATGAGCCAGTCGGTTTAAGAACTCTGTAAAGTTCTTCTGTAATTTTGGTAAGATTTTCAATGTATTCACTATAAGTATCTTCAAGCCCAATGCCTCCGCCACTATACAATCTGTGCCCCCAATAAGGTGGACTTGTAATGATGCAATCAACTGAATTATCGGGAATTAAATCAAGCAAATTCAGACAATCCCCTAATAAAAACAAAGGTTCTTTCTGTTCCGTGTTGGTAATATAGTTTTGTATGTCCTGTCTGTAATTCATTGTGCAAAATTTCATGAGGCAAATTTAGTCAAACAAATTGGGTTTTTATGAAGATATTTGTCAACCTTTAATTGTCACTCAAAGGTTGGTGTGTCGCTCTTGCCATTACCGCCAACGGCCCGGCGGTTGAGGGAGTAAACGTTGGTGGCGCCGTCCGCCGATGCGAGTCCTGGTACTTTAGCCAGAAAATAGTCCTGGCGGGCAAGCCACCATGGCGCAATTTTTGCAAATCCCGGCGAAAGATAAATTTGTCTCGGTTGCAGGAATTGTCCAGAGCCGGATTTATGAGTCTGGTAAACGGACGATAAGCTTTGTGTCACGATAAAACTGTCAAGGTGGCGATGCAAAAATTGTGACAAGCTTTTTGCTTATACCCGCTTGTTATAGCCAGTGCGTTGTTAGTCAGGGTGATGGATCAGTCAAGATGCGTTTTATGGAATTGTCCCTTTGCAAGCTCTTTTAAAAGCTTTGGCTTGAGCATTAGCAAGTGGGGCAAATGTGCTTGCAAGTCTAAAATTTATCTAATTCATTACTTTCTGTTGTATTAATCAATATAATTACAACAACTTGACATAAAAAAGTTAACCTACTACGTTCTATTTGACAATAAATGAGACATTTGATCTGTTAGTTATGCTTAACTATCAATTGTTGGCGATAACTATTTTTATCATCACTTACTTCTATTATATAAGTACCATCGCGCATGTTGGTCAACGGTATGCTAAAACTCTTTCCACTTCTAGATACTGTAGATAATAGAGTGCTTTGGCTGTTATAGATACTTATTGTGAAAGTGACGGGTTCTTTAGAGATAGCATTATTAATAGCCCCATTGGTCAAAGTAGAATCACCTGTATCTATCAAAGGTGACTCTTCAATCATAGCAATTGTTACATTGTCTGAAGCTGGATTAGGATATAAAGTCATTCCATAGAAACCAGAGCACCCATATGTCTTTTTAGTTAAATAAAAATAATAGTTTGATCCTGTGCCACAAGAGTTTGATGATCTACAGGATATTGAGGTGCTACTTAAACTAGATGGAAATGTAAAATCTAGTTGATTTGTACCAACTAAATTTATTATACCTGAGGGAACGGTCCATGTAGCTGTACCACCACCAAGAGGTGTAACACTAAGATAATGACTCCCTGGACAAATCTGATATCCGGGATAATAAGTATTCCCATCAACCCTTTGATTTGATATTTGTGGGGTTCCAACCCAACCTTTATATTGTGGTAATGTGACGTAACCATTATTTGAATTAGTTTTTATTGATGCCCTTATCCAAAAAGGACCGGGAACTAAAGTGGAAAAAGTGCATGGGTTTGATCCTTGGGGAGAAATACGCGAAACAGTGGAACTATTTTTCCAAAAAATCGAACAATTTGCAGGAACATAATTTACTGTGTATTCAGCACTGGAAGAGCAAACAGTAGTTGACCCGGAAAGAGTTGAGGAAATTGAATAGTTTGTATTCAAAAATGAAACACCACTATTTAAGGGATCTAGCCAATTTTTTAATCGAGTATCATTAGCTAATCCACCTGTCCATGATTTGTCGAAACGGCCATAATATCTTACTATTGGGGCACAACCATCACTACCCCCATGCAATTGTCCCACAATTCTATGATAATTATCAAATATTGGAGAACCTGAAGAACCTCCTTCGGTAGTTCCATCATCATAACCAACTACCCAGTGTGTATTGGATGGAGAAGAACAATTTCCAGGCCAAGTTGATGTTGAGCCATAAGAACTTAAAGAATGAAAATCAAAAGAAATCTTTTTAACATCACCTTGAGGATGATGGATACCTACTCCTTGTGATATAGAAGTTGTCTTTGACCAACCAGCATATGTAGCTAGTGTTGGAGTTGTTAAAAGTTCCAATAATGCAAAATCTGTTGGTTGATATCCTGCTCTAAAAGTTGCACCATTTACGGTAATATAATCAGTGCCCTCTATTCCATCACAACTTGGACTCTCATAATGAAATCGAAACAACCAATTATTAACGGCAGATTTCTCCCCATCTGATAATGAACAATTTGTATTCCAATCAAGACAATGAAAAGCAGTTAATAAAAATCCTCTAAAATTATTTGCAGTATTGTTTATTAGTGAACCAGAACAAAATCTGTTTGCATCATCTACTAAGAGCATGACAACAGCATTTCCTTCAACCCGCCAGTCATCTCCCTCAGGACAAGCGATATCATTCTCGCAACCAAGAGACTCTCCAAAAAGATTTGGTGATGCAAAGACATTTTTGTAACCATGCACCACTGAAGAAATATGAAGTTGATTTGGTTTATTGCTGTTCTTATTGGTCTCAGACAATTCAATAACAATATGATCTCCTTTAATCAGATCCGTCCAGAAAATTCCATTTAAAGGATTCTCTTTTGCGGTAATAGGGCCGTAAATGTAATTTCCGTCATTATTATAAATTGTTAATACTGAATTTGAATTCAGTTCAAATTGATCAAATATTAAGTTAACGCTATACGCAAATGGAGATACTATCTCGTATTTATAAATAGAAGTGTCCCCTTTTTGACTAAGAGCGGATTCTTTTATTAGATCAATATCAACATTAAGATTTTTGCCAAAACGGAAAGGCAAACCCGCTATATTTTCAATAGAATCTTGTCTGAGGATTTCCTTGATTTCATCTTGAGATACCGAAATGATTTTGTCTATTTTTTGCACTCTATTCTTAATTTTAGAAATAGAATTATTTTGTTGAGAAGTAACAATTTGAGATTGAAGAATTAATGGTTAAGGTAGGAACAATGTACTTAATACTATAAGAGATATTGTTTTGATTGATGTTGATTTCATTGTCTCATTTATTAATCTTTACTACATCTGAAATTTCTATTTTAATTTTTGGTAATCCACCAATGTTGCAAAAAATCCCTGTTTCAAAAAAAATCACTTTTTCATAATTGAAATTTATTGTATCACCTTCTTTAAATTTACTCATAGCAAGATTCCCAACCAATGAACAATTAGTGTAAATCACAACTGGATTTGAGAAAAAATTGTCCCAAGTTTCTCCAACAATTGAATCCGAATCTAAGAATTGAATAACTGTTCCACCACATGACAATAAAATAATTTTCGCAGTAGAAGAAGTCTCTTTTTGTGGAATTTTCTTACAGCAAACAGCTGAGGAGAAGACGATCCCTAAGATTATTAGAAGTTTAATAAAGGTTTTCATAATGTTTCTTTTAGACTTATTTCAATATCAATTATTGAAAGAATCATTGTAAAGCATCGATTAGATCAAACCTATTGGATAATTACAGTAAAAGGATATTCATTTTTCCGATGGTTTCAAAATGTTAAATTCGAAACAATTCTGATTAATATTGTTTAATAGCAAATGTTGTCATATTGTTACCCTGAAATCAAAATTTTCAATTATATTCTTAAATACGCCTATATTGATGCCTAAAAACAGGAAATTTGATGTACTAATAGACAAGAATTTAAAATTTTGTGCCCTCTGTATATTGTTAGACGTCGTAAAGTTACATTTTGTGACACTAAAAAAATAATTATTTTTCAACAATTTTTTAAGATACACATAATCTGTGCGTTACAATGATGAATGTTTCTCATATATAAAGAATCCTAAAAATATTTTGCAGTAATTTTTGAAGTTCGTTGTGGGTTTTATGTCAAGTAACTTTGTCTCGAATTCTAACTAGTGCAACGAATTAGCGATATTAACAGAAGCGAGGGAATTTGGCTCTTTTGCTTTTGCATGTGTGTTGGGTTGTGTTTCGCGCAAAAGCAAATGTGCCAAATCAGCGGTCGCGGTATATTGCGTGGTTGTCTTGGTGTAGTCTATCTCGTTGATAGAGATCGCATTGGCTATAACGGCCAGCGGGTATGAGCAGAAAGCGTTGGTGGTGCAGCCCGCCGTTACGAGTCCCGGTACTTTAGCCAGAAAACTGTCCCGGCGAGCAAGCCACCATGGCGCAATTTTTGCCAGTCCCGGCGAAAGATCAAGTTGTCTCGGTTGAAGGAACTGTCCAGAGCCGGTTTTACGAAACTGGTAAACGGACGATAAGTTTTGTGTCACGATAAAACTGTCTTGATGCAGGGCAAAAATTGTGACAAGCTTATTGCACATACCCGCTTGTTAGGTGGTCGTAGCAATATTTTCAATCTTATCTGCTCGTGTTATTAAATATTTTCTGAGTTTAATTATGTCCGCGCCATCAGCTCTTGCATTATATTGAATGTCAATTGGTATAAAATCATTTTTAATTAAGAGCCTCAACATGTCTTTATTGTCAGCGAAGACGAGCGAATCAACACATTTGAATTTTTCTTTTGAAGCAATACGAATACATTCAGTCATCAGACTTTGTCCGATTCCACTTTTTTGATTGCTCTTATCAACTACCAAAAGAAATAATTCAAATCCTTTAGATTTTATTCTCTTAATTGCCAATAAACCTGAAAAGACACCATCTTTATCATTTACCAGATAATCTATTCCATTTTCTTTGTGTCGTAAAGTCATTTCTTCTATTTCTTTTTTATCAAAATTGATTAAGGAATAGCTCAGAAACTTAAAGGAATCAGGATCATTTACAAACCTCCATAATGAATCAGTTAGCTTTTCAAAGTCGGCTTTACTGTCTAAAGGATTTATTAATCTTATCATATTGAATTGAATAAGTAATTCGCAATTAAATCAAAAGGTTAACAAAGTTTGTTCATATTTTAAAATATTAATATATTTTTTCTATTTAGTGAAGAGTCTATTAGCCAAGATACAAATTTTTCTTTTTGCCGTTAGGTGGTGTAGCTTTTAAGTCCTGGTAAATGAGCAAGAGTTGTCATGTCATAAAGAAATTGTCCAAATGATTGAGTCCTGGTAAGTGGATTAAGTTTGCTGGTCAAGATAAAATTGGCAGATGACTGAGTCCAGGTAGATGGACGAAAGTTATGTGTCATGATAATTTCTCTAATGTAGACAGTCTCGGGTTTTGCGAGCTATGCCACCTAACTCGTTTTTAGGTGGTCGTAGCAATTTTAAATTTGTCCTGGCAAACCTAATCTCAATATATTCTTCATGGGTTGGACTGATTTAAGCCATAAGCAACGTAGAAAACTAAAATTGGACAAGAGTTAAATAAATTTTGATTTCTGTAAAGTATAACGTACATTTGTTGCTACATACTTAGCATAAATGAATTTAGGTAATAACATTAGGCGTTGTCGATTTAACAGAAATGAAATTTCTCAAGAAGCTTTAGCAGAGGCAATAGGTGTTACGCGACAAACAATACATTCTATTGAAAAAGGTAAATATATTCCTTCTGCATTATTAGCTTTTAAAATTGCAAAATTCTTTGAAAAAAATGTTGAAGAGGTATTTTATCTGATTGATGACGAGAATATAAAGACAGAATCCTTATTAACAAAAATATAAACCCAATGACAACTATTGATTTACTTTCTGAACAAAAAAAACAAATAAGGTCTAACTCACTTTTTACTTTAGTGTTATTAGCGATTTCTTTCTTAATACTAATTATTTGTCTGCATGCATATGATGAGATAAAGGGGCTGGTGCCATCTTCTGCTGCAATAATAGATTTGCTGGGGTTCGGCATAATTCCCAGAT
>JBAXXU010000025.1:0-45713 GCA_037127735.1 Bacteroidota bacterium
ACTAAGTCGCACAAAGGGTTACACAAAGGCTCACAAAGTTTATGAATAAAAAAAGCTAGGTCAAAACATTGCATTTTCCGTCATTTATTCCTGACTTGTGCGCGGTGTCATTTTAGTTTTTCCCTTTCGTATAGTAAATTTATAACTATTCTGAATATATAACTATCAATGTAATAGGGAAACAACAATGTACAGTTTTCGGTAAATAGTAAAAGAAGAAATCACATGGGAGCAAGGATTGAAGTCCTATAAATTCAACAGCTTATAAGGAGCCTCTGGAAGGCTCTTTTATTTTCACTGCAAGAAGTATCATTGATATAATTGCAATGGCGCCTCCGAACCCGAAGGCAACAGTGCCTCCGAACCCGGGAAAACGTATATCAAAAAGACCGTATAGAAATCCAAAAATAATACTCGCCGGAAGGGCTCCAAGTCCTATCGAAAAATTGAACAGGCCAAATGCAGTCCCCCTTTTTTCATCACTAACAAGATCAGCCACAAAAGCCTTTTCCGCGCCCTCGGTAAAGGCATAATACAAAGCATATATAGCGAAGAGAATGAATGTAGCAAAAATCTGAATATCAGGAGACAAGAACACAAGAAGTGCAAAAGAGAGATAAACAAAGGCATAGATTCCCCATCCGATATTAATAACTATTTTTCTACCAATCTTATCAGAGAGAGCCCCTAAAGGAGTCGAGAAGATAACTTTAATAATGTGGAAGAAGGCCCAGACAAGAGGAAGGAACAAGATGTTTATCACATTTGATTGAGCAGCCTCATCACCGAAATTAGAGACCATGTTATGGAGGGGAGAAATAGTGCTAACGAGTTTTACTACCGCACCACTTTTGTGTATAGCTTCCTGTACCCTGAATAAAAGAAAGGCATCTGAGGAATTTCCGATAGTAAAAAGTAACATTACCAGCAGATAACTTCTGAAATTTTTATCAAAGTTACCAAGAGCAAATGTAAAAGGTTTTCTATTCGTGTTCTTTGAAGAAGATTCTTTCACAAATAAGACGATTGTCGCTACTGCTAAAACTCCGGGTATTATTGCAAGAATAAAAGTCCATCGTAAAGCAAGGAGAGAATCTTTTATTCCGAAGCCCAGAAAAAGGACCAGAAGGGTTACAATAGCGAGGACAGGTCCAATTACCGCACCTGTATTATCCATTGCACGATGGAAGCCATAAGATCTTCCCCTGATACTATCATCAACCGAAAAGGCAATTAAGGCATCCCGCGGGGCTGTCCTTATCCCTTTCCCGACACGATCGAACATCCTTATTATGATTATTTCCCATGCAGATGTGACTAACCCTGTCAAAGGTCTGATTAAAGAAGATATTGAATACCCTGTCAGTACAAGGATTTTTCGCTTCCCGATTTTATCGGAAATTATTCCGCTGATAAGTTTTAGCATTGAAGCTGTAGTCTCAGCAACTCCTTCAATAACGCCAAGTAAGATTGCACCTGAGCCGAGAGCTGCTACATAAACCGGAATAAGAGGATAAATCATCTCAGAAGCAGCATCGGTAAAGAGGCTGACAATACCAAGCATTATCACCACATGGGGGATACTTTTTTTCTTTTTTTCATCCATTGTCATAACGCTGGTACCGACACGAAATTCGTGTAACTCACTTCATAGGGTTTAATCCTCTTTCTGAAGCGTAAAACTGAATATACAGCCTTCACCCGGTTTGTCAGAACTACTTACTGATACCTCCCCTCCCAACTTTTCAATAATCCTTTTAATGATAGATAAACCCAAACCATGTCCTTCAATATCTTTTATTCCAAGTCTTTCAAAATCAGTAAAAATCTTTGTCAGAGATGTTTCAGGTAAGCCGTTTCCATTATCCCGGATCCAGAAACGATAAGTTGCCGGAGTCGCTTTTTCGAATCCCAACCTTATTACCGGAGGTTTTCCTCCAAATTTCAGAGCATTACTGATGAGATTCACCAAAACCTCTTCAATCCACTGATCATGTCCCAGAACTTTCGGCCAATGATCGGGAACTTCAATTATTGCTTTGCGTGTATTGATCTCATCATGAAGTCGTTTCAATACTTCATTCAAAATTTTATTAATGTCGATAGGGTTGATTTTAATATCTTTTTTTCTTATTTGAGAAAGAATCAATAATTCATCAATTATTCTGATCATTTTTTTGCTTTGGTCCTGAACAAGACCTGACATCTCAAGGGCCTCGCTCATATTATTTTCTGAAAGACTTATCGCGATGCGTTCACTTAATGCAAATACCAAACCAATCGGATTTTTAAGATCATGAGCCACGGAGCGGGCATAAGCATCAAGGTCGAGGATAAGCTTTTCCTTTTCAATGAGTTCAATTTTTCGTCGTTTATTTGAATCCGCGATTGCATCCAAAATCATCTTTTTCAAAGTTATATCCGTAAGCATAAAAATCCTGCAGATAATTTTTTGATTTATATCAGTCACCTGATGATATTTTACTTCAAAGTCGAGCAAATCTGAACCTGCAGCTATTTGTGTTTCAGTTGTAAAATCATTTTCGACAGTGAAATGGCCCATTTCAATTTTCATTTTGGAAAAAAGAATATCAGACTGACTTCCAATAATTTTCATAGCATCCATCCCTACTATTTTACACAGGGCCGGATTTGCATCCACTATTCGGTCTCCCGAATCAACAACAAACATACCGTCTCTCAGAATATCAATTGCCTGTTTGCGCGCTATCGGGATATAATTAAACATTCGCAACCAGTAGAGGCTAATTGCAACAATGATTCCACTGAGAATGAAAGAAATAGGAGTCGGGTCAATCCCTTTAACCGGGAAAAACTTAAAAACATACGAGATATTTGACAATGAAGGAAGTAATGTTCCGATTAATAAAAGCCATATCTGAACCTTATGAAGTGAATAAACTTTAAAAGCACCTTTCAGCAGGATAATAATTCCTGCCATAAGAACGGAGTACCCATAAGCAGCGTTAAACCAAAAGTAGGGCCCATAGTAATAAACACTTTGATTGGTGCCTTCAAGAATAACTATTTTTGCCCACAGTAGTTCATGGATTGGATTTGTCAAAGCCATTATCACGGTTAAGAATGGGATAACCATTAGAAGCAGAAAGACTCTTTTGGTAACAAGCCGGGTATGAATGGTATAGGAAAGTGCAAACATCAAAAATATGACCGCGCAGGAGGCAACTCCAATGTAGCCAAAATAAGCCCAATGTAATTTCAGCGGTAATGAAGTAGCAGCAGACTCAAACCCGTCACCAATGGCCCAGATTGCAGCCGCAAGCTCGAACAGCATCAGATAAGCCGCCCCCCTCGAATGTCTCTGTTTCCATAATAACCCAATTAAACACAGGGCAAAAATTCCTGAAAGAAACCGGACATAGCAGAGTATAGAAAATTCATAACTCATATAACTTGTTTTAGTTGCCCTCAGCAGGGATGCATTTCAGAAAAAGCACCGATCCTATTGTCTTGTTAAAACAATCTATAAATATACAATAAAGTGAGCTATGTTACAAATGATGGCCTGATTTTATTTTGAAGTAATTTTTCGTCATAATTACCTTTTCAAATAATCGTTAAATAAAACCTGAAGATAGGCTTTCCCGTTTTTCTCAGCATAGTCAGTATCTTTGCCCTCTGTAAGTACCGGTTTTTTAAGCTTTTGATCATATATTACGGCAGAACTGTCGGTAATAAATGCAAAGCCTTCATTATAGGTATAGAAGGCAAATGATTTGGATTCATCAGATAACAAATCCTTTCCGAAAGGGAAATTTCCTTTAAGCCCTAATTGGTCCAATAATGTAATCGGGATATCAACCTGGCTGCCAAATTTTTCCACCTTAGCGCCCTTGCAGGATAATGCTCCTCCAATCCAGAGCATTGGAATCTTGAAAATCTCCCGCGAATACACAGGTATGCCGGTAGAAATCCTGCAGCAATGGTCAGCTACCAGGATAACCAGGGTATTTTTCCACCAATCTGTTCCTTTAGCCCAATCAAGGAATGTCCCAAGCGATTTGTCGGCATAAAAGACTGAATTTTTATATTTTGTCAGATTATCCGATCCTTTAAAAACAGGATCATCAGGAACATCAAATGGCTCATGGCTCGACAAAGTAAGCACTACTTTGAGAAACGGTTCCTTATTTATCTTCATCGAATCTTCAAGAGCCTCAAACAGAACATGGTCGTGAACACCCCATTTAGAATTATAATATTCAGGGTTAAAATTATTTTTAGTTATTATCTCGCTAAAGCCTGAGCCAATAACGAATGAATTAAAATTGGCAAAATTGATCTCTCCTCCATACCAGAAAGAGCTATTATATCCTTGTTCAGCAAATATTTTCACGAGACCAGGCAGAGACTGGCTTTTTTTGGGCTCTTTAATAATTGATTGTGCAGGTTGAGCAGGATAACCATTTAATATCGCGGACATTGCTTTATCAGTCCGCGTGCCCGAAGCATAAAAGTCCGAAAACAATATTCCCTCTTTTACATATCTGTTAAAATTGGGAGTTACCAGGGAATCTCCACCCAATGGTCCGATCAGATAACCACTGAAACTTTCAAGCACCAGGAACAGGATATTTGGATGGTCAGAGTTCAGTACTTTTTCAGGGGTTCCTTTTTTAACAGTAAGCTTATCAACTAAGGCAATGGCTGCCGTGATATCACCAAATTCATAAGGATTCTTCACGGGCTTATGAGTTAAGGCGGATGTTCCGACATTCCAGATCGCATTTATTGCCGAATGATTAAGAAACATTTTTTTACTGAAATAGACCGTCCCCGCATTTATTGGAGCCACTCCAAACCCGCCTCTTATAGGTATTATTAGCGCTCCCCATAGAATCATGAAAAAAAGAGCTCCAGCCAGCCGGAACCGGATCCTCTTGAAACCGATGAATAGCCTGTCAATTAGTTTATTATAAAAAAATATAAAGAAAGAAGCTAACAGTGCGATTGCAACAAAAAACAGAATTGTCTTCATTGTACTGACTGATGCCATTGCTTCTCCCGGTGTTTTTAGATAAAATATCGGCGTGTAATCCATACGGAAGCCCCAGTAAGAATAGAGATTTGCGTCAGCTACAACAATTACTGATGAGAAAACAATAAGGAGATATGAATAATATTTAATGAAAAACTTATACCGGTTGCCATTAAACCAGATCCCGGGTATAGCAAATAAAACAGGTATAAGCAAATAATAACCTATGGTTGAAACATCCAGAGCAGAGCCGTGCCAGAATGTGGCAATAAGTTCGCCAATACTGTTCTGAAAAGCATCATGGTATTGCGATAAAATGAAAAACAGTCGGGCAGTAAAGAAAAATATTAGCCAGAATAAAGCGTAATAAGCCAAAGCTATGAGTCTTTTTTGCATATCTGAAAATTTTTTTCTACTCTGAAACAACCTCTCTTGTACTTCTATAAAACATTATCAATGATGTAGTTATGATGAACATACCAGATACTGTGAGCCATTCCGGCTTTTCATCAGGTACAAGCAGCCAGCTTAGAATGGCGCCTACAACAGGTATTACAAATTTCCATAGATTGAGCTCAGATACTTTTACTCCCGGACGCTGAAGCAGTTTAAACCATAGTGAAAACGCGAAAGCTGCCATAAAGCTTAACCACGATAAGATCAGCCAGTATTCAGCGGGTAATGGGCCCCGCGGACGACCCTCGATGGGAATTGATAACAGGTAAAGTATTACTCCTCCAATAAACAGCGAAGCGGAACTTAAAACAAACGGATGTATCCCTTTGCTCCTGAGCGATACAACAACATTACTTGTAGCTACTGCAATATTGGCAACAAGTAACATCAGAACACCCAAAAGTTCAATTGCAGTACCAAACTTGAACGCCTGTCTGCCGGCGCTTATAAGTATAACTCCTGATATTCCGAAGATTATCATAGTAATTTTTTTCCTGGTCAGTCTATCCTCTTTATGCATTATCGCTGCAACAACTGCAGTGACAAGTGGTTGTGATCCAACAATAACTGCACCCAAAGCGCCAGGTACAAGTGCAAGCCCCTGATAGAACAAGGAATAATTAATTAATGTCTGAAGAAACGTAACCCATGCAACTACCTTCCAGTGTTCCCTGATCATTCTTATATAAACCGCCGGTTTCACAGTGAATGGTAAGATCATAAGTCCTGAAATGATAAACCGCACTCCGGCAAAATGAAACGGTGTATCATATTGCAAACCAAGCTTGATGGTTGCATAAGCAGTTGACCACAGAAGACAGGCAATAATTGCCCAGAAAATAGTGTTTCCCTTACTGTTCAATGAAAAATAATTTGGCGGTAAATATCAGAAAAAAATCATTCAGTTAATTGTAACAGAATTGAATTCAGTTTTAATTTGAAGACTTCATAATATTTAATAGTTTTGTTTTGTATTCAATATGTTATTCATGACTATAGCGGAATATATTGCGAATCAATTATTTAATCGCGGGATAAGATATGTATTCGGCATCCCCGGCGGCCCATCCATCCCATATCTTGAAGCGTTCAGAGCCGCCGGCATAGAGTTCATTCTTACGTCAAATGAATCCTCGGCAGCGATCATGGCAGATGTAACAGCCAGACTGACAGGGATTCCAGGGGTTTGCCATGCTACTTTCGGTCCCGGGGCAACAAACATTGCAACAGGTGTGGGAGGGGCATTGCTTGACAGATCTCCTGTTATTGTTTTCACAAGCGAGATGGATGATTTAATGATAAACCGCACAACCCAGATGAATATCAGCCACCAGAAGCTTTTTGAACCATTAACGAAAGCAACATACAGGATGAGTTCGGATAACGTGGCAGAGGTCATGGAATCGGCTATCAGGCTATGCCAGGGCCCCTGTCCCGGCCCTGTACACATCGGACTTCCTTCAGATATTTCAGATATTGAAATAGATACGATCTCTACATCGGGAAATATAACTGATGACAGCTATTTCCATAATGACATACGGAAGATCATTTCTCTTCTTGAGAAATCGCGCAGGCCTCTGATGGCTATCGGGCTTACAGCTGCGCGGCTTGATATACAGCGCGAATTGCTTGCATTTCTCGATTATTTCAGAATGCCGGTAGTGATAACACCCATGGCAAAAGGATTAATACCCGAAGACCATCCATGCTATACAGGAGTATTATTTCACTCATTAAGCGATTACCTTGAAGATATATACGAAAAGACTGATCTGGTGATTGGTATAGGTTACGACCCGGTTGAATATAATTACGAGTCGTGGATGCCTGATGTGCCTCTTGTCCATTTTGATATCAGGGAAACCGATATGCCTTCAGCAGGTACCATAGTTCAATATGTCGGACCAACTGATGAGTGGTTCAGAATTCTGAATAATCTGAATATAACATCATTGATATTCGAGCAAACTGCCATTAAAGGAATACGCGATGAGCTGGCCTCGGTTTTTAATGGCTTTACAAACCATTTCGGACCTGCTGCCGCCCTGAAAATCCTACAGGATGAGTTACCTGAAAACGTATTGCTTACAGCCGATGTAGGTTCTCATCTTCATCTTATCGGGCAATTCTGGCAAACGCATGGCAACAGGAATATCATTATGACAAACGGATGGTCGGGTATGGGTTTCGGTATTCCTGCTTCACTTGCAGCACAGATAAATGCGCCTGAAGCGACTGTAGTGTGTATAACAGGCGATGGGGGCTTTCTTATGATGGCCGGAGAGCTGGTAACTGCAAAAAGATACAATTTGCCTGTAATTATAGTTGTTTTCTCCGACGGAGAGCTTAACCTGATTAAAGTAAAACAATCATGGAAAAACATTCCGTCGTATGGAACAATGCTCTACCAGGGCGATCTCTTCGGAGCTGATACATTCCTCGGCATCAAAGTGCTAAGGGCCGATTCGCATGAGAAAATGAGAAAATCAATTATTGAGGCGCTTTCTGTAAATGAACCGGTGATCATTAATGCAGTAATCGACCCTGAGGACTATAACTGGCTTATTGTAAAAAGATAAGATAAACAAACGAATGAAGAACAAACGAATAGCGAATTAAGAATTTAAAGCCACTTCTGATTTCAAATTTCGTTTTTCCGCCTTCTTAATTCATTCTAATAAACTATCTCACCCCATACCAGGAATTCAGTCTGGAATAATGTACTTAAAATCTTCTTTTAAAACTGCATAGATACAGCTATCCTTGATTATCCCGTTCTTGATAACATTTTTCTTAAAGGTAGCTTCAAGAGTGAATCCGGCCCTTTCAAGAGCTTTCCTTGAACCGGTATTCTCAGCAAAAGGTTCTGCAAAAACCCTGACTATATCGAAGTTTTTGAAAGCGTAGGATGTAACAGCTTTAATAGCTTTGGTAGCGATACCTTTTCCCCAGCGCTCTTCAGCGAGAAAGTACCCTGTCTCAAAATTTTTTCTGTAAATGTCTGTCTTGGAGACAAGTCCGATACTCCCAACTACCAATTTATCTATTGAAATTGCAAAAAACCTTGGAGGAAAGTTTTCCGGCAATATAATGTTTAGCCAGTTCGTGGCATCTTTTAATGAATATGGGAAAGGCAATCCATCGCGCAGATTGTCAGCAATATTTTTGTTATTAGCTATGTAAGCAAGCTGAGCCGCGTCACTAATTGACCAGGGCCTGAGAACAATCCCCTCAAAAAGTATTTCCATTTTACATTTTAGATCTTCTTCTCTTTTTTAGGTTTTGATTCCTTAGGCGCTTTATCCACTTTTACTGCCTTTTCCTCTTTTATTGCCTTTTTCTCTTTTGCAGCTTTTGGTGTTTTTACCTCAGTTTTCTCTTTAACTGCTTTAACTTCTTTAACAGGTTTAACCTCAATAACCTCTTTTACCTCTTTAACCTCTTTTCTCTCTTTAACAGGATGTATTTCTTTTGGTTCTTTCTCCTTAATAACTTTTACCGGCTTAATTTCCGGCTTATCAGCTTTTTTCCGTGGGCGTCTTACCCCATAGGAGCCAAGAATTATTTTTCCTCGTCTCGATTTTTTATCACCTTTTCCCATATTAATTGGTTTTGATTAGTTTTATAAACCCTTTTCAGGGATGTAGCAAAGTTAACAAATTTCTTTATTTTTATTGAAAAATATTTCTTAACCCGAATTATTCACAAATATACTTAAAGCGCTCTTTTTCTTTGTGTTACTTTGTGATGTACTTTGTGTACCTTCGTGGTAAAAAAATATTAAACACTAAGTCGCACAAAGGGTTACACAAAGTCTCACAAAGTTTATGAATAAGAGAAGTTAAACTAAACCAAATGAGAAGAAAAGAAAGAGAAATATCTGCCACGTTAATAATTGAAGAAATAATCCGAAAAGCCGATGTATGCAGGATAGCACTTGCAAATGACAATATCCCATATATTGTTACAATGAATTTCGGTTATATCAGTGGCACGGAACAAAGGTTATATTTTCATTGTGCCAATGAAGGAAGAAAGCTGGAGATGATAAAGAAAAACAACTTTGTATGTTTTGAGATGGATACTGACCACCAATTATTTAAAGGTATAAAAGGTTGCGACTGGGGCATGAAATATAGTAGTGTTGTAGGTTATGGAAATATTTCAGTTGTTTCAGAAAGTGAAGAAAAGAGATCAGGGTTAAATTGCATCATGAAGCACTACGCGGGTGAAGGGGAATATCTGTATGATGAGAAGATCCTTGACAGAACTACCATTCTGCGGCTTGATGTTAAAGAAATAACAGGAAAAAAGTGTTAAATTGCAGTCAGTTATAAAAGTCATAAACTATGCAAACATTAAACGATTTACGACTGGCTGTTCTGATTGATGCCGATAATATACCATACAGCAATGTTAAGGGTATGCTCGAAGAAATTGCAAAGTACGGCACTCCGACATTTAAAAGGATCTATGGAGACTGGACAAAACCTACCATAGCCGGATGGAAATCAGTTCTCCTCGAGAATGCAATAACGCCTATTCAGCAATACAGTTATACAAAGGGTAAAAATTCCACTGACTCTGCATTGATAATTGATGGGATGGATATACTCTATTCAGGGAAGGTTGATGGTTTTTGTATTGTTTCAAGCGACAGTGATTTCACAAGGCTGGCTACAAGGTTGAGAGAAGCAGGTATGAAAGTTATCGGTATTGGTGAAAGGAAAACACCTCATCCTTTTATTGTAGCCTGCGATAAATTCATCTACCTCGAAATAATAACATCATCAACTGTTGCTTTGGAACCTGCTCCGGAAATCAAGAAAAAGGGGAAACTTGTTATAAAAAAGGAAAAGACCAAAGAAACCGGTACTCAAATGGCTATCAGGTTGGTAAAAAATCTGATAGCTAACTCAATAACTGATCTGGCTGATGAGAATGGCTGGGCCTATCTTGGAGATGTTGGTAGTCTGATCCTTAAGAAACAACCAGATTTTGACCCCAGAAATTTCGGTTTCCCAAAACTGACTCCGTTGATCAGGTCTCTTGATTTTGAAATTGATGAAAGAGAATCAGGGCAAAATAATATAAAGCATATTTATATCAGGAACAGGAAAACCTGAAGGGGAGAGAGGGAGAATGGGTGAATGGGTGAAGGGGAGAGAGGGAGAACGGGTGATGGGGAGAATAAATGGGTTTATTCAGGATAAAAGACAAAAGATGAAAGACAAAAGGTTCAAGACATTATGAAAAACAATCATAAAAATCAATTTTACATAAAAAATATTGAAAATGGTTTGTAACTGACTGACTTTTATCTTTTTACTTTTGTCTTTTATCTTCTGCATGAATAATGCAGGTTAAATACAATATATTATGAATAATTATTTTTTGTTTTCAAAAAAAAATATGACCTTTGTCCCTGTTTTATAAATACTTTAATAATTGAATTATGAACATTTACGTAGGAAGTCTTCATTTTAAAATGAATGAAGCAGAATTAAAAGAAATCTTTGAAGAGTATGGCGAAGTAACATCCGCGAAAGTCATTATTGACAAATACTCCGGGAAAAGCAAAGGATTTGGTTTCGTTGAGATGCCGAATGATGCTGAAGCAAAAAAAGCTATCGAGGAATTAAATGGAGCTGAGGTTAGCGGTAGGAACATTATTGTTAATGAATCCATCGAAAGAACAGACAGAAAAAGTAATTTCAGAGGTGGTGATAACGACCGCAGAGGTGGCGGTGGTGGAAACAGAAGAGATAACTACAGGTAGGTAACAAAAAATCTAAAACTATGAAAGGTACTGTTAAATGGTATGACAGGGTAAAAGGCTACGGATTCCTTCAGGCAGAAGATGACAAGGATATCTTTATCCACCGTTCTGGTTTAGAGGTTTCCCACACCGAACTTGAGGCAGGTCAGAAAGTTGAGTTTGAAGTTGAGCAGAGAGAAAAAGGACCCGTTGCCGTAAAAGTTAAGAAAGTAGATTAGTCTTACTTAAACCAATACCAAAGAGGCTGTAACAGAAATGTACAGCCTCTTTTTTTAATGTGTGAACTTATCCCGAATAAATCATTCGTTTGCCGGTAATTTATGGTAACTGATAAGCAACGATGCCGGTTTTTGCGGAATCCTCAGATCTATGCCTTCTAAGAGTTCGCGGCCTGTCTTTTGTACCTTTAGTCCGTAATCTTCATAGAATAACTCGTAAGTTGAGTTCTCGTCAAGTCCGCAGAGTTTAGTATGGAAGGATTCATTTGTATTCTCACTACGACGAAAAGCAATGACAATCCCGTCTTTCTGTTTCGGTCTGTTTAGCTGGTAAGCTAACCAGACATTATCCCTCGTGTTATTCCTGCTTTCAGTAAGAGGATAATAATCACCATAGAAATAGGGCCGCAGGTTCTTATAATCCTGGATTCGTTTCTGAATTGATGGTATTGATTCAGAATCCCTACCGGTGACTTCCCAGTTCATAACGGCAGTGCCTCCTAAACCTGATCTGAAAGTATAACTATCTGTTTTATAAATAGCTGTGCCATGTATGGGCAGATAAAAGTTCAAGCCGAAAGTATGGCATTGATACCCATTCGGTTCACCATATTGGTAATCGGTACGCCAGAGGGGAGAACTTCGTGATGTTGTTTCCAAATCGATACGTCGTCCTCCACTGGCACAATTATCTATTAGAAGTTTTGGAAATCGTACAAGCAGACTATCCCAAAAGGCATAAAGGCCTTCAATATGCCTGATTTCGGAAATACCTGAGCGACCTGATTTATCATTAGCTATCCAGTAGGGCATTGGATCGAAATTGAAATCCTGCCTGTAATAATCAATACCTTCTTTTTTTATTATACCGGAAATATGCCCGGTCATCCAGGCAAGAGCCTCTTTATTGCCCAGATTAAAAAGGTAGTTATCATTGCCCGGGAGCTTAATCAGCCATTCAGGGTGTTCACGGTCAATCTCAGTCAGTGGTTGGACACGTTCGGGTTCGAACCAGACCATGAATTTAGCCCCGGTTTCATGTATAGCATCTGCAATAGGTTTCAGGCCATTGGGAAAACGTTCTTTATCCACTGTCCAATTGCCCACATTCTGCCACCACTCTCCTTTCTCTTTGTCCCATCCGCATCCTGTATACCATCCGGCATCCAACCAGAATACTTCCGGAAGAATCCGGAACCGTAGGTATCGTTTGACCAGTGCAATCGCAAATTCCTCTGTAAGACAATTATACTCTCCACAAGGAGCAGGGTCACCGTAATCGAAACTACCTGATAAAGGATATTCTGCAAAGCAACCATTAATTTTGCGCGAATGATGTGCCAGAATGAACTGCCGGAACTGGTTATGTCCGATCATCCGGTCTGCTCCTTTCCAGAAAAGAAGAGATATTTTCGGAGTGCGGATTTCTTCTTGCGGATATAGGCTCATTTTCATGTTTTCCATCCCCGATTTCAGGGAAACTGATATTTCGTCAGTCAGCAAAACATCAGCATACCATTTACCTGTCCATCCGACAGCTACCATAATTCCCTGTTGTCCTGGTGTTTCGATATTAAAGAAGGGGAAAGCTGTGTTATCAGATGAACGACCGCCAGAGGGGGTCATATAAATGGTCTTCCCGACCTGCATTTTCTCATCAACAGGTTGAAAATCACTTCTCTCGGCATTACTTCCTCTGGCATGGTGAAGAATATATGTTCCTTTTTGTTCAGAAACAAACGAATAGTTAATAACAGCAGCTTTTTCAATAAGAGGCGTATTCTTTCCTGAAACATTTGAAAATTTAAGTACCCATTCCACTGCCTGGAAATCAATAAAACAGGTAACAATACACTTTACAACGAGACCACTCCTATTATCCGAATAGGTGTAAACAGACACTTCTGAATCGGGCTCGGATGATTTGATCTTTTCTGCACTATACTGCCATTTACTGATGAAGCTATCCGAACTATTTCCTCCATATACAAATGAAAACGGAGGAACCTTTCCTTTAGCAAAATGCTGTTCAACCCATTGATGAACAGCATTTTCAGAAGGGATGTTTTGTATTGGCTGACAATTTGCTACTCCTTCACAAATAAACACAGCCAAAATGGATAAGATAAAAGTATTCAGCCTGATCCATCCCTTTGTTTTTATGTAATTTACTTTCATAGTCATACATTAAATGGTTAGATATTTCACTTATTATTTCCAGTACCGGCGACCCATGCCAACTTAATCCGCGTCTTTAATCTTCATTACTTAGAGCTGATTTGCAACCGGTAATACCTAATTTGATAAAGTATAAATGTAAGATTTTAAAATGCAGTTTTTACAATATTCAATTTAGCTTTCTTTATTCATAAACTTTGTGAGCCTTTGTATAACCCTTTGTGCGACTTAGTGTTTAATATTTTTTTACCACGAAGGTACACAAAGTACATCACAAAGTAACACAAAGGAAAACAATGAATTAATCATATTCATGAATAGGATAGGTTAGTAATTTTATGGAGAAGTTATCCCAATTACTTACCACCGGTTATTAAAACCTGCCGAAAATAGAATATTTTTCCGTATTACAGAAAATTGAGGAATAGAGAAATAGCCCCGGGTTATTTGTTACCATTTTTCTTTCAAGATGAAGTACCGGCCGGTCTTTTTTCATGTGCAGGAACCGACTTATTTTTGAGGAAGCAGGAATAGCTTTTATCCTTTGCTCCCCTCCTTTAATCTCAATATGATAGTGATCTCTCAGAATCTGGAACAAAGATCTGTTTTCAAACTGCCGAGCTGTAATCCTTGGAAGGTTTATATTTCCTATATAGCTGATATCGTAGAAGATGGGGATATCATCCAGTAGCCTGACTCTTTCCATATAGATACAACCCGATTCCTTTTCAAGCTCCGACAAAGGAAACATAAATTCCAGAGGCCAGGATATCAGGAGCGGTTTCACGATGATCTTTGTTTTCAGGTTACGGTCACCAAGTGCAGATGTTGTCCCGGAAACAGAAAGGATGCCAATCTCCTTTGGAAGGGGATGGACAATGCTCCCTTTCCCCTGATGCTTCTTTATATATCCATCATTGGCCAGGGCGCTGAGCGATTGCCGTACTGTAGGACGCGTCATGCTATATAATTTACATAACTCATTCTCAGATGGTAACAGGTCACCGTCCTTGTAAACACCATCTAAAATGTGTTTTCTAAGAACTTCGTAGAGCTTCCGGTACTGAGGTATGGTTTTGGGACTGACCATGATAGATATAAATAGAAATAAACTGATATAAATAGATAAATATTGAAATACAGGAATAATTATAAAGTTACTGGAGTTCGTAGTGCTATAAGTGCCTGGAGTTGATATCAAGATATTTAACTTAACCATTAACTCTAAGTACTCCAAACTCTGGCTCACTCCAAACTTCTATTCATCTTTAAGTACTGATTTCACAAAATTTTATGTAAATATAATATTTTTTACTTGTAAATACAAGTTAAATAAATTATTTTTGTAACCTTCACATTTTATCATTTATAGTTAATATGGAAATAGATTTTTATTATACTTATTGTAACAAGTTAGAAAAAACAGGGGCAGGAAACAGAAGGCGGAAGGCAAAAAAAAAATTCAAAATGTAAAATTCAAATTGCAAAATGCAAAACGAACAACAAGTGACGAGAAACACTAATCGCTGAATACTAAACAATAAAGAGATAAAATAACCAGCAACATACAAATATGGCAACAGCAGTAATTATGCCGAAGCAGGGACAATCAGTCGAGACCTGTATTATCACAAAATGGTTTAAGAATAAAGGTGAAATCGTTTCTTCGGGAGATATTCTTTTCTCATACGAAACCGACAAAGCTGCATTCGATCTCGAATCACCGGCTGATGGGATTCTGCTTGATCTGTTTTTTGGTGAAGGCGCCGAGGTCCCTGTACTGGTCAATGTGGCGGTTATTGGCCAAACCGGTGAAGCAACGGCTTCTTTTAATCCGGCACAGGCAACTCTCTCCGAACCAACAACCCCTTCAATCCCAATAACCTCTTCAAATAATACAACCATTGAGGTATCGACTACCTCTGATGGCAAAATAAGGATTTCACCCAGGGCAAAAAGGTTGACTGAAAATAAATTACTTAATTTCAGCGATTTACAAGGATCGGGACCTAATGGTAGAATAATAACAAGTGATATTGAAAAAGCCTTATCCGGAACTACTGTTAATAAAATAACAGTAAATTCTGCTGAAATTGAATATTCTGAGCAACCGTTGAGTAATATACGAAAGCTAATTGCTAAGGCAATGCACGCCTCTTTGCAAAACTCAGCACAATTAACACATCACATGAGCGCAGATGTTCGCTTCCTTCTTGAAGCGCGGCAAAAAATTAAGAATGATATATCGTCCGGCAAAACCCAACAGGATATAACCCTGAACGACATGATTTGCCGGTGCGTGATAAGAGCGCTTAAAAAATTCCCTGAAGCCAACAGCCACTTTCTTGATGACCATATCAAAACATTCTATAAAGTTCATCTTGGAATTGCAGTTGATACACCACGTGGACTGATGGTTCCTGTCGTAAAAAATGTTGATGAGATGGATCTTGTTAAACTGTCAAAGGAACTGAAACTTGTCGCCGATGGCTGTAAGAAAGGAAGTATCAATCCTGAGTTGATCCAAAGTACAGCAGCCACTTTCACAGTCTCAAATTTAGGCAGCTATGGCGTCGAAATGTTCACCCCTGTTATAAACCTTCCACAGTCAGGCATACTGGGTGTCTGCACCATAATAAACCGGCCGGCTGATATGGGAAATAACATTTTTGGTTTCGTTCCGTATATCGGCCTGTCTCTTACTTACGATCACCGATCAATTGATGGCGGACCGGCTACCTTGTTTCTGAAGGAGATTAAGGATCAGATAGAAGCGTTTAGGATTTAAGACAAAAGACAAAAGACAAAAGACAAAAGTAAAAAGATAAAATTAATAATTTAAATGACTGCAAGACTGCAAGACATTAAGACAACAAAACCATGCCAAAGAGTCAAAATATTAATCCAAAGGTTGTAAGAAAACCTAAATTTATTGAGTTCGGGAAAATTCCTGTAAACCAGTACAACAAAACCATTGAAGAGGAAAAGAAGATCTTCAGCAGGGAAGATTTCTTAAGGATTTATAATGACATGGTAATTATCAGGGAATTTGAGACCATGCTAAACCTGATAAAGACCACCAATGAATACAATGGCATCCCTTATAACCATCCGGGGCCCGCTCACCTCTCAATAGGACAGGAAGCTGCAGCCGTAGGAATGGCTTACACCCTCGATGTTGATGATTATATCTTCGGATCCCACCGGAGTCATGGCGAAATACTTGCCAAGGGATTATCAGCTATTCACCGACTTGATGAAGATAAACTATATGATGTAATGAAAAACTACTTTGGAGGGTCTGCTCTGAAAGTAGTCGAAAAAGGATTCCAGGGTAATATTAAAGACCTGGCTGTTAATTTTTTACTTTATGGGGCATTAGCCGAAATATTTGCCCGCGAAAACGGTTTAAATAAAGGACTGGGCGGATCTATGCATGCCTTTTTCACACCTTTTGGCATCTATCCAAATAATGCAATTGTCGGAGGTTCTGGGGACATTTCGGTCGGAGCGGCACTTTATAAGAAGATAAACCGAAAACCCGGCATCGTTGTTTGTAATATAGGCGATGCTTCGATGGGTTGCGGGCCTGTTTGGGAAGGTATCTGTTTTGCTACAATGGATCAGTATAAAACACTCTGGGATGGTGAATACAAAGGTGGGTTGCCTCTGATATTCAACTTCATGAACAACCTGTACGGCATGGGTGGCCAGACTATGGGCGAGACAATGGGTTATGATATCCTTGCGCGTGTCGGGGCAGGCGTTAATCCTGAAATGATGCATGCCGAGCGCGTTGACGGATACAATCCACTTGCTGTAATAGATGCTTTTAAACGGAAGAAACAGATATTAAAAGAAAAAAGAGGACCTGTTTTACTCGATACCCTTACATACAGGATAAGCGGACATTCTCCATCTGACGCGTCTTCCTACCGATCAAAAGAGGAGATAGAAGCCTGGCAACAGGAAGACTCAATTCTATCATACGGAAAATCGTTGGTTCTTTCAGGTATTACAAAACAAGACCGGCTTGACGGGATAGGAAAAGATACGAAAGAACTATTGACACAAATACTGAAACTAACCATTGATGATGATATATCACCAAGACTAAACCTTCAAAAAGATCCCGACTGTATCGGCAGAATGATGTTTTCAAACAGCTCCGTTGATAAAATGGAAGAGGGTACTCCGGAAGTACTTCTTCCTCTTGAAGAAAACCCCAGGGTTAAATCACTCAAAAACAAGGAGAGATTTTACAAAGACAAGGAAGGCAAACCTGTTTCTAAAGCTAAACTTTACCAGTTCCGCGATGGTATCTTCGAAGCTGTAATTGATCGCTTTTATAAAGATCCGACTCTTGCCGCATGGGGTGAAGAAAACCGCGATTGGGGCGGTGCATTTGCCGTGTACCGCGGATTAACGGAAGCTCTCCCCTATCACCGGCTCTTTAACTCTCCTATTTCTGAAGGCGCCATAGTCGGCACAGCCATTGGCTACGGTATGTGCGGCGGACGTGTTATTGCAGAGATCATGTATTGCGATTTTCTTGGCCGCTCGGGTGATGAAGTATTCAACCAACTGCCTAAATGGCAGGCAATGAGCGGCAATATTATAAAGATGCCGGTAGTTATAAGGGTTTCAGTTGGCTCCAAATACGGGGCGCAACATTCACAGGACTGGTCATCGCTTACGGCTCATATTCCCGGGCTCAAGGTTGTTTTCCCGGCCACACCATACGATGCAAAAGGATTGATGAACTCAGCATTACAGGGCACCGATCCCGTGATATTCTTCGAAAGCCAGAGAATTTATGACATAGGGGAAATGTTCCATATCGGCGGTGTTCCTGAAGGATATTATGAAATACCATTTGGAGAACCCGATATAAAGCGAACAGGTGATGACATTACCATACTTTCTATCGGAGCAACATTATATCCTGCAATAAAAGCTGCTGATATGCTTCATGAAAAATACGGACTCATGGCCGAGATTATAGACGCCAGATCACTTGTTCCATTCAATTATGAACCTGTTATTCAATCGGTTACTAAAACAGGAAGGATAATCCTCACAAGTGATGCTTCAACACGCGGATCGTTCCTTAAAGAGATGGCACAAACAATAACAGAACTGGCTTTTGATTATCTCGATGCGCCACCGGTAGTGGTTGGCTCGCGTAACTGGATCACTCCGGCTTATGAAATGGAGGAATATTTCTTCCCTCAACCCGATTGGATACTCGATGCCATTAACGAACGGATAATACCTCTTGAAGGCCATCAGAATAAAACTGACTTCTCAACAAAAAAGTCAATCAGCCTGAATAAAGAAGGAGTTTAGATTGTCTGAGAAGAAAATAGTTTTCATACAGAATTACTTCAGAATTATTTTTCAATTTTGATTTTAATTAAATTGCACGGTCTGACTTTGATAGTTATCCATTATGCATAGAAGATTTTTTCTCATTTTATTTCTTTCCGGCTTAACCCTTTTAGCTCATAATCAGACAAGGAGTCTTGACTTCTACCTGAAGGAAGGCCTTAAGAACAGTCCGCTATTGAATGATTACATGAACCGGCTCAGTTCTGCTATTTCAGACAGCCTTTTAATCAGAGCGGCAAAACAGCCTCTTGTTCAGGCCAAATCGCAACTGCAGTATTCTCCTTTTTATAAGAACTTCGGTTACGATGAAGTGATTACAGATGGTGGAAACTATACTGCTGTAATGGGAGTTACACAGAATATTTTTAACAAAAGAGAACTTAACAATAAATATAAGGCAGTTGATCTGCAAAAGCAATCTGTAAATAATTCTTCGAGGATATCAACTGTTGAATTGAACAGGTTTATCACAGATCAGTATCTATTATCATATTCCTGCCTCAGCGATTATTTATTCAACAGTTCATTTCTCGAACTGTTTGAAAAAGAAAATGAAATCGTAAAACAGTTTGTAAATGACGGTGTCTGCAAACAAACCGACTATCTCTCATTACTGGTAGAGACCCAGGCTCAGGAAATTCTTGTTAATCAACTCAAGAGTCAGTACAGGAAAAATCTGATGCTGCTCAATCAGTTGTGTGGATTAAATGATTCTTCATGGTGCAAATTGGATGAACCTCTGATAGAGATAAAAGGTGCGCCTGATATTTCTAAATCTCCTTCTTATATTCAGTATAAAATCGACAGTGTAATAATAGAAAACGAAAAGATGGCAATTGATATAAGATATAAGCCAAAAGTCAATTGGTTTGCTGATGCCGGGATGCTGACCAGTAAGCCATCGTATTTTTATAAAAATTTTGGTTACAGTGTTGGTATAAGCCTTAATATTCCTGTCTATGACGGAAAGCAAAAAGGCATCGAGAAACAAAAACTTGAATTTTCAGAAAACAGCAGAAAGGGCTATGAAAACAGTTACCAAAAACAGTATTTTCAACAAATTCAACAACTTAACGATGAACTAAAAGCTTTAAACGAGATGTCTGTTCGTATGGTAAAGCAACTTGAAACAGCTGATCAGCTTGTCATTGCGCTTAAGGAACAACTCGAAGCAGGGATTATCCAGATGACTGAATACATTAATTCGATTAAAAACTTTAAAATAATCAATAGAAATATTAACCTGGTGAATATACAGAAGCTTCAGGTTATCAACGAAATGAATTTCCTTCTGACTCAATAATAAATATACAATCAATGTTAATAAGAATTAAAACCTGCTATTTCTTCTCTCTGCTTTCCGGGATATTTGTTCTTTCATTATCATGCAACCGTGGTACGGCAACTTCTGAAGAAGTTATTGAGGTCAAAACACCGGTTACAATAACTCCGGTCACATTCAAATCAGTTACTTCAACAGTCGATTTACCCGCGGCTACAATGTTTATGAACAAGAACATTATCAGGGCAACAACTACAGGCACCATTGATAAAATATCAATTAGCCCGGGTGATTTTATTGTTTCCGGCCGGCTTCTTTTCACTATCAGGACACGCGAGGCAATGGCGCTTGGCAATACAGCCGCTAAAGATACCGGTTTATCTTTTAAAGGATTAATCAGTATAACTTCAAATAAAGAAGGAGTAATAAGTTCTATAGCGTATCAAAAGGGCGACTTTGTTCAGGAGGGCGATGAACTGGCAGTAGTTTCTGAGCAAAACAGCCTGGTTTTCATCCTCGATGTCCCTTTTGAACTTGATACTTATGTTGAAAAAAACAGGAGATGTTTTATATCGCTTCCTGATAACAGGAAAATTGCCGGAGATATAACAGGCAAACTTCCTGAGATGGATATTCAGTCGCAGACAGTAAGATATATCGTTAAACCAATCTCTGCAGACCGTCTTCCGGCAAACCTTATTGCTACAATAAGTCTTGTAAGATCAACAAATGACAATGCTTTGGTTTTGCCAAAACAAGCTGTGCTGGGGAATGAAACCCAGACTGAATTCTGGGTTATGAAACTAATAAACGACAGCACAGCAATTAAGGTTATTGTATGTAAAGGATTTGAAAATAATGATGAAGTTGAAATAACAGACCCACTTTTCCCTACAACTGACAGGATAATTCTGACAGGTAATTATGGCCTGCCTGATACTGCCGGGATAACAATAATAAAGGAATGACATTATGAAGAATTTCTTCCTTTCGCATAAAAATCCTATCTCTGTTATCCTTGCAATAGTAATTATCGGCGGGATTTTTCTCTACGGACAAATACAGGTATCGCTCTTCCCCGAAATTACTTTTCCAAAGTTAAAAGTCATTGCAGATAACGGCGAACAGCCGGTTGACAAGATGATGGTAACAGTCACCAGGCCTCTCGAAGATGCTATTAAACAGGTTCCCGACCTGAAGTTATTAAGGAGCACTACAAGCAGGGGTACATGTGAAATATCCGCGTTTTTGAACTGGGATGCAGATATTGATGTCAATCAGCAAATGCTCGAATCGCGTATCTCTCAGATTAAAAATACACTCCCTGCAGATGTTCAGATACAGGTTGAGAAGATGAATCCATCTATCCTGCCGGTGATAGGGTTTACTATTGAAAGTGATAATAAAACACCTATCGAACTTAACCTTATCGCGACCTACATAATCAAGCCTTTTTTATCTCAGATTGATGGTGTTTCATCGGTTGGTATAATAGGAGGAAAAACCAAGGAGTATTGGATTGAGCTTAATCAGCTTAAAATGAGCGCCTTTTCAATAACTCCTGAAATTATAAGGGATATGCTGAACCAGAATCACTTTATAGCTTCGAATGGCTTTCTGTCTGATTACCGGCGTTTATATCTTAACATCACTGATGCCGGGCTTTATACTTTAAGTGATGTTGAAAATGTTGTTCTGCGCAATGATGGAAAAAGAACAATAATACTCAAAGATGTAGCTGACATAAACATCAGGGAGAGAACAGAATACACGAGGATCAATGCTAATGGCCGCCAGGGCCTTCTGGTTGCAATTCTTAAACAGCCTGATGCGAACCTGATAAAACTTTCGGAGAATGTAGTATCGAAAAAGAAAGAACTTGAAAAAATTCTTCCTCCCGATGTTCATATCTCTTTATACTATGATCAGGCCGATTTTGTGCAGGGAGCAATTAAAAGTGTCAACGATAGTCTCTGGTTAGGACTCATACTCGCGATAATTGTTGCAATCATGTTCCTGAGATCTTTCAGGGCAAGCGCGACAATTCTTGTCACTATCCCCGTAACACTGTTTCTTACAATAATTGTACTCTACAGCATCGGTTACACACTTAATATTATGACCTTCGGAGCTATTGCAGCTGCTATAGGATTAATAATTGACGATGCTGTTGTTGTGGTTGAACAGATTCACAGGACACATGAGGAGTTTCCCGAAAAACCATCAAATCAGCTTGTTCATCAGGCTGTAAAATATCTGATGCCATCAATGATAGGATCATCAATAAGCACAATTGTAATTTTTATTCCTTTCATGTTGCTTGGGGGCGTGGCAGGCGCCTATTTCAATGTACTTACCAATACCATGATAATAACTCTTCTATGTTCCTTTTTTGTAACATGGATCGGACTTCCGGTTATTTATCTGGGGTTTTCCAATATAAGATCTTTCTTCCCTGAAAAGAAAAAGAGAGAGATCAGGATCATCAAAACGAGAAACTGGGTTAGTTTTTTTCTACGCAGACCGGCTCTATCCATCCTTTTTATTCTTTGCCTGCTGATCTCTATAATTTACATACTTCCAAAGCTTGAAACCGGGTTTCTTCCCGAGATGGATGAAGGATCAATTGTACTGGATTATCTTTCACCGCCGGGAACTTCGCTTGAAGCAACAGATGCCATATTAAAAGAGGTTGAAAAAATCATTGTAACAATTCCTGAGGTTGAAACTTATTCGAGAAGAACCGGGGCCCAGATGGGATTCTTTATTACAGAACCCAATAATGGCGATTATCTTATTCAGTTAAAGGATGACAGGAAAAGAAGTACCGTTGAGGTGATTGACGACATCAGAAAGAGAGTTGAAGCAACACAACCGGCCCTTGAGATTGATTTTGGACAGGTTATCGGCGATATGCTCGGCGATCTTATGGCGTCAGTTCAACCTATTGAAATTAAGATTTTTGGCAGTGATCAAAAAACCTTAAATGAATTGGCAAAACAGGTTACCGGTAAAGTGGAAAATATTGAAGGTATTGCGGATGTTTTTGATGGAATTATTATTGCAGGACCAACTATTGAGGTTATACCCGATCAGCAAAAACTTGCTCAATTCAATATTTCACCCGCATCTTTTCAGTATCAACTTCAGACTATGGTTGAGGGTAATATAATCGGAAGTATCCTTGAAAAAGAGCAAATGACTGATATCAGGATGATCTACCCTAACAGCACACAAAACAGTCTTGAGAGCATCAAAAACCGGTTTGTCTTCCTTCCCGATGGTAAGATAAAACCATTGGCAATTCTTTCAAAAATCAGGTTAAAAGAAGGTACTGCCGAAATTAACAGGGATAACCTGAAATCGGTTTCAATAGTTACGGCAAGGCTCAACAACAGGGACATTGGAAGCGCGATGAAAGAGATTCAGAAAATTATCGGTTCTGAAATTTTCCTGCCTCAGGGATATCATATTGAATATGGAGGCGAATATGCTGATCAGCAGAAATCCTTCAATGAGCTTCTTCTTATCCTTATATTATCGAGTTTACTTGTATTTGCATTAATGTTATTTCTCTTCAGGGATTTCAGAGCTGCCTGTTCGATCCTTTTCATCGCGGTTCTCGGGATTTCAGGAAGTCTGATTGCTCTCTTTATCACCAATACCCCCTTGAATGTGGGAAGTTATACAGGGTTGATAATGATAGTCGGTATAATAGGTGAAAATGCGATATTTACTTTTCAACAGTTCACTACAAACCGTGAAAAAGGATCTGTTGACGAATCACTGGTTTTTGCAATTTCTACCCGTTTAAGGCCAAAGCTTATGACAGCACTCGGAGCTATCATCGCGTTAATGCCGCTGGCTGTTGGTGTTGGTACAGGGGCCCAGATGCATCAACCTCTCGCTATTGCAGTTATTGGCGGTTTTGTGATTGCACTGCCGCTTCTTCTCATTATATTTCCAACAATATTGCATATTTTGTACAGGAGTGAAGACAAAAAGTTGATTTTATGAATAAAAAAGAACGTAAAGAAGTTGCCCGTTTCATGAGGCGACTCTACACACAGGGGCTCACTACTACCTCGGGAGGAAATATCAGTATGCGCGTTACTGAAGACATAATTGTGATAACACCATCTGCAACTGATAAAGGCAGAATGAGATGGAGAGAGGTTGGTATTATGAATATTTTAGGAGAAAATCTTACTCCTGACCTCAAGCCATCTATTGAATCTGAAATGCATCTCGCAATCTATAAGAAGAAGAAGGAGGTCACTGCCATTGTTCATGCTCACCCGGTATTTGCTTCAGCATTTACGGCCATGAAGTGTAAAATCAACACTAATCTTACAGCAGAAGCATGTGCTATTCTTAGCGATCCACAGGTTGTCCCTTATGCTCTTATGGGAACCGGGGAATTAGCGAGCCTGGCAGCAGAAAATATTATTTACTCTGATATACTTCTTCTTGAGAACCACGGCATTCTGACTACCGGATCAACTCTCCTTCAGGCTTTCGATAAAATTGAGGTGCTTGAGAATGCTGCTAAAATGACTCTTATTGTAGAAATGACAAAGAAAAAAAACCCACTCAGTAAATCTAGAATCCTCGAAATAGAAAAACTATTCCGATGATAAAAGGAGTGCTGTTCGATATGGATGGAGTGCTTGTCGATTCTGAACCCTTTATCTGCAAGGCTGCCATAATGATGTTCGGCGAACTCGGTGTAAATGTATTACCAGAAGATTTTCTTCCGTTCGTGGGGATGGGCGAGAACAAATATTTAGGAGGTGTGGCTGAAAAGCATGGCCTGTTAATTGATATTGAAAAAGCAAAATCAAGGACTTATGAAATTTACGAAATAATTGTCAGGGGTAAATTATCACCTCTTCCCGGAGTGCATGAGTTTATATCGGAATGTCGGAAAAAAGGATTCAGGCTCGCTCTGGCAACCAGTGCCGACAGGATCAAGATGGAGATAAACCTGAGGGAGATCGGTATATCACCAGGTACTTTTCATTCGATCATTACAGGCCTTGATGTTGAAAATAAAAAACCTTTTCCCGATATCTACATTAAAGCCGCAAATAATCTCAGTCTGAAACCATCAGAATGTCTGGTTGTTGAAGATGCCGCGAGTGGCATAAAGGCCGGTAAATCAGCAGGGTGCCGGTGCCTCGCGATAACATCATCGTTTAATGCATCGGCTTTATTCGAAGCAGACTGGATATGTGAATCGTTGCTGAATGTACCGGAGGATGTTCTTGAATGGTAATATCCACCTCTCCTTCAAATCTTAAAACAGAAACAAAAATATAGAAACAATTATGAAGAATTTTCTTTCCGGATTTCCAACCTTTGAAATAATTAGAAAAAAGATGCAGGGACTCTCTTTTCCTGATTATCGCGAAGCAAACGGCCATATTCATACGCCATATTCATTCAGCGCTTTTTCAGATATGGGGACTATTTTCACGATGGCAGAAAAAGAGAAGATTTCTGTTCTGGGGATCAATGATTTTTATGTAACGGATGGCTATGATTCTTTTCATAAAGGATGCCTGCAAAACAATATCTTTCCTTTATTCAATATTGAGTTTATCGGTTTGTTGAAAGAGGAGCAGCAAAAAGGTATCAGGATTAATGATCCGAATAACCCGGGAAGAATATATTTCAGTGGCAAAGGTCTTGATTATCCGTTTCATACCGGATTCCTGTTAAGGAAACAGCTTAAAAGTGTTATTAAGGAGAGCCAGATTCAGATAAGAGCCATGATCTCCAAACTAAACCGGTTGATTGAAAAGGAAAATCCTTCTCTCAGACTTTCATACGAAACAATTAAAAAGGAATTTGCTCATGATCTGGTTCGGGAACGTCATTTGGCAAAAGCGTTAAGAGTCCTGATATTAAAAAATATTTCAACTTCTGAGGAGCAAATGCGTTTTCTTGAAGCACTTTATGGCGGGAAAAAATCAAAAACAGGATTCTCAGATACAGCTGCACTTGAAAACGAGATACGGTCGAACCTTCTGAAGAGTGGAGGAGCGGCTTTCGTGGAGGAGAATGAAAGTTCCTTCCTCGATCTGAAAAAGATCATTAATATAATAGTCAAAGCAGGTGGTATTCCCTGTTATCCGGTATTGCTCGATGATCCTTCAGGCAAATTAACTGAATTCGAGGCTGACCCGGAAAAACTACATGACTCTCTTTTCAAGCTTGGAATTGAATGTATCGAACTTATTCCCGGAAGAAACGACTTCAGAATCCTAAAAAATTTTGTTGAATTTTTTCATAATAAAGGCTTCATAATAACGTTTGGAACTGAACATAACACACCGGAGATGATACCTTTGACCGTAACCACCCGAAACTCTGCCGCACTCGATGATTCATTGAAAAAGATAGCGTGGGAAGGCGCATGTATTATAGCCGCTCACCAGTACCTGAGAGCCGATGGCAGGCAAGGGTATGTTTTACCGGATGGAACCCATAGCGTAAATCAAATGAGAGAATTGATAAATCTGGGACAATTAGTTATTGAATACTTTTTAAATAACCGATAAAATGAAGCCTGAAATTAAAGAACTTATTGAGATATCAAAATATTACGGTAGCAATAAGGAATATGTGATTGCAGGAGGTGGAAATACTTCCTTTAAAGACGAACAAACTATCTGGATAAAAGCAAGCGGACAATCACTTGCCGCACTTACGGAGGAGGGTCTTGTAACTCTGAGCAGGGAAAAACTGCATTCAATTTCATCCGGTAACTATTCTGATGACCCCGTAACCAGGGAAGAACAAGTCAAGGCAGATATGATCAGTAGTATTATCGGGCCTGTGAAGCACAATAACCGTCCATCTGTTGAAACGTCCCTACATGATATAATACAATACAAATTTATTGTTCACCTTCATCCTAGCCTCATCAACGGATTGTTATGCAGCAGAAGTGCAAAGAGCCTGACTCTTAAACTTTTTGGCGAGAGTGTTCTTTTTGTACCCTATACTGATCCGGGATATACCCTTTTTAAAAAGCTCGAGTCGGAAATAAAATTGTACCGCGAGAAGTTCTCACACGATCCAAATATAATATTTCTTGAAAATCATGGTTCTTTTGTTGGCGCTGATACAACTGAAGAGATAAGGAAAATTTATAGCGATATTATTCAGAAAATTGGAGAACACATTCCTCAGATTTCTGAAATTTCACCATTACCATATAATCCAATTCTTCACAAAGTACTGCCTGGTTTACGGATTCTTCTTTCAGGTGAACAACCGGGTGTAATAAGGTTTCGGAATAACTCGCTTATAGCAAAGTTCTGTCAGAATCAACAGGAGTTCCATAAAATTTCTCTGCCACTTACACCTGATATTATTGTTTATTGTAAAACAAGGTATTTATATATTGAACATTCATCAACAGCGGAGAAGATACTCGATTCAGTCAGGTACCAGTTGCCTCATTTTATAAGTGAATATGGTTTTACACCCAAGATCTTTATTATTAAAGATATGGGAGTTTTTGCCATTGCTGAAAGCTACGCCTCAGCTGAAATATGCCTCGATGTTTATGAAGACCTTATGAAGATCAGTTACTATGCTTCTCTTTGTGGCGGTATTAAGTTCCTTACCCCTGAACAAGTTTCATTCATTGATCAGTGGGAAGTTGAAAACTACAGGAGAAAAGTATCAAAGGAAGGCTGTTCAGTCGGCAAACTGAACAATAAAATTGCAATTGTTACCGGAGGCGCCCAGGGGTTTGGTGCAGGAATTGCTGAAGCACTTTTTTCACTAAACATGAATGTGATAATCGCTGACCTTAATGAGGAAACAGGAAGTTCTTTTGTTTCCCGGTTAACATCAAAGAAAACTTCCAATAATGCAATATTTGTTAAAACAGACGTTTCAGATCCGGTATCGGTAAAAGACCTTATCATTTCCACTGTAAGAGAATTCGGGGGCCTCGATCTTATGGTAAGCAATGCCGGTGTATTACAGGCAGGAGGACTTGATGAAATGGACCCTGACGTATTCTCCAAAACAACTGAAATAAACTACAACGGCTATTTCCATTGTGCCAAATATGCTTCTGAAGTAATGAAACTTCAGAATCATAAGAATCCCGATTACTTCACCGATATAATTCAGATAAATTCAAAATCAGGTCTCAGGGGAAGCAATCGCAATTTTGCATATTCCGGAGCTAAATTCGGAGGAATAGGCCTCACACAATCATTTGCCATGGAACTCGCTCCATTCAGAATAAAAGTGAACTCGATTTGCCCGGGGAATTTTTATGAAGGGCCATTATGGTCCGATCCGCATAAGGGGTTGTTTGTACAGTATCTTAAAACAGGAAAGGTGCCCGGTGCAAAAAATGTTGAAGAGGTTAGAAAATTTTATGAGGATCAGGCGCCAATGAAACGGGGTTGCAAACTTGAAGATGTGATGAAGGCGCTTCTGTATATTATTGATCAGGAGTATGAAACGGGGCAGGCTGTCCCGGTAACAGGTGGGCAGGTGATGCTGGGGTAGAAATGAAGACGAAGAGACAGAGAGACGAAGAGACGAAGAGACGAAGAGACGAAGAGACGAAGAGATTATGAACACAAAAAACTTTAAGCGGAACACAGACCCTTGAACGACTGACTCCGTGTTCTCCATGATTAAAAAAACAAAAAACTATGAAGACAAAAGCAGTACGAATATACGGGAAGAAAGATCTTCGCCTTGAAGAATTTGATCTGCCGGAGTTGAAAGAGGACGAGATACTGGCACATGTAATTTCCGACAGTATCTGCATGTCGTCGCATAAAGCTGCCATGCAAGGCGCTGATCATAAACGTGTTCCGGATGATATTCATGTAAACCCCACCATCATAGGACATGAATTTGCAGGAGTAATTCTCGAAGTCGGGAAGAGATGGCAGCACAAATTCAAAGCCGGACAGAAGTTTTCGATACAGCCCGCGATGAACCGGATGGGAACTCTTAATGCACCCGGTTACTCCTACCGTTTCATAGGTGGTGATGCAACATTTGTGATAATACCTCCAATAGTGATGGAAGCCGATTGCCTTCTACCATACGACGGGGAGGCCTTTTTCCCTGCATCTCTCTCTGAACCGATGTCATGTATTGTCGGGGCATTTCATGCAAGCTATCATGTTCCTCCCGGAACATATATACATGAGATGGGAATACGAAAGGGAGGCAAAATGGCCATCCTTGCAGGTGTTGGTCCAATGGGACTGGGAGCAATAGATTATGCGTTACATCAGGAACGGAAACCCGGTTTGCTGGTGGTTACAGATATTGACGATAACAGGCTTGCACGGGCTTCATGCCTTTTCACGCCTGAAAATGCCGAAAAAGAGGGTATCAGGCTGATCTATGTTAATACCGGCAAATTGGCTGATCCTGTAAAACATTTACGCGATCTGACGGGAGGAACCGGTTATGATGATGTTCTTGTATTTGCCCCTGTAAAGCCTGTCATTGAACAGGGAGATGCAATTCTTGGCTTTGACGGTTGCCTCAATTTTTTCGCCGGCCCCACTAATCCTGAATTTAAAGCCGAATTCAATTTCTATAATGTTCATTACGCATTCACACATATAGTTGGAACATCAGGTGGTAATACCGATGATATGAAGGAATCGCTGAAACTTATGAGCGAAGGGAAAATCAACCCTGCTGTTATGATCACCCATATCGGCGGACTTGATTCAGTGGTCGATACAACATTGAACCTTCCACAGATTCCCGGAGGCAAGAAGCTCATTTACACCAATATATCAATGCCGCTTGTCTCTCTTTACAAGCTTGGAGAGTCAGGTAAAAATGATGCTTTCTATTCAGGACTTCATGAAATTGTGGCAAAAAACAATTTTATCTGGTCTTTGGAAGCTGAACAGTATCTGCTGGCCAATGCAAAACCTATCTGATTCTTACTATTTTTGACATCATGACCTGTTTTTCAGCTCTTCAGCAAATTCAGCAGAGATATAGTTTTCATAACTCATACAGACGTGAGTTGCAAAAGAAACAGCTGTACTGATGATTTTTGACCACTCCGTCTCACCAAGGTTTTCCAACTGATCTCTTTTAAAATTATTCCTGTAGATAGCAGTAATCATCCCGGCATTGAAATTATCACCGGCTCCTATTGTACTGACGGGAGTGATCTTTTGAACAGGGAATTTTCCTGAATAAGAGGTAGTACGAACATGAACACCTTCAACATTAGCAGTGTAAACCAGACACTTACAGTATTTTCTTACAACTTCCCAGGCCTCATCGGCATTGTTTACTCCAAAAATGTTTTTAAAATCTTCATCCGATCCCCTCAGAAGACCGGTCATTTCCATATTTTCTATAATAAGTGGCTTCAGAGTATCTAATTCTGACAAGTGTGTCGGTCTGAAATTAGGATCATAAAGAACTAATCCTCCATTCTCTTTTGCACTTCTGATAAATTGTTTAAATTTTTCTCTTATCTCAGGCCAGATTGCATAAAATGAACCGCATTGAATAATATCATCTTTGTTAATTACAGGAAATTCCACATCAAGTCGTTTGGATGGAAAATCCTTATAAAAAGTGTAATGGGCATCGTTCTTCTCATCAAGAAATGCAAGGGCAAGAGCTGTACTCCCGTCACTAAAGCGATGGACATGAGAGGAGTTAACTCCATTGCTCCTGAGAAAATTGTCTATTAATGTACCAACATCATCCAGCCCATATTCGCTTATAAAAGAGACCGGCAGCTCCATTCGCCCCATTGATACAACGCTGTTAAGAACTGACCCGCCCGCTTTTGCAGCCCGGGGTTGGTTATCTTTAAATATAATATCCAGTACCGTTTCGCCTATTCCGTAAATTTTTCTCATCTGATGTTTTTATCCGTAAATTGTTTTGGGTGTGAATTTACAATTTTTTTACTTTATCAACTCATAGAGGATGATCCTTTTGGTATCTTTTTTTTGCCGCCAGGCAGACAAAGGTGCAAAGAATACTCCAGGATATTTTTATATTTGTTCATCTAACCTTAATTATTCATTTACTTTGTGAACCTTTGTGTAATCCTTTGAGTTCCTTTGTGGTTAAGGATTTTTTACCACGAAGTATCTCAAAGTGTAACACTAAGTAACACAAAGGAAAACAATGAATTAATCATATTCATGAATAGGATAGGCTAAATTAAAGCTAAATAAAAATGAAGGCAATGATGCTCACCGGGATCAGGCAGATGGAGATGAAAAATATTCCTGAACCGGTAATAACTAACCCCGGTGATGTAAAAATAAAAATGTCCGTTGTTGGTATATGCGGTTCGGATATTCATTATTATACGCTGGGAAGGATTGGTTCACAGGAAGTAAAATATCCATTCACAGTGGGACACGAGGGAGCCGGAATTGTTGTTGAGACCGGAAAAGCTGTCAAAAAAGTAAAAACAGGTGATCTTATTGCAATCGAACCGGCTATGCCCTGTTGGGAATGTGACCAGTGTCTTGCAGGAAGGCATCATACCTGCCTGAAACTGAGGTTTCTAGGTTGTCCCGGACAAGCTGAAGGATGCCTGATGGAATATATTGTTATGCCTGAAGAGAGCTGCTTTCCGTTAATTGGAAGACTGACTCCTGACCAGGGTTCAATTTCTGAACCTCTTGCTATCGGTGTTTATGCTGTTAATAAATCGGGTGGCGTTAGAGGACTTAATATAGGAATCTTTGGGTTCGGCCCTATAGGCATGAGTGTTATGCTCGCTGCTAAAGCCCGGGGGGGTGGAAAAGTTTATGTAACAGATAAAATTGATAAACGGTTGGCAATAGCCTCAGGCGAGGGTGCCTGGGTTACCCTCAATCCTTTAACAGTAAATGCAGCTGAAAAGCTTCTGCAGGATTCCAAACACGGCCTTGATGTTGTTTTTGAATGTTGTGGTCAGCAGGAAGCATTCGATCTGGCTGTTGACGTACTAAAACCTGGTGGTAAACTGGTAGTGGTTGGTATTCCTGAATTCGACCGATGGTCAATGAGCGTTGAAAAAACACGTCGCAGAGAAATATCGCTTCAGTTCATCCGTCGGCAGGTTGATTGCGTGGAACCGGCTCTCGAAATGATGAAGAACGGATTAATCAATATTGATAAGATGGTAACACACAGGTTTCCATTCGAAAAAACCAAAGATGCTTTCGATCTTGTTGCAGGTTACAAAGATGGCGTGATGAAAGCAATGGTTGATTTTTAAAACCGGGTTCTCTCAAACGCTACCGGCCAAATGCAGTAACACGCGTGGACGCTGAAACTCTCACCCGATATCTGAACTGAAGATCATAAAAATATTGCAGATTTCGCAATAGGGTTATACGGAAGAAGTTGCTTGAATGATTTTACATATCCCCAGCAAATCCATAACCCCATTTATAAATGTCAAAGGGTGTATCGGGTTTCCCGGAACGTAAAGATCTATGTGATTTTCCTCAATGAATTTTCTGTTCAGGGCCCGACTTCCTTCAAAAATGCCTCCGCTAATTGCATCAGTACCTGCAAGAATAATAATTTTTGGCGATGGAGTAGCATTATAGGTTATCTGCAATGGTTCAGCCATATTTTTTGAGACAGGACCCGTAATCACGATCCCGTCGGCATGACGCGGTGATGCAACAAATTCGATACCATAACGACCCATATCAAAATTTACATTGCCACAGGCATTCAGTTCAAGTTCGCAGCTATTATCGCCTGCCGCCGAAACCTGTCTTAGTTTCAGGGAACCTCTGAAAAGCTTACGAATTTCCTTTCTGATAATATCGGGATTTATTGTTAATTGATTAACAGCACCTTCGACAATTATAAGCCGTTCTCTTTCATTTACAGATAATTTGTAATCGGTTGTAAATTTCACTTTTCCCGGAAATAGTCTTGAACATTCCCCGCAGAAAGTACATCTGCCCATATCAATCCTCACAGGATCTGTCATAATCGCGTTGGTAGGACAAACATCAGCCAAAGCTACCGGGTCAACCTCTTCAAAGCTTATCTCAGGGCGACCCCTGAAAATTCCGGGAATTTTGGCTTTTCTCAGATCGGGGATATATTGTTTTCCCTGGTGATATAATATTTTTAGTGTCTGTAACATAGTAGTTGTTTTTTCTTTGATTATTAAAGATCATGTCCACAATATGACAGATCAAAACTTTTATTACAGACCGGGAAGTCGGAAATTTCATTGTTCCTTACCGATAATGCCAATGCCAGCCAGTTATGGAATGAAGGATCCTTGATCTTATATATTGCCAGATCACCTTTTTCGTCGGTTATTGCAGCATGGCATATCTCACCTCTCCAACCTTCGGTGATGGATATTGCAAACGACGATGACTTAGGAGAAAGAATCTGATCCTGAGCAACTTCTTCATCAGGAATCTGACTCAGCAATTTTCTGATATAAGATATTGACTGTATAACTTCCTCTTTTCTTATCTGTACTCTTGAATAGACGTCACCATGATGCTTAATTACCGGATCGTGATTTAACTCAGAATAAACACCATAAGGATGCGACATCCTGATATCCCTTTTTAGAGCATTCATCCGGGCCGACATTCCTACAGTGCCTATTGAAACCAACTGTTCATAAGACAACATCCCGGTTCTCTCAAATCTCGATAAGGTACTTGGTAACCTTGAAAGCTCATTTCCCATCTCAACAAAATCAGGTTCAAAAGCATCCAATATTACTATGAGTCTGTCAGCCAGCGCTTTATTAAAAGGATATGGATTATATCCGGCACGTATTAATCCTTTTGCCAGACGGTTACCACACCATTCCTGAAAAAAGTTTATAACCGGGGTTCTTAGCCTCCCGAAGACAGAACTACCGAGCTGGTATGCAATATCGGTACATATAGCGCTCAGATCGCCGGTATGTATTGCAATACGCTCCAGCTCCTGAGCAATTGTTCGCGAATAAAGAATTTCCCGGTTGGGAACAGTTCCCGTGAGGCTCTCCCACAAATATGCAAATGCAGATGTATGACCTATTACACTATCACCTGCAATAGACTCAGCCAAAGTGGTACGCTGAATAAGTTTTGTCTTATCAAGGAACAATTGCTCAATGTCCCTGTGTTGGTAACCCAACTGAATTTCGAGATGTAATATCTGTTCCCCGTTGCAAACGAACCTGAAATGACCGGGTTCAATAATACCGGCATGAACCGGCCCCACCCCTACTTCATGAAGTTCCTCGCTTTCAATACCAAAAAACGGGTAATCAGGTATTGTTTTGGATTTATCGGCCCGGTTTTCAGGATAACGAACAGGCTTCAGCCATGGATGATCCATATAATCAATTCCAAAATTTTCATGTATTTCGCGTTCAAACTTTTCGAATGAAAGATTCTTTGCTGAAAATGAATCAAGCATAGCATCAATGTTTACTATTGATGATGATACCAGAATATTATGCTCAATATCATCTGCAATGCAACAGATCAGACGTACCGATATTCCTTCCCTTAAACCAAAATACAACAGGCAATGCCTTTCCGGATGGCTTTCAATTAAGCCGGTGTTAATATCAAAAAACAATTTGTACTTCATTTCCGGTATTATACTGAAACGAACAGTCTGGTTGTTCTTTATTGTTATGAAGTCCATACTATTGAGGTAAGATTCTTACTGCATCATTAATTAACTGAACAAAAATGGCAGGAGGATTAAGCCCCAGCCAGATAGCTGTAAACATAAGGATATATTGAGTCAATGATTCCCATGGACTTGTTTTTGGAATTTTGGTTTCATCCAGTCCGGGAACCGGAAGAAAAAGGATCTTTAAAATATTTTTTCCAAAGGCCCAGATAACAATTGTCAGCAACAGCAACACGAGTAATAACAGGATTATATGGTTCCCCTCAAAAAGTGAACGGAATATCAGGAACTCGCTTACAAACATTCCTGAAGGAGGCATAGCTGTGGCACTTATAAATCCCAATAATAATACGATTGCTCCGGCCGGGTTATATTTAAAATAATTGCCAACATGTTGAATACTCTTGCTTTGAAAAGTTCTGTATAACTGGTTGAATTGAAAAAACATACCGGATTTTATGAAAGCATGCAATATAATATGCAGAATGGCAGCATAATAGCCAACTCCACCGGCAGCTATCCCAAGCATTACAATACCCATGTGTTCAATTCCGGAATAGGCAAACATTCTCTTGATGTTCGTAACCTTAGTCATGTAAACTGTTGCCACAAATATCGAAAGTAATGCTGCGATAAAAATGATCAGGTTTGCCCAATGGAAAAGGGAGGTATGGGCAATTATCGCGTAAAATCTGAAGATTCCCACGAAGCCGAGGTTCATTAAAACACTTGCAAGCAGAGCTCCGGCCGGGGCTGGCGCCTTATCCTTGGCATCAATACCGGCTGTGTACATCGGTACTAATCCAAGCTTAGCAGTAAACCCTGTAAAAATGAACAGGAACGCCAGTCTGAGCCAGAAAGGGTTAAGCTGATCTTTATATGCCATGAGATTAGCAAACGACAAATCATTTGATCCGGCATGTTGAAGAGAAAGGCTCAGAAAAAGTATTCCGATAAAAACAAAAGTGATACTTATAGCGCAGATAAAAACATATTTCCATGTCCCCTCCAGAGCAAGTTTATTCCTGTGATGATATATTAACATTGAGGCAGATAATGTTGTCATTTCAGTAAAAATCCATATAACAGCAATGTGGTTCGCGAGGTAGGCAGCCGTGATTGATGTAATAAGAAATACCATTGCGGCAAAATAGATGGCCCGCGACTGAGGTGTTTCATCGTGACGCTTAATATACAGGTAGCTGTGAAACAGAGCAGGTATGGCTATAATGCTCAAAGTCATTAAGAGCAGTAATCCGAGTGAGTCGAAAGAAAAATATTCCAAAAAAGTGTTTCTAAAATGAAAGCAGGCATAGATCGTAAAACTTGTCTGAAGAATACCAAAGATAATCATCAGGATATAGTTAAAAACAGTATTCCTGTTTGCAAAAAGTAAGCCTGCAATCACAAAAGCGCTTATCAGATAAATTCCAGTCATCATTTCCGTGTTTAATAATCTTTCAAATTGCTAAGCCGGTCAACATCAACATCTTTAAAAACATCACCGATTTTGTTCAGGAATATTCCCAGGATCAATACGCTGGCAAAAACATCGAGCATAATACCCAGGTTCACAAGATTAGGCATTTCGTTACCAACAGCCAATGAAAGGACAAATACTCCATTCTCAATCATCAGATAACCCATAACGTGGGTAATGATCTTTTTCCTTGAAGCGATGAAATACAACCCCGTGAAAAGGGTTGAAAGAGATACAATAAAGAATATCTTATCGAGATGTGTGTCCTGAATTGAATTAGCAAGCAATACTGTAATAACCACAATCATTGTAATTATTATCAGTGAAATAAAGTGAGGCAGGTAGGGCTCAGTCTCGCGCGTTATTTTGTTTCTCTTGATAAGATAGCCCAAAAATATTGGTACAGCCAGGGCTTTAAAGACGACAGTTTCAAGTAGTATCAGAACAAGGTTCCAGGTCTTTATATCCTGCAGCTGAAGAAAGGTCACACCAAAGAGGATAAATCCCTGAAGGGCAAGAACCCTCACATAAGTAATTATCCTGTTTGCAATTGAAACGTATAAAAGGCTGATAATGAATATGATCAATAAAACATTTGTCATTTTTCAAAGGTTTTATACAAATTTTTCCAATACGAGTAACACACCCAGAAAGATTAAAAAGCTGACTGACGAAAGAGCTAAAATAAATTGAGGATTATGGCTCATCCTGAACCTGGCCATGAATGATTCGATAATTCCAATAACAACTGCAAACAATACCTGAATAGCGAGGAACAGGGGAAGAGCCCACGATAAAGATAATCCGCCAATAAAGAAATCAGCAATGATAGCCCCATACATGGCGAATTTAAGATAACCCGCGGAAAGTATTAAGCCAAGGTCAAATCCGCTGTTGTCAAGTATCATTACTTCGTGGATCATAGTTAATTCAAGATGGGTTTTAGGATCATCTACCGGCATCCTGCTGTTTTCGATCATGGCAATCATAAGAAGGACAAATGCAGCAAGTCCACCAAGAGTATAAGTTATAGATGATCCGAGATGTAATGTTGAAAAGATATTATAAAATGAGGTATTTCCTGTTAATAAGGCAAATGAACCAATCAGAATGAAAAAGGCAGGTTCTGCAAACATCGAGTATAATGCTTCGCGGCTTGCCCCCATTCCTTCAAAACTGCTTCCGGTATCCATAGCAGAAATGATGCTGAAAAATTTACCGAGAGCGAGGATATACGCGAAAAAGATAAAATCACCGTCAAAACTGACTATCCCCCTGTATGAACCAAAAGGTATGACCATGCAAGCCATAAGTACTGACGAATAATAAATTACCGGCGCAACACGGAAAATAATACTTGTTGTTTCACTGTAAACAGCGCCTTTCCTGAATAATCTGATCACATCTTTAACAGGCTGCATGATGCCCGGTCCCTTTCTCCCGGAAGTGATGCTTTTGGTTCGCAAAATTATCCCTGTAAAAAAGATGCTGCAAAACAGAATTAACAATAAACTTAGCATTTTACAAATTATTTAAGAAATGAAGAATTGCTAAAATCTTATCAATAATCAGCGGCAGACAAATTACCGCGGTGATAAAAACAATACCGTACAAAATATACCTCTGTAACCGGCCATTCTGAAGAAACAGGAAAAGATCGGTTATTTTTGTTAATAATTTCAACGGTTTATCAATAAATATATGCTCTATCTTATCATAAGGATCTGTTTCATATCGTTTTTCAGAGGGAAAAACTTCAATTATCTCTATTCCCTTCTTTTCAATTTCTAACAGCGGCTTGGCAAGCTTTGAGTAACTTCTTACATACGAACCGGCAGTATATTGAAGTTTACTATTTACCGGAGCATATCCACAACCCCAGGTAGCACCCTTTTCAATAATCTTTTCCCTGGTTACATATTTTCTTAATCTGATTACCGCGATAACAAATACGACAAGAGCTAAGAATAACCAATTTATGATTTTAAGTGAATCAATGGTACCAACCTTGATAAAATTCAGATTAAAGTCAATATTACGCGTAAAAAGGTTAACCGGCCGTTGTAATGTATCAATAAAAAATGATGGGAACAAACCTATAATTATCATTAATGAGACAGTCATATACATTGGAAACAATTGCCGGAAACCTGTTTCATGGATTTCTTCCAACGATACATTACGCGGATTCCCGAGAAATACTATGCTGAAAGCTTTTGTAAAACATAACAGCGCCAAACCTCCAATCAATACCAATCCGCCCAAAGCAAACACAATTGCTATCAGTGAAATAAGATTAGCGCTATAAAGCCAGTTATATAATCCGCCAAATATCAGAAATTCTGAGATAAAACCATTAAGAGGGGGAAGTCCGCAAATAGCAATCGCGGCCACCAGAAATAATATTGATGTTCGCGGCATTTTTTTAATCAGCCCACCGAGGCGTTCAATATTGACAGTGTGGGCAGCCTGATAAACATTGCCGGCACAGTAAAATAATAATGATTTGAACAATGAGTGATTAAGAGTATGAAGAAGCGCTCCTGAAAAACCGAGTATTGCCACCCATTTATTGGCTGAACCTAACCCTATGCAACCTAATCCTATTCCAATACCTATAATGCCGATGTTTTCGATACTATGATATGCCAGCAGTTTTTTCAGATTATGTTGAATAGTAGCCAGCATAACACCATATATCCCCGTGAAAATGGAGATAAACAGGATAATATAACCTATCGTGTTATAGTCTGTTTTTATTAACAGCAACATTCTGAGAATACCATATATTCCGATTTTAATAACGACTCCCGACATAATTCCCGACACATGCGATGGAGCAGCAGGATGAGCATAAGGCAGCCAGGTGTGAAAAGGTACAAAACCGGCTTTGATCGCGAAACCGATAAAAAAACAAAGAAAGAGCGCTGTCCCTGCCAATGTGGACTGCCGACCGGAGAATTCAGCAATTGCTTCGAAACTATAGCTGCCGGTTTTATATGCCACATAGATAAAACCAACCATGATGAAAACAATGCTTACATGAGACTGTACTATATAATTGGTACCGGCTTTGATGGTCTCCGGTTTTTCATGTTCAAATATTACAAGAATAAAAACTGATATTGCCATTAATTCCCATAATAGTAAAAAGATAAATCCATTCTGAACCGAACAGATTCCCAGTAATGCAATCTGAACAAATAAGAAAGCAATACAATGCATGGTAATATCACTTGTCCTCTCCCTGTACTTCTTCATATAATTAAAACCATAAACGGCTCCTGTTATAATTGTAAAATTAATTGTCAGGATAAACCAGGCAGAAAGGGCATCAATTCTGACCGGAACACTTCCAAAAAGTATGGTTCCCGATAAAACAATTTCATAGCTGTTTCCCATGAGGGCTTTAATAGCAAAAAAACTGCTGATCAACGCAACCACGATTACAGTTGATACTGTAATTATCCCTTTGCCCTTCGCGTTTACCGGCAGAATAGCGACAACGGCTGATAATACTATGATTATTAAAATATTAATCAATGCCATAAATTTAAGACTGTTCCAATAAATATTGTCAGGATGAAGACGATTCCGTATATTACATAAGCCTGTATCTTACCATTCTGAATAAACTGAAACAAATTAATAAATCGTGTGATCAAAAGAATCACCGGGTCAACTATTTTGTTTTCAATAAAATCGAGGTAAAATGAACTATATTTTCTTGAAACAGGAAATGTTTCAATTCTCTCAATTTCTTTATACCCTTTTTTTTCAATCAGCATAAAATTCAGAAGTTTTCCGAATGATTTGGAAAATGACTTGCCAGTATATTGCATTCGTGCATTTGGTGAAGGATATCCACATCCCCAGGTTGAAGAATAGCTTTCCCGGGTTTCCCGAGTCAAAACATACCTGATAATAAAGACAAAACCAATAACCTCAAGGAACAGTAGTGAGGCCAGACTGATGTTCTTCATAATTACCAGATAACCACTCAAATCTATTATATTAAATCCAATGTTTGGAAATGTGTTCACATTAAGCGCTGTTCTAACCAGGTTGACAAAATATCCCGGGAAAAAAGCAATGGATACCATGCCTGCAATAATAAGGTACTGAGGCAAAAGCATCAACCGGGAAACTTCATTCGGTTCATGTTTCATCTTCTTCCGCGGAGATCCTAAAAATATTGTCCCGAAGGTTTTGGTAAAGGTAAGTATTGAAATCCCCCCTATAATGCTCATACCGGCAAGAGCAAGTACCATTAAAGTTATCTGGGCAATACCGGCCGAATTAATTCCTTTAAGTATCCCGCAATAAATCAGGAACTCAGAAATAAATCCGTTAAAAGGAGGAATACCTCCTATAGCTATTGCACCCGAAAGAAACAGAACAGCAGTTTTTGGCATCGTTTTAATAAGTCCACCTAACTTGTCCATATCGCGGGTATGTGTCTGACGATAGACTGATCCGGCAGAAAAAAAGAGTAACGATTTAAATAACGAATGGTTGAGCACATGTAATAATGCACCGCCAAAACCAAAAAAGGTAAGCATACTCTGCCCCTTTTCGATACCGATAAGGCCAAGTCCGATACCGATGCCAATAATACCAATATTCTCAATTGTACAATAAGCAAGCATTTTCTTGAAATCCCTGTGTACTGCGGCATTCATAATACCAAACAGACCTGTTAATAAAGACAGTGATAAAATTATCTCGCCCAGAATCAGAAAATCTGCTTTTAAACAAGATATTATCCTGAAAATACCATAAATGCCCATCTTAACAATTACTCCTGACATTACTCCTGAAATATGCGACGGAGCAGCAGGATGAGCTTGTGGCAACCATGTATGAAGGCCAAGAAATCCTGCCTTCAACCCAAATCCGGCAAAGAAGATCAGGAATAACCATATATTAACATTTGAACCGAAAAATGTACTTATACCTTTAAAATCGAACGTGCCTGTTTTGAAATATACCGAGATAAAAGCTACTGTTAAAAAAATAACACTAATATGCATCTGAACAAGATAATTAATTCCGGCCTTAAGAACCTTGGGATTTGTATAGTCAAATAAAACCAAAAATAATGATGATAACGACATTATTTCCCAGGAAACAATAAAGGCAATACTATGCTGGACCATGCTTACAATAAGCATTGAGGAATGAAATACAATATATAATATCCAGTGGAAAGTGATGATTGGCGATTGAATATCTGATGATTTCAGATAACCTGCACCATAAAGTACACCCGTGACGGAGGTGAAATTGACGATCAGGATAAACCATGCTGACAGGGCATCAATTCTTAATGGAATTTCGCCAAAAAATGATCCCCCGTTAATCAGGAATTCGATACCCCCGGTTTTAAAACCTTCAATAGATAGAAAACTCGTTATTAAAGCAACCAGAAAAACAGAAATGATACTTATAACCGGTTTAATTCTTACAGGAACAAAGATAATGGCTATTATTCCTGAAAATAAGACAATTACATAAGCTCTAAAAAGAAAACCAATTAATTCGTTACTCACATAAACCATCATTCTTTAATTAATTCATCTGACTGTAGTAAACAAGGTGCAAAGTAAAAAAAAAAATGTTTATCAGGAAATCTGACGGGCTGAATAACAATATTAAGGAATAGAAAAGATGATCTGAATATCTATTCTCTGGTCAATTCACCTCATCCCCCTTGCTCTATAGCCGTCAACCAAAGGAGTCTGAAAATGGATCACATGAAGGATCTTGAAAGGCAATCGGATTATTATGGTAAAATTGAGGACAATAATATTCTCCCTCCTTTTGAAGGAGGGGTGGCCGGAGTACTATGATAATCAATATATTGCAAAGGCTGGTCCCGGCCTGGGTGGTTGATTCTCCGGCTTGGCGAAGTCTCCGACTTCGTCATAGTTGAAATGAAGTCTGAGACTTCATGGAATCTAAAGCGAAGTTTCAAACTTCGCTTAGCAAAGGAGATGATCTGAAAGTTTTAATACTTTTTCTATTAATGAGGTTGTTGTTTTTCACAATTACAAAGGTTAGAAGAATGGAATGAATCAACCACCCCGACCGGGAAATAAATCTGTAACAATCATATAATCAATTGTCCCGGCCACCCCTCCTTCAAAAGGAGGGGAAACTTTTTCTGATCTCTGTATTTACAATACTACTCTTAGGTTGACGGCTATGCCCCCTAAAGGGGGTGTTCTTAAATCCCCCCTTGGGGGGTTAGGGGGTAAAAACACGGGGATTGTAGAGACGTTGCATGCAACGTCTCTACTTAATTCAACATTCGAATGTTCTTCATTCTTACTTCTAATGATATCCCGCCCGGGGAAGTGAAGTGGTGAGGTAAAAAGTACGGAAACGGCCAGAGGATGGGTTAATATCAAATCCGGGAAGTTGAGTTGTGGATTATCAAAAATTTATTACAAGAATAAACCTGAATTAATATTAATCCCTGATATTCAATAATAAATAGTACCTTCGTTAAAAATAAATCTAAATTAACATCACTTAGTCGGTTTTCTTCTGAGGCTGAAATAATCGGTTCCGGTTGCGATCATTGAAATAGTTTGGTTGTGGAAAAAGGATTTGTTAATATGAGTAGAAACAATTTAACCAGAAAAGAATTAATAATAGCAACCCTGGTATTCCTGTCAATTACAATTATAGGCGCTATGTATATCCGGTACACCTGGGTTACATGTATGAATGAAACTTCAAAACAAGCGCTAAAAACAGCTGAAACTGCAGAAACAGCTTTAGATGGAGAAATGGTTAAGAAGCTACGCGGAGTGCCGGAGGATACGGGAACAGTAGCTTATGAAAGTATAAAAAAAAGACTTTTAGAAATAAGATCTGTTCAGGATGAAGTTCGTTTTGTTTACATATATGCTCTGAGAGAAGATAAAATCTATTTTATGGCCGATTCAGAACCTGTTGATTCAAAGGACTATTCTCCGCCCGGACAGGAGTACACTGAAGCCAACTATGAAGATAAGAAAATATTCGATGATCAAAAAGCTATAATCACAAAGCCGACAACTGACCGTTGGGGAACCTGGGTCAGTATCCAGGTGCCGATGATTGATTTTAAAACAGGGAAAGTAATAGCGGTTTTCGGAATGGATTATCCTGCTGATAAATGGAACATTGAAGCATCATCTAAAACTTTACAAGCTGCTGTTATTGTGGCCTTTTTGCTCTTGCTGGTGATTTTGTCTTACATAATTCTAAACAAAAATATAAAGCTAAGAAAGGAAAAGAGTCTGAGTGATATCGCGAAGGAAGCTCTGGTATTCGGCAATATCATCCTCCGCTCGCAGCAGGAGACAACCATCGATGGAATACTTATAGTGGATGAAAAGGGAAAAATAACATCCTTCAATCAGCATTTTATTGACATGTGGGGTATTCCTCCTGATATAATAGAATCAAAATCCGATGAGCGTGCGCTAAGGTCGGTAATGGATAAACTTGTTGACCCCGAAGAATTCATCAGCAAGGTGAATTACTTATACAAAGTGAGGGATGAAAAATGCAGCGATGAGATCACTCTGAAAGACGGCAGGTTTTTTGACCGTTACTCAGCTCCCATGTTTGGTGATGATAAAAATTATTATGGCAGAGTGTGGTATTTCCGCGACATCACCGAACGCAAAGAGGCAGAAGAAAATCTTAAAAGTTATACCGATCAGATAGAACTAAAAAACATTGAGTTAGACAGCGCGCTGACTAAAGCTGAAGAAGCCAAAGCCAAGGCCAGAGAAATGGCTGAACAAGCTGAAATGGCAAACAAGGCAAAGAGTACATTTCTGGCAAACATGTCGCACGAGATCAGAACGCCATTGAACGCGATTATTGGATTTTCACAACTTATGAACCGCGATCCTCAGATAACAGATTCACAAAAAGATTACATTATTTCCATTATACGTGCCGGAGAACATCTTCTGGCGCTTATTAATGACATTCTTGAACTGTCGAAAGTAGAAGCCGGCAGGGCAGTGTTAAATCTGACTAATGTTGATTTTCATTCTCTGTTTTCTGACATTCACCTGATTTTTAAAGAACAAGCCCAGGCTAAACATCTTCAATTTATTTTTGAAATCGCCGATAATCTTCATAGCTATGTGCTTGTTGATGAAAATAAACTACGTCAGATATTTATCAATTTAATCGGGAATGCAATAAAATTCACCGACGAAGGTGGCGTTGCAGTGCGTGCCCGTATTGATAAAGACAATGAGGATACATACAAACTGATAGTAGAAGTAGAGGATTCAGGCCCGGGTATCCCGGAAAACGAAATAAACAACCTCTTTAAACACTTCGTGCAAACAAGTTCCGGGATGAATAAAGGCAGTGGCACAGGTTTGGGCCTTGTTCTCAGCCGTGAATTAGCCATTTTAATGGGTGGCGATATTACTGTATCAAGCCAGGTTGGGAAAGGGTCGGTATTTACATTTAATGTTAAAATAAAAAAAGGGGGGAAAGAAATCGTTGAGACGAATATACCAAAACGAGTTATCTCCATAGATAAAGGTAAAGAGGCTTGTCGCGTATTGGTTGTAGATGATAAAAAAGAGAATCTGCAAGTGGCAGTAAATCTTCTTAAACTGGTAGGTTTTGAAACGATTGAGGCGGTTAATGGAGAAGATGCGATTACTAAATTTGAGGAGTGTAAGCCAGACCTTATTCTGATGGATATGCGCATGCCAGTGATGGATGGTTATGAAGCAACCCGCCGTATTAAATTAACAGAAGAAGGAAAACTAACACCTATTATTGCACTGACAGCAAGCGCTTTTGAAGAGGAAAGAAAAGAAATAAAATCGCTTGATATGCAAGGTTATCTCCGCAAGCCTTTTAGAGAAAACGATTTGTTTAATTTAATAGGAAAAGTACTTGATCTTAAATACATTTATGAGGATGAAAAACCTTTATCACATACTAAATATATTAATGACGAAGAGGCAATTACTGAAAATATTGCAAAATTAACTGATAGCCTGGTATTAGAAATGTCATATGCCGTTTCAGTTGCCGATTTTGACCAACTAATGAAACTCATTAACAGTATTGATCCTGTATATTCAGAACTTGCACAACACCTCATGACACTTGCCAAGAGTTACGATTATAATCATTTACAACAAATATTGTTACCAATCAGTTTGTAAAAATCAGGTGTTATTAACAATTTTGTTTACGAA
>JBAXXU010000026.1:0-45300 GCA_037127735.1 Bacteroidota bacterium
AACCAAGATTACAAAGATGCCAAAGAACTATATGATAAACAGCTGAAAATCAGCTTGTATTAATCGGACACTAGTGATCTGGAATCACGATAAAACTTAATTGTGGCAAAAATTATTTTTTCTTAATCGCAGTTTCATCCTCCTTCTTCATTTCAGAATTGACTTTTTTCCCCAATAAATCAGAAAACCTGTCAAAATCCTGTTTAAAGAATATCCCGATTCCCTGAGTATATGGAACACCAACACCCTTCCCTGTATATGGATTGTTAAACCTGTTAAAGACTTTGAACCTGATCCTGTCTGTGATTCTATATTCAGCGTCAAAATCTCCGGTAATCTGATTAGTGTTAGCATTGCCTGTGCCTCTTACATCAAAGTTACCATTAATTACTACCTTATTGTTCAGCAATTGAGTTGACAAAGCAACCTGAACCTCCTGTGGATTTATATCTTTATTTCCACTTCCCGGACGATAAACGAATCCGATATCAAAATCATTACTGATCTGTGATAACCAGTTACTTAGCTGGTTCGATAACATTTCAGTTGTTGTAACAGCCATTGCTGATGTTCCGGTTGTTGTTGTTGAACCTGATGCCGATCCATAAGATTGATCGGCATAAAAACTATTCATTACAAGAAGGTAAAGAAACTGACGGCTTAATTCCTCTTCCGTTGAGATAGCATTTCTAAGGTATGTTCTGGTCTCTTCATCGGCAGCCGGCAGATAAATGTTGAATCCTACTACCGGATTGAACAGCTTCCCGGTAAGACTAAGCTGACACTCAACAGGTATTCTTTCACTGAATCTTTCATCCCCAAGGATATCAGATAGAGAGGCTTTCAACTTGTAAATGGCTTTAATGTCAATTCCTGCATTGTCGAGGTCTCCATTAAACAATATTTTCCCTCCATTTTCCACGCTGAACGATTTATTTAAAATATTGCCGAGAGTAAAAAGGTAATCCCCTTCTTCAATAATATAATCACCTGACATTTTGAAATCCCCGGTTTTGTTTAGATTGACATTAAGATTACCTGATCCGTGACCTTTCATAACGTCACCTACTTTTGAATCGAAGATAAGTTGCACCTCAGCATCGGGGTTAATTTCAAGATCAAAGTTCATATCCATTCCCATTTTCTTTGCAGGAGCAGGAATAGAACTAATACCTTCAATTCCGGGTACTTCCTTTTTGAGCGTTTTAGAGTCAACAAAGGAGATGAAGGAATATTCAGAAACAGACAGACCCTTATTCAGAGGAACAATAAATTTAGTGTTTTTTCCTGTTTTAGCTGAAATATCGAATGATAGAGAATTTGGCCCACTTTTTATTGTTGTCACTCCCGATGCATAAGCAGTACCATAAAACATTTCATTATCTTTAGATTTCGTATTAAGCACCAGACATTCGCCTGAATTCATGTTAACCATGATGTCAGCGCTGTAATCATGGAAGTTTTTATGATTAACTGAACCGGAGAGAACAGCGCTATTTCCTTTTTCATCGTACAGTCTTACATTATTGAACTTAATCCTGTTCTTATCGAACCTTATTGTGTCGTTCATTTTGTATCTTGTCTGAAGAAAATCAATCTTCATCGAAGCATTTTCTGCCAAGATGGCTCCCTTAAGAACAATATTGTTTGTTTCTCCTGAAAAATTCAAATTACCTGATGCCAATCCTTTTATGTCAGAAGCAAATGCTTTAAGTAATGGATTAAGAGCATCTATTGGCAGCTTTGTGGTTTTGATAGCCATATCTGCTTTTTTTGACTCAGGATCATAATATCCTGTAATGTCAATCATTTTTACTCCATGGAGGTTATTGTTTGCATTGATATTGACAACTTTTTTGGCCACGTCAAAAGCTGAAACGATCGATATGTCTCCAAACTCACTTCCAAGCAGAGAAAAATTATTCACGGTAATGTTACCTTCAAGTAACAGATTCCTGTAAACATTGGTCATAAGGATTTTTCCATTAAGACGACCTTTAAAATTCAGGGAGATAGCATTTGGATCATTATAGCTTTTCTGATTTCCAAGATAATTAAGGGGCGCAATATCTATTCCCTTAAATTCCAGATGCAATGTATCTGCAGGATCTTCTGAAACTGAACCATTAATAAGGTAATAATTGTCGTTATTACTAATATATAATTTATTGATATTTACTGCATTTGAGTCGATCAGCATTGATGATTGACTGAACTTCCAGCGGTTATTTCTTAAATAGATATCAGAGGAATCAATATTAATCGTCATAATAGCATTCCCTTTTCCGGTTATATTCTTTTCAACTTTGCCTCTTGCAATAAAATTTCCCTTGTTAAGAATTTTATCATTATTATCCCAATCAACAGTAAAGATGAAATTATCGGGTTTTGCTTTGAGCCTGACAGAAAATCCTTTAAGCTCAGATTGTGTCATCAGGTAAAGAGATGAGTTGTTAATATCAACTGATAATTCAGATCCTGAGATATTTGCATCAAAAGAAAAATCTTTGAAAACATTTTTCTTAATAGTCAGTAATTTTGCATTTCCTCCAATATGTATTATGCTGTCTGTAAAAACAGCCCCACTGATAGAGCTTTTATCTGATAATAATAATCCTGTCCTGAAGAAATTATTAATTTTATCAGTGTTTTTAAAGTTAACATCAAAAGTAAAATTGTTTTTTTTCAGTTCATCGCGTTTTACCGGCATGGGAAATTGAGAAGGCATGAGTTTTGAAAGGGTTGATTTAATAAGGCTGCCCAAACCTGCAAAATTGTAATAACCCCTGATATCAGCATCAGCAAAATCGGTGCGGAGACTTAATACAGGTTTGTTATTGTCTTTATAGGTAATGATCGAAAAATCATATAACTCAAGGTTATTGTTAAATTTTCTAAAGGTTGAATTAAGAAGTTTTATTTCCCCATCAAGGTTATCAATACTGTTGCCTTTAAAGTTAGAGGTAAGGAGAACTGATAGTGACGCTGATGTGTCGAGCCTGACAAAATTCAGTTTATAAAGGTTAGCTTTGGCAAGGTTCAATGTGAAATCAAATTCAGGCAACTTGTTTTTGAAATTGAACATTCCCAGAAGGTCAAGTTTAATATTCTTGTCAACGATGTTTACACTTCCATCCCAGGTCTTCTCAGTAAAAAATCCATTCAGCGAAACATTACGGTATTTATAATTGTTTATTTCAATGCTGTCTATTTTACCTGTCAGATTTGCAGCAAATTTCTTAAATGTGTAAGCATATCCGTTAATATTAGTCTTAAGGCTGAGTTTTCCCAGCAATTCAGTTTTGCCTGTTATTTCTCCTAAATCAATTTCATTTCCTGTGATAAGCCCGTTTATCCTGTATTTTTTAGATTCTTCAGGCCGTAGTGATATGTCAGTACGAATATTCCCAAGATTAGTTCTTATCTCTCCGTATGTTACAAAATCTGTAATAAAGCCTGTGAAGCTGCCATCAAATGAGATATTCCCCAGTTTGTACAGGACATCCGGGACAATAATAGTTCCTTTTTCGGATAGTTTGATCTTTTCAATATCTTTTGCATTAGTTTTAAGGCTGTTAACACCGATATATATGAATGCATTTTCAATTTTGGGAAGACCTGAGAAATCAAAGTCACAGTTAAGATATGTATAGTCCCTGTAAGATAACTCAATATTACGACCCCTCAATTCCGACACAGTACCTAAAACCTTTCCTGATAACCAAACAGACTCATTTACCCCATTTGCAAAAGGTATAAAGTATTGTATATCTGAAGTATTTATGAGAGATTTTTCAAGAAGGATGTCAAGTTTTACCTCTTGTGCGAATCTTTTAAAAGATGCTGATGAATCGGCAGTTATCGCCAATTTTGGAATATTAATAATGCTGCTGTCGCAATTCAAAAAGACAGAACCAAGAAAGATGTTTTGCTTTGAGAACTTCACAGCGCTGCTCATCTTTCTAACTGAAAAACCACTCGATTCTTTAAAACTCAGGTTATTGATGTTAAAGGAGATTGTGTCATTTTTTGTTTTAAAGTCTTCAATAATTCCATTTATAGCTGTAAGATTCAGGTTGTTAAAATCTATTTTAGTTGTACTCCTGAGACTGGAATGGTTTATAAGAGAAAAACTTGCATTGCTGATATCGATCTGGTCAATTGCAAATGAGCTTTTAGCTTTTGGTGTTGTGTCTGCAGGATTTTTGAGCATATCCAAATACCGGTTAATGTTCATCAAACCTGAAGAATCAGTAATAAATGCAATAACAGGTTTAGTCAGAATTACTCTTCCAAGCCTGACAGATTTATTTTTTAAATCAATTTTTCTGAAACCGGCTATAACTTTTTGAGAATATATAAGAGTATCATTATTTTTATCTTTTATTAGTATATCATTAACAGACAATTTATTAAAAAATTTATACTCAATTCTGCCAACAGATATTGTGGATTTAATTTCGTTCGAAAAGTAATTTGTAATCCTTTTTACAAGAAAAGTCTGGACTTCTGAGATTTGTAAAACAAGATAAAGGACAGTTGGGATCATAATAATGACCCCGACAATAATAATAAAATATTTAAATGATTTTTTAATAAATTTAGCCATTCAAACGCGTAAAAAAATCAATAATCAAAATAACCGAAAATATACCAAAAATCAAAGTATTCATGGCAGTAACCATATTAGCAATAGAATCTTCATGCGATGACACCTCCGTCGCGGTCATCAGGGATGGTTACGTTCTTTCGAATCTTATTGCTAATCAGGATATTCACATGACTTATGGAGGGGTTGTCCCGGAACTTGCCTCAAGAGCTCACCAGGTAAATATTGTGCCTGTTACTCATGAGGCGATAATTAAGGCCGGAATAAAAGCAGAAGATATTAATGCTGTTGCTTTTACCCGTGGACCTGGTCTTCTTGGTTCGCTCCTTGTTGGAACCTCTTTTGCAAAAGGTTTTGCTCTTGGGCGAAATATACCTTTAATAGAAGTAAATCATCTTCAGGCTCATGTTATGACGCACTTCATACTTACAAAAGACAGTGAGACAAGATTACCCTCATTTCCCTTCTTATGTTTACTGGTATCGGGTGGCCATACAAGGATTATTGTAATGAAAAGTCATCTTGAGATGGAGGTAATAGGTAATACTATTGATGATGCGGCCGGTGAGGCTTTTGATAAATGCGGAAAAGTTATGGGCTTTTCATATCCTGCCGGCCCATTGATAGATAAGCTGGCCCGTGAGGGCAAAAAGAGCGCTTTCAACTTTGCAAAACCGTTTGTAAAAGGACTTGATTTCAGTTTCAGCGGATTAAAAACTAGTTTTCTCTATTTTCTCAGAGAAAAGGTAAAGGAAGATCCCGATTTCATTGAAAACAATAAAGCTGACCTGTGCGCCTCTCTTCAGCATGTGATTGTTAATATTCTTATCGGTAAAATGGTAAAAGCATCAATACAAACAGGAATCAGTGAGCTTGGGATTGCAGGTGGCGTCTCGGCGAATTCAGGTCTGAGAATTGAAATGAAAGAAGAAGCTGAAAAGAGAAAATGGAACCTGTTTATTCCTGAATTCAGCTACACTACAGATAACGCTGCCATGATTGGAATAACCGGATATTACAAATATCTCAGGGGTGAATTTTCAGGTCATCATGTAACTCCTTTAGCGAGGTTTTAATCATTTTAATGAAAGGCATATCTCAATCAGTAATTTTTATGATCCATTTTTTGCGTGATAAAATTAATTATAGCTGTTTTTCCATTTTAATTTAGTAAATTGGTAACAAATTATTTGAGATGGAGGAGTTGAGGATTTCACGGACTAAAAATACGCCGGAGGTTGTTTTAAATTCTGAAGGCAGAATTAAAATCAAAGGGCGATCAATTCATGAGAATGTAATTGATTTTTACACGCCGGTTGAGGATTGGATAAGCACATATATTGTAAACCCGGCCGAAGTTACAATTGTCGATTTTAATCTTGAGTATTTTAACAGCGCCAGTGCGAAAGTATTTGTCCATCTGTTGCAGAAGATTACTTACGTCACGCTAAAACATAAGAAATATATTTTCAACTGGTTTTATGAAGAAGGTGATGATGATATTCTTGAACGGGGAGAATATTTTGCTACTATTCTTGGCGTCCCCGTCAATTTTATTAAGATCAACTGACCTTTGCAAAATCATGTTCAGGGTCTGTTATCAGCAAATCTGCTTCATTCAGCTGAAATTGAATTAAGAATATTCCGATTATGTTGAGTCCGCGTTATTTTGCGATAATCAGACAAAAAACATACCAGACAACTAAGCTGTCTTTTTATTTTTTTTTGAAGGCTCCAGATAAGCTTTAAGATAAATAAAGGATATCACGAAAAAGATGATCCCTGGTGACAAAAGCAGAATTAAAGTAAAAACTGATGGTTTTTCCAGACGCGGTATAGGGTTTCTCAATCTGTAGATATATCCATAAACAGCAAAAGCAAGAACCAGGATTGAGGTCACAAAACTGAGAATGATTGTTGTACCGTTAAAAATCCTTGTGGTTTTGTAAAAACCGGTATTTTTAAATGTCCCGTAAGATGTCCGGGAATATCCTGTGGCGCGTTTACGCGAACGGTACTGCCTGTATTTTCTCCAGTCCTCCATTGCCTGTTGATATGCCTTGTCATCGGTTTGAATTTTCTCATGATTGGTTATAAGAAATTCGTATGCTTCGGTTATGTTGATAAACAGGTCTTTAGCATCAGGAGATGGATTAATATCGGGGTGGTAGAGACGTGCTTTATTCCTGTATGCTTTTTTTATATCTTCAACTGATGAGTTGACAGGCAGACCAAGTATTTCGTAGTAATCAGTTAGTGTCATATTTGCCAAAGAGGGAGAAAACCAGGTATTATTTGTAGCTGATAAATTCCCCGTCATTGTAACAGGTTACGCCATCATCCGTGCCGATCCAAACAACGCCATCCCTGTCAACAGCTAAGCAAAGTATATTATTGCTGTTCAGCCCATTATCTGTAGTATAGGAGGTCCATTCAGAACCATTAAAAACAGATACGCCACCTCTCGTTCCGAACCAAAAATTCCCTTTCTTGTCAGCAGTAATTGCCTGAACGAAGTTATCTACGAGGCCATCATCGGTAGTAAAAACAGTCCAGTTTTCAAGTGTGTTATTTCCAATATGCTTTGCAATACCCTTGTCTGTGCCAAACCATTTAGCGCCATCAGAGGCGATATAGATGCTGCAGATGTTGTCGGATGGCAAAATTATAGGTCCCCATTGTGCATAAACGGATGCTCCTGAAATACCATCTACTTCATTCCGGAAAACTCTTGCAACACCGGCGCCCCTGGTCCCTACATAGAGTGAATCCCCATCGCGATTAGTAGCCATAGAGGTTATTGGATATTCCTCAAATATCATCCCGGGATACATTTCTTCATAAGAAGGGGTGAGCCAATTATTGCCACTGAAGGCAGATACTCCTTTATCTGTTCCAAACCAGCGCAAGGGACTCTTTCCGATGGTTACCTTAACCACATTATTACTCAGAATTGCAGCGTTTTCAGTATGGTAAGTAGTTGCATCGCTTCCTGCATTAATTGGTAGTCTGGCAACTGTTGCTCCATTGGGTGAGGCAATCCAAAGCTCTGGCCCATCAGTATTAACCGCGTATGCAAAATCCTTCATATCCTTTAATGCAACCTTATTGTTCTCATTATGCAGTGTCCATTTCTCCCCGTTGAAACTTATTATTCCCAATTCAGTCAGGAACCATTTATTATTGGCATTGTCTATAATAGCGGCAAAAAAAGTTTTTGCCGGAATCCCTATTTCATTGGATCGTATGTTAAGAATGTTGTTATAGCCGAGGCCAATCAGCGCTGCAAACACTAAAGAACCGACTGCTATGTAAGGGTAACGGTAAATGTTTTCTTTTTTCATGTCAATTTCCGGATTATTATTGGCAGTAAAAATATAAAATCCGCCTGAATAGTTTTTACTTTATTTCAGATTTCAATCTTCCATTTTCTCTATGAAAAAATATTTACAGTTTATTATGAATTGGCTGTTCATTAAAATTTGTACATTTACTAGCCTTCGCGGGTTAAGAATCTCATCCGGTATTGGCCGTACTACATGAATATAAAATTAACTAATTAAAAAATATGATATTACTTAAAAACAGAAAACGTACTTCAGTGTCTGTGCATGCATTAGTACTGTTTTTCTTAGTTTTCATTGTTCCCTTTCAGATTACAGAGGCTCAGGAAATCGATATTTTATTAAAAGGTGGTCATGTAATTGATCCAAAAAATAAAATAGATTCCCAAATGGATGTAGCCATTGTTGATGGCAAAATATTTCAGGTAGCTCCTGACATCCCTGTAAAAAGTGTCAAAAAGGTAATTGATGTTAGTGGCATGTATGTAACACCCGGGCTTATTGATATGCATGTTCATGCTTTTCATGGTACAAACCCCGGTTCATATATTGCCGATGGATGGGATGCACTGCCTCCCGATGGGTTCACATTCCGGGCCGGTGTGACTACAGTGGTTGATGCAGGTTCTTCAGGATGGAGAAACTTTCGTGTTTTTAAAGAACAAACTATTGACAGATCTCAGACAAGAGTGTTGGCTTTCCTGAATATTGCAGGTGTTGGAATGTTAGGAAGGTTTGAAGAACAGGATGTAACAGATATGAATCCCGTTATGGCAGCCTATATGATAAATCGGTTATTCCCGGATATACTGGTAGGCATTAAATCGGCTCATTACTGGGGTGCTGATTTTACCCAGATAGATCTTGCCGTTGAAGCAGGTAAGTTGGCCAATGTACCTGTTATGGTTGACCTTGGGGAACATCATCCTCCCCTGTCTATCGAAGAGCTGTTTATGAAGCACCTTCGTCCGGGCGATATATGGACGCACACTTATGCAAATGCACCTAATGACCGGGAAGTTCCGGTTGATGAAAATGGTAAGGTTAAACCATTTATTTTTGAAGCACAAAAAAGAGGGATAATATTCGATGTAGGCCATGGTGGTGGCGCTTTTCATTGGAGCCAGGCAATCCCTTCCATACAACAGGGATTTGTTGCTGATGTCATAAGCTCCGACCTGCATATCGGGAGTATGAATAGCGGGATGAAGGATATGACCAACCTGTTGTCAAAGTTTCTGGCAATGGGTTTGTCTGTTCAGGACGTTATCTTACGCGCTACATGGAATCCGGCAAATGTCATTAAAAGGCCCGATTTGGGTAATTTAAGTGTTGGAACGGTGGCTGATGTTGCAGTTTTAAGTTTGAGAAAAGGTGAATTCGGATTTCTTGATGTGCGTGGAAAAAAAATGAAAGGAACACAAAAACTTGAAGCCGAGCTAACGATCCGCGCCGGGAAAATCGTTTGGAATCTGAATGGAATTGGTGCAGCTTTGTGGGATAATAAGCTTCAGTAAGATCAGTCAGTCGGCAAACAACATCGGGTAAATTTTTATTGAAAAATATTAATTGAATCATAAAATGGAGAGCATCATGCAAAAAAATCATTTCTTAATAAAAGACCGGGCAACAGGTGTGATTTCTAACATTAAGGCTGTTTTAGCGCTTGGTTTCTTTCTTTTCTTCATTCCGGCTATTGCTCAGCCTCAGGAGATAGATATTTTATTAAAAGGCGGTCATGTAATTGATCCAAAAAATAAAATAGATTCCCGGATGGATGTTGCCATTTCAGATGGAAAAATTTTAAAAGTGGCCACTGATATTCCTGCAAATAATGCCAAAAAGGTAATTGATGCAAGTGGTATGTATGTTACCCCCGGTTTAATAGATATTCATACCCACGTTTTTGTCGGAAGCAATTCGGGTTTCGCGGATGGGTTTTCAAGCCTATCCCCTGATGATTTTACTTTTAAGGCCGGCATTACAACAGTTGTGGATGCTGGTACATCCGGCTGGCGGAATTTTTCGCTTTTCAAGAAACAGGTTATTGACAGGTCTCAAACACGGGTTCTGGCCTTTCTTAATATTGCAGGTTCAGGTATGACCGGCTTTCCGTCTGAAGAAGATATAAATGATATGGATTCGCACATGACATCTCTCGTTATACAGCAATATCCGGAAATACTTGTTGGAGTGAAAATTGGCCATTATCGTGGCAGTGACTGGGCTCCTTTTGACAGAGCTCTTGAAGCAGGAAAGATAGCAAATGTGCCACTCTTTGTAGAATGTCATCTTCCCTTATATCCTTTGGAAGAAATCCTTGCCAGAATGAGGCCCGGAGATATTTATACACATTCATTTTGTACAGCAGTTGACAGAACATGCATTCTCGATGAGCAGGGAAAGATCAGGCCTTATGTATTAGAAGCTCAAAAAAAAGGAATCCGGTTTGATGTCGGGCATGGTGGTGGAATGTTCCATTTCTCTGTGGCAGTGCCGGCGATGAAACAAGGACTTTTACCCAATTCCTTTGGCTCTGATCTGCACCGTTTCAGCATGAATTCCGGAATGAAAAATATGCTCGATATTATGTCTAAATATTTGAATATGGGGATGAATATTGAAGATATAATATTTCGTGCTACCTGGAATTCTGCTAATTCTATCAAAAGGGATGACCTGGGGCAACTGAGCGAGGGTGTTGAAGCAGATGTTGCCTTATTGAGTATAAGAAAAGGCAACTTTGGTTTTATTGATGCAGGCGGTAATAAAATGACCGGTGACCGAAGACTTGAAGCTGAATTGACCATTCGTGCCGGAAAAATTGTATGGGATCAAAACGGTATTGCAGCACAGAATTGGTCGAATAAATAGAGGATTAAATTTTTAATAAAATTTTCGTGATATGAAAACGCAAAGAAGAACTGTGTTGAAAAAACTATTAACCTCAATATTAGGGATAACAGGGCTTGGATTGGCAGCAAATGCAAGAACCAATACTTCAGTTGAAAAGGAAGTAATAGGTGTTACCGATTTTGAGGATGTACCATTATTTTCCACCTCAACCAAATTTGGGAATCTTGTTTTTATTTCCGGAAGAGGGGCAAGGCTTGAAGGAGATATCAAAGTGCATACCGATAATGTACTTAAAATCATGGAAACAGAACTTATTAAAGCAGGTTCTTCAATGGAGAAAGTCCTGAAGGTAACTGTTTTCCTCGATAGTATGGACGATTATAAAGGTATGAATGAAGTCTATAAAGGACGGTTTGGTAAAAATCCGCCGGTCAGAACAACAGTAGCTGTTCCCGGAGGACTGCCACCTGCAGATGCCTTTATTCAGATGGATTGTATTGGATATATTTAGACTTATTATTTGAATTGTATAAATGAATTAATTAAAATTAAAAAAAATCATTATGGAACGCAGAGACATAATTAAAAGTTTGACAATCTTACCGTTCGCGGGAAGTTTACTACCCCTTGAATCTATTATGGGTGCTCCCGGAGGTCCAATAGAAACCGGACCAAATATTTACCAGTCTATTGGGGTTGAGCCGGTAATTAATTGCGTTGGCACATACACCATAATTGGTGGTTCCCTTGAACGGCCTGAAGTAGTGGCAGCCATGCATGATGCATCTGGTTTTTTTGTTCAGTATGACGAGCTTGCATTTGGTATTGGCCGCAGACTGGCAGATATATCCGGAGCTGAATGGGGAATGGTGTCGGCCGGTTGCGCGGCAGGAATGAAACATGTGACTGCCGCATGTGTTACCGGTGGCAATCCCGAGAAACTTGTCCGCATTCCCGATCTTACCGGTTTTGAGAAGACAGAGGTCGTTATTCCTGCTAGTTCGCGAAATGCTTATGACCACGCGATACGCAACATCGGTGTGAAAATCATCACGGTTAATACTCCGGAAGAACTCAATAGGGCTCTGAACTCACGGACAGCAATGATCTACATAATGGCCAACAACGAGGTACTGCCGGGTGAACCATTTTCTTTAGAGTCAATTGCAGAAATGGCTAAACCATTAAACATCCCCATCCTGGTGGATGCGGCAGCCGAGGACCTGACAATACCTAACGCACACCTTCAGAGGGGAGCAACAATTGTAGCTTACAGCGGAGGAAAAGCCATTTGCGGACCTCAGTGTGCAGGCCTGTTACTGGGGAAGAAAGATATCCTCATGTCAGCCTGGCAGGCCAGTTCACCACATCATGGACCTGGTCGCGACAACAAGGTTGGCAAGGAAGAAATGTTGGGCATGCTGGCTGCAGTTGAGACATGGGTAAAACGTGATCATGTTGAAAAAATGAATACCTGGCGCACCTATCTGGATACTATTTCTAAACAGGTTTCAACAATTTCCGGAGTGAAATGCACTGTCAGGGAACCCGAAGGTCTCTCAAACCACAGCCCTTCACTTGTCATTTCATGGGATGCTGAGAAATTTAATATAACAGGTCAGGATGTGTCTGAAGATCTGGCAAACAATAAACCACGGATTGCTGTCCATAGCAGCTACAAAGATGATTCAGGGAATACTTCCATTACTATCTCATCCGGACAGATGCAACCGGGAAATGATAAAGTTGTTGCGGACAGGATTGTAAATATACTTTCTCAGACATATCCAAAAGCTAAGGAGATGGGAACTCCGGTAGCAAACATAGTAGGACGATGGGATGTCGATATCGAGTTCTTCAGCAGCAAAAGCCGGCATACTTTTTTTATTGAGAAGCAGGATGGCAATTGGATACAGGGTGCTCACAAAGGAGATTTTACAACCCGCGATATGGCTGGTATCATCGATGGAGATCAGATTAAACTAAGCAGTTCTGAACGCCAGGTTGCAGATAATGTTCCATTTTTATTCTACGGTACTGTATCTGTTGATAAGATGTCTGGTCAGATCTATATGGGCGAATATATAACCGCCAAATTTACAGCAGCACGGCATGCATCAAAAGGCGCTCGCAGACAATTAAGAGTTCCAAAAGGTCAGCCACTGTCAAGCTAAATTAAAACAGTACCAATTTTACCTGCACATGGTCATTACAATCATGCGCGGGTAAAATATATAGTTAATTGAATTAAATCATCTGAGGGGAAAGATGATATTTAACATAATTTAAGTTTTGTAAAAACAAATCGAATATTTAATTGTTTATTTTTATCAGGTTGTAAGATTACAAATTTCTATTTGTTTCAAAGAAACTAATAAAATAAAATAATGAAAAGACGCGATTTTATCAGGGTTTCATCAGCAGCAGGTATTTTGGGGCTTGTTGCACCAGGATATAATTCTTTGGCAGCTCCGTCTTCTGCCGGAGTTGATGGATTCGACCTTCACCCGTTTATTAAGGCACACCCCGAAGCAGTTTTTATTTTTCTTACTGATGTTAAAGAAAAAACTGATCGGAGCGGAATCTATAAAGCTGCATTTCAACTTGCTGATGAGATGTTTGTGAAAACATCGAGGGGTAATGGATTCCCTAATTCAACTAAAATAAATTGCAAACCTAACTGGACCAGCAATAGTATTAATAAAAAAGATCCAACAGCTAACATGGGTATCACTACCGATCTGAATTTTATTGATGGTTATCTGAATTCAGTTAAAAATAAGGGACCGAAGGAATTTTATTTAAGAGAATGTGCCACTCCTGGATCGTGGCAGGCTAACGGATATACTGAATTGGCGGAAAGAAATAATATTGATATGAGAGACCTTTCGTCAAAGGATTTCTGGAATATGGAAAAGGACGATCTGATTTTCAAAAAAGTTGACGGAACAGTATTTAAGGAAGTGGCATTTATGGCACCCATGAATGCGCCAGATACCTTCCTGATAAATATTGCCAAGTTTAAATCGCACCAGATGGGGATTACTGCATCAATTAAAAATCTGCAGGGAATTACCGCTAAAAAATTTCACCTGTTCTGCGGTGGCCATTTTGATATTTTTAAATCATACGACAAGCGTTATCATCAGTTTTTTCAGCCCGATTATATGGCAAGAATAGCTGAATTACATAAAAAGCACATACAGGCAGGCATTCCCCGATGGGATACTGTTATGGACAGACCACCGTATGGCGGCGGATTATTTATGGAGCAATGGGCACAGAGGATGCTCGATTCTTACAGCGCAACTCCTACAGGAATAAATATTGTTGAAGGCATTTACGGGCGTGATGGTGATGGATTTGCCGGTGGACCTCATGATGGTAAGGCTATGGATTTTATGAGTAATAATGTAATTTTCGGAAAGGATCCTTTCAGGGTTGACATAATAACTCATTGGCTTGCAGGACATGAACCGGGAAATTTTGGACTTTTCCATATTGGCATCGAACGTGGTTTTTCGAATGTTCTTGACCCGCTTGATATTCCGGTTTATCTCTGGAAAGACAGCAAGGCAAAAAAAGTTAAACTGGATTCTTTGAAAAGGACACCTCTGCTTACATATTATCTCAGAAAAAATACAAGGGGACAGAATGAGGATAAATTCCACATGTGTGATGAACCATTTGACTATAGTTCATGGAAAAATGGTACATTGCCGATGAATAAGGTTCCTTCTATAAAAGCCATTGGAACAGATGCAAACGAAAAGGTTGTTATGGAGGTTTCTGTTCCTGAAAAGGGCGATGTTTATGTGGATATCCTGAACCGCCATGGGGAAGTTGTATGGAGAATGCATGCCGATGACCTTGAGCCCGGAACCCATCAGGTAGTGTGGGATGGATTTTCATCGCCGGGATTGTATAATATGTATGTGAAAGGCATGGGATGGGATGCCGGGCGTGAGATGGTGATTTTTACCTGAAATTTCATTTATCTTCAAGGGCACTATTACAATTGATATAATATCAGGTCGGTTAAAAAATAAGGAGAAAAATGAAGAGACGCGATTTTATAAAGGTTTCCTCAGCAGCAGGAGCGCTTGGAATAGTTGGTTCCGGCTTTGATGCAATGGCAAATCCATACACAGAAAGGGTTGAAGGGTTTGACCTTCATCCATTTATCAAAGAGCATCCTGAGGCAGTTTTTATAAATCTTACATCGGTTAAAGAAAAAACAGACAAAACCGGAATATACAATGCTGCATATAAGCTGGCTGATGAGATGTTTGTTAAAACTTCAAATGGCAAAGGTTATGCCAATACAACTAAAATAACATGTAAACCCAACTGGACGTGCAACTCTGTTAATAAAAAGGATACAACGGCAAGCCTTGGTATTACAACCGATCTTAATTTTATTGAAGGATATCTTAAATCCGTAAAGACAAAAGGAGCTAAGGATTTTTATTTAAGAGAATGTGCCTGTGCATTTCTTTGGAAGGCGAACGGTTATCTGGATATGACAGAAAGAAATAATTTTGATCTGAAGGATCTGGCTGCAAAGGATTACTGGGATATGAGTCCGGATGATCTGATTTTCAAGGAAGTTCCTAATGGAGTAGTGTTCAGGAAAGTAGCCTATATGGCTCCGATGAATGCCCCCGATACTTTCCTGATAAATATTGCCAAATTCAAGGCCCATCAGATGGGAATTACCGGCGCAATAAAAAATCTACAGGGAATAACCGCCAAAAGATTTCACAATTTCTGTTCAGGGTCATCTGATATTTTTAAGACATATGATAAACGCTATCATGAGTTTTTTCATACAGACTACCTTGACAAAGTGGCAGAACTTCACAGAAAACACCTGGAAAATGGAATACCCCGATGGAATCCTAAGATGGATAGACCTCCGGATGGGGGAGGTTTCTGGATGGAGCAATGGGTTAACAGAATGCTCGATTCCTTAAGTGTTACTCCAACCGGAATAAATATTGTTGAGGGTATTTATGGACGCGACGGTGATGGTTTCTCAAATGGACCACATGATGGCAAAGCTCAGGATTTCATGTCGAATAATGTGATTTTTGGAAAAGATCCTTTCAGAGTGGATATTATCACCCACTGGCTGGCAGGTCATGAACCGGGGAATTTTGGCCTTTTCCATATTGCGATTGAGCGAGGGATGTCGAATGTTCTTGATCCTTTCGATATTCCTGTCTATCTCTGGAAAGATGGAAAGGCAAAGCTCATTAAACTTGATTCTCTCAATAGAACTCCCCTGGTAACACTTTATATGAGAAGAAATATTGACGGATTGAATGAGGATAAATTCCATTTGTGTAACGAACCATTTGATTACAGTAAATGGAAAACAGGGAAAATGTCTGTGAATACTCTTCCTTCAGTAAAAGCGCTTGGTACTGATTCACAGGACCAGGTTGTTATGGAGGTCTCAGTTCCCGATAAAGGCGACGTATTTGTTGATATTCTTAATAATGATGGTGAAATTGTCTGGCGTCTGGAGGCAGAAGGTCTTGAACCAGGAAACCATCAGGTAGTATGGGATGGATTCAACCAGCCTGGTAAGTACAGTGTCTATGTAAAAGGTATGGGCTGGGATGCTGAAAGAGAAATGGTGATATATACCTGAAATTAAAAAAGAAAAAACCTCACAGATATTTGTGAGGTTTTTTTTTACTGATTTATCTTGTCAAGCCATGTACAACAGGAAGAAGTATGTGGCTAGGTTCAGCCCCGTCATGATAAATTGTCTGTTTTGCAGTCCTTGTTCCTGAACTACTGCCGAGCGGTTCACCGGTATTGGGATTCCTGTCAAACTGGGGGAAATTGCTGGATGTAATATCTATCCTGATTCGATGACCGGGTAAGAATACATTGGCAGTACCTGTTAATTCGATATCAAATTCATATATCTGGTTTGGTGTTAACAGTTTCATTTTATCCAGCCCGTTCATGAATCTGGCTCTCAGAATACCTTCAGATACCGGCATTGAATAATCGTTAGGATAAACATCGATCAGCTTGATCATCCAATCAGTGTCAGAACCATCAGTTGAAGCATACAGTTTCATTCTTACAGGTCCTGCAATGGTAAGAGAATCAGTTAGATATTCACTCGTATATACAAGTACATCCTCGCGTCTTTCAACAGACCTTTGATCAAAAGGGCCGGCGGAGGTTGGAGTTCCACAACAGTTATTTCCTCCGGTTGTGGGCACTGGATTTAACGGATCGTAATAATATGTATCAGAAATGGTTGTTGTGGGTTTTGTTAAAGTAAGAGTCCCATTTCCCCTTACAGAATTGGCTGCACCGTTACTGTTAAGGTACATTTCGCGGTACTCTGTCCCGGGTACAGGCCAATCTGATTCACCTCTCCATTTGTTAATTCCCATATAGAACAACTGAACAGGTTTCTCACTATCTATACCGGTCTTCATGCCTTTAAGATAAAAATCGTAGAACCGCAAATGGAACTGAAACATGTCAAGCATGGCAGCAGGAGTAAAGTCAATTCCTCCGAATGATTGTGTTGGTCCGTGGCCCCATGGCCCAATAATCATACGTGCACCATCCCTGGCTTCAGGAGTGGCCCCATGATTTTTCATCCCGGTATATCCGTTGATTGTTCCCATAAGAAAAATATCAAACCATCCGCCAAGGGTTTGAGTCGGGACTGCTATTTTATCAAAGCGTTCTTCATCGCTTATTGCCCTCCAGTATTCGTCATAACTCTCATGTTTCAGCCAGTCTCTGTAGTGTTGAACAGGAGAGCCCTCAAATGCCATATCCATATCCTTCAGTGGCAGATGCATAAGGACATTGTCGTATTTCTGGTTTTCAGGCATATAGCTCTCTGTATGCCAGTATTGAGGGAGCATTATACGATTTGGCATTCTGACAACTCCCCATCCATAGTTGAAACTTAATCTGAATGCACCACCCATTGTTATCCAGTTTGCGTAAATATTGGTTGAGGCCAGAGAGGGGAATGCAGCAACCAGATGCGGTGGGTTCCGACTTGCAGCTGCCCATTGATTATGACCGCCATAACTTCCACCGTAAGTTGCTACTTTTCCATTCGAAAAAGGTTGAACTGCGGCCCATTCTATTGATTCATAACCATCTTTAGCCTCATTTCTGAAAGGTTCCCACTCTCCTTCACTTTCATAACGTCCGCGGACATCAAAAAATACAACGGCATATCCATGCTGTGCAAATCTCACAAACATTTCGTGACTACCATCTCTTTGAACTCCGTAAGGAGTACTCGAAACAATAGTAGGATATCTGCCGGGAGCAGCCGGGAGGTAAACATCAGCATATAAAGTCACTCCATCGCTCATCTTAACCGGTTTATGACGTTCAATACGAATATCATTAAGATTTGATCCGGGATCAGATACATCAGTGAAGGAAAAGAGACTGATCACCATTACCAGTAAACATATTTTAACTGATGAACCTCGGATTGCCTGAAGTGTTTGTACGGATATACACATACCGGATGGCAGCCCTGACAGCCTGGTAATGATGTTAATTAAATATTTCATATTCAGGTAGTTCTATAATGTTTTAGTATCTTGAAACAAATGATCAGCACCAATAATAAATATTTAAAAGAAAGCCGTTCAAGGAAATGAGTGATAGTTATCCTTATCCGGCTTCTTTAAATTTATCCAAAAACTATGGATTGAAATTCAAAAATATCGTATGCTGAAAAATGCAGTCTTAGATATAAGCTATACAATCCATCTCAACAAGTGAATCTCCGGGAACACCACCTTTTGCAACCGCTATGGTGGAACGTACCGGTGGCGTCTTACCAAAACGACCCTTATAAACCTCGTTCATCCCCTTATAATCTGCAATATCATTAAGATATACTGTTACCTTAAGCACTTTTTCCATTGATGAACCTGCTTTTACAAGTTCTTCCTCAAGAGCCTTAAGTACTATTTCAGTATGAGCCGCGATAGTGAAAGGGGCAATATGTGCTCCTTTACCAGCAATAAATACAAGGTTTCCTAATTTAGTATTACCAGAGAACAGGGGTACATCCTGAAAATTGGTTATATTACCGGCAACCTTCTCGTCAGAATAACTTGTTTTTGCATTGGCTGCCAGCCCGATTCCTGTCAAACCTACTACTGAGGCAAACATTTTTTTAATTACTGATCTTCTTTCTGTTTTCATAATGAATTGATTAATGTTAGAAAAGTGTTTAAATATACTAATAGAGTTATTTATTCATTGATATAAGTTATATCAATATGTAAGGCACCTATTTTTTATACTCATTGGCTGCTATTCCGTTAAGATCCCAGACAATTTTCCCGGCCCTGATGGTCATTTCGGCGACCAGTTTCTGTGTACCTTTAACTTTTTCTCCACTGATATCAAGAAAACCAAAATCACCCTTGCTGAGGCTGAATAACGCTATATCAGCGTCTGTTCCGACAGTTAAGTGGCCCAGTTCGGGTCTGTTTATCATTTTTGCAGCATTCCAGGTAGAACGAAGGATCACATCCTGAAGTGTCAGCCCCATTGCAATAAATTTGGACATAAGGTTTGGCATATCCTTAAACCCACTGTTCATGCTGCCGGTATGCAGATCAGAACTTATGACATCAGCAATAAATCCCTGTTGAATTGAGGGGATTGCCTGCTTCCATCGAAATGAACCGCCACCATGTCCTACATCAAATTTGATCCCTCTTTTCTGCGCATCGAAGATAAATGGCTTTACTTTGCCATTTTCATCAACAACAGCATCCCGGCTATTTGGGAAATAGGCATAGGCATGAGTAAATATATCGCCGGGGCGAAGGTGTATCATCAGTAATTCTTCAAGCGGTAATGGAGGTTCAGCCCCACCGAAGTCGATCATCACAGGCAGATTTGTAAGCATTCCGGCAGCAACAACACTATCGGTTGGCCCCCATTCGTGTCCGGAATAATGAGCAAGTTTAAACCCGACTATAATATCCGGGTAATTTTTTGCAACTTCAGCTGCTCTGCGTGCACTCATGTCTTTTGTAGTCTGTTCAAAAGGACCTCCTCTCATACCTTCTCCGGCAATATTCAGCAATGCAAGTACGCGGGTTTGGGAATTGTCGATAGTCTGTTTCTTGAAGTCCGGGAATGTACGATATCCTGAACTTCCAACATCTACCATGGTTGTAACACCGGAGCGGAAGGAAAACGCATCAGGTTGCACCGAGCTGGGGCCATTCATCAGACCCTGTTCCATTTTTGTTCCGTAATAAACATGTACATGGGCATCAATGATCCCGGGGGTTACATACAACCCCTTTGCATTGATTACACGTATCGCGGTTTTTTCATCTATATTTATTGCCACCATGGCAATTTTGCCTTCATTTATTGCAACATCCATTATTGCATCAATGTTGTTTTTGGGGTCAATAACATGTCCTCCTTTGATAACAATACTGTAGGTTTGAGCTATGCTATGGCCTGAAATAATCAACAGAATTGTTATAATAAATAAGAGTCTGATTCTCATGATATTTTATTTAATGAAAAAGATTATAATTATTAGTAATTTAATAAGTTGCATGATAATTGCAATACATCCCTAATTCATTACAATGAAGCTTTTTTAAGCTCTTCAGCAAGCCTTGCAGCAACTATTTTTTCTTCGCCGGGTTGCATCATCCATGCAGTAATTACAACGCTGTTATCTTTACCTCCAATCATCTCGATTGAAGGATTGCCCTTTCTGAGCATTTCCTGAAAATCGTTCCTTTTTATTTTAACTTTCTCAATGTCCCACGAAATTGTCAAAGTAGGAGTGATGTTCGCAACCGGAGGAACTGCAACTAACGCGGTAACCCCGGGAATGTTTTTAACACCATTTTCCATAACTGAAATCCTATCCTCCCATATCTTCCATTCTTTCTGGTGGTCTCTGTTGATAAATTTCTCGAGGGCTACATACATTCCAAGTATCTCCTCCTTATTTACTTTCATGCCACGGCCAATATTGCCGCCTCGGGGAGGTGCATTTAATCTGGCGGCAGCAATTAAATCTTTTTTACCCATCAAAATTCCGGCGCTCTGCGGACCAAGGAGCCCTTTACCTCCTGAAACACACACCAGGTCAAATCCCATATCATTGAATTTCGTCAGGTTTTCAACAGGTGTTGAATCGGCAGCCATATCGATCATTGTAGGTATATTGTGCTTTTTACCCAATGCAACCCATTCTTTATCTTTTATTTTGCCATTAGGTCCGGCATAATTCAGGAACCACATCATTGCAGTTTGTTCATTAACTGCTTTCTCTAAGTCCTCTGCAGACTCAATTTCCACAACTTTTATGCCTGTGTTTTTCAGAGCATGAACATAGCCTTGGTTATGTTCTTTTTGCACCAGAACCTCTGATTTCATATTCTCAAGGTGGGGTAGTTCTCCAACTTTTTTAGGATCCAGGCCGGTAAGTACCCCTGCTGTGCCGAGCACCAATGCTGACCAGCATCCTGCAGTAACCATAGCTGATTCAGCATGACATAAAGCTGCAATTTTGGCTCCTGCTTTGTCCTGCACTTCATCAATCATTGCAAATTTCTTTGAAGTAGATCTTATTGCTTCTACCACATCATCCTGCATCAGGCAACCTGACATGGCTGTATATGTGCCTGCCGCATTGATAAATGTCCGTATATCAAGTTCCGTGAATAAATCCCGTTTTGCGGCAGCACGCACAGCCATCGCTGACCCCAGGGGAAGAGCGCTACCAAATAACACACCTGATACAGGCAGAATGGACAAGTTCTTAATTACTTCTCTACGTTTCATGTCGGTTAGTTATTATTGTGATTATTATTCTAATTGTTAAATATTGCATTTTTCACCATAACTCAGCTCTTCTTTAATTTGACTCAGAGTCGGATTGGCTTTCAACAAATATAATTATTTTCTTATAGATGCTAAGAATACTTTAGGATATTTTGCAAATTGTTTACAAAGTAGAGTCCTTACCACAAATAGGACACGAAGAAGGGATTATTTTACAATACCGGTAAATCCCATAAAAGCCAGGGCAAGTATTCCGGCTATAACAAGTGATATGGGTACACCTTTCATTCCTTTTGGGATATCAGCAAGTTCCAATTGTTCCCTGATGCCGGCAAGAATAACAAGGGCAAGGCCGAAGCCGATGGCAGTAGATGCGCCGAAAACAACTCCCTCCATCAGATTGTAGTCTTTCTTAATAACAAGGATGGCAACACCAAGTACAGCACAGTTTGTTGTTATCAACGGAAGGAAAATGCCAAGCGCCTGGTATAACGGACGGCTTACCTTCTTAAGAATAATTTCAACCATCTGTACCAATGCGGCAATTACAAGAATGAATGTTATTGTCTGCATGAAGCCGATTCCAAGTTTATTCAAAACATATATCTGAATAAGATATGTTGCCATAGTTGCAAGAACTATCACGAAGGTAACGGCGCCTGCCATTCCAAGAGCTGTATTTACCTTATTCGAAACGCCAAGGAAAGGGCATATTCCAAGGAACTGGGCAAGCACAACATTATTAATAAAAACGGCTGATATGATTATCAAAATGTATTCCATTTCAATCTTTTTTAAGTTCTTTTAATCCGGTTAATTATCGCTATAAGATATCCAAGTGCGATGAAGGCGCCAGGAGCCAGAATGAACACCAGAATACCATCGCCTGAAATAAATTTATGGCCGAAAATTGCTCCGCTGCCTACTATCTCGCGAAATGCACCCAGAATCCCAAGAGCCATGGTAAAACCAAGCCCCATTCCAAATCCATCTATGAATGAAGAGAAAACAGAATTTTTACATGCATAAGCTTCCGCGCGGCCAAGGACTATACAGTTAACAACAATCAGGGGAATAAATATTCCAAGTTTTTCATATAAACCTGGCACATAAGCCTGCATTAAAAGGTCAACTACTGTCACAAACGAGGCAATTATAACAACGAAAGCAGGAATTCTTACTTTATCGGGTATGAGGTTTGATAGCATTGAAATTACAACATTCGATCCGATCAGTACAAATGTGGTAGCTATTCCCATCCCCATTCCGTTTAATGATGAAGATGTTGTTGCAAGGGTAGGGCAGGTGCCGAGCACCAATACCAGTATGGGGTTCTCTTTTATGAACCCCTTGGTGAAGTTTTGTAACTGACTCATATTGAACCTCCTTTCTGTAAGGTATTATAAGCGCGCTGAACAGCATCGCAAAAAGCTCTTGAGCTTATCGTTGCTGCAGTGATCGCATCAACCGGACCACCGTCTTTTTTTACTTTTAAATTGAACTCAGATGGGTTCTTATTATTGAACTGTTCCTTGAATTGAGGCTCTGTCATCTTGGTTCCGAGACCAGGTGTCTCTTTTTGTTCCAGAACAGTTATATTAACAATTGTTCCATCGGGTTTGAACCCTGTCATAAGGTTGATATTTCCGCTGAAACCTTTTTTTGTATATGTGCTCACTGCATAACCGACTATCTCACTATCTTTTTTTGCAGGGTAAATATCAAGACTGTCTCCTTCCCCTGTTGGTAATCTGTACATATCTTCATTCGGATCATTGTTAAATTCAGGAACAACCTGTTTTATTGCCTCCAGTTTTTTATTCAGATTTGAAAGCGCTATCGGTTCTTTTGTAAATTCATAAACAAAGCCGAGGCAAGCTGATGCTGTAAGTGAAATTAATGTGAGCGACAGCGCCATATTTCTGAATGTTGATTCGGTTTTAGCCATTTTTTATATCCTCTCCAAATCGTTTAGGTTTAATATAAGCATTCATAAGCGGGACAAATGCGTTCATAATAAGTATTGCAAAAGAGACACCTTCGGGATAAGCGCCCCATACCCTGATAATTACGGTAAGGATACCTATACCGCAACCATATATTATCATTGATTTCGGGTTCATAGGTGATGTAACATAATCAGTTGCCATGAAGATAGCGCCCAGCAGAACACCACCGGCAAGTATATGAAACATCGGATCAGCATTTTTTTCAGGATTGACCAGCCACAATATAGTTGTAAATATGGTCATGCTGCCGATTACAGAAACAGGTATATGCCAGGTAATTATCTTTTTAATTAGCAAATAGGCAAATCCGATAAGCAAAGCAATAGCGGCAACTTCTCCTATCGATCCTCCCATTTTGCCAAGGAACATCTGAATCGTATTCGGGACTTTTTCCATCAGCTGGGATAAAGATTCCCCGTTTTTTATTCCCTCTTTAATAATTGCAAGAGGCGTTGCACCTGTTATAGCATCAGTATAACCGGTTTTTAACCCTGCCGGAACCGGCCAGCTCGTCATTTGTACGGGGAAAGAGATCAGCATGAAAACGCGACCGACCAGCGCCGGATTGAATGGATTATTCCCAAGTCCGCCGAAGGTCATCTTTGCAACACCAATTGCTATCAGACTTCCAATAATTATGATGAAAACAGGAATATTTGACGGCAGGTTGAAAGCAAGAAGGAGACCTGTAACCAGCGCTGATCCATCAGTAATTGATATCGTTTTTTTAAGTATGAACCTCTGAATCAGGTATTCGAAGACTAAGCATGAAATCACTGAAGTGGCTGTTACGATCACAGCGCCAATTCCAAAATAAAAAACTGAAGCAAACAGAGCAGGCATTAGCGCCAGAACAACGCCAAACATCAGCTTTCTGGTTGTTTCCTCACCATGCGTATGCGGCGATGGAGATATGTTAAGAAGATTACTCATGAGTATGATTATGTAGCTTATTATTTCATATTTCGTTCGCTCGCCATCCTGATAACTGTTGACTTACCCAATCTGATATAGTCAAGTAATGGCCTGTATGCCGGACAAACATAGCTGCACGAACCACATTCCATGCAATCGGTTATCCTCTCTGTTTCAGCTCTCTCGAAAAGACCTTTTTCTGAGAGTGTCATCAACAGAAATGGTTCAAGGTCAAGTCCGCAGACAGAAATACATTTTGCACATCTGATACATGGATTGATCTCTGACCTTTCTGACTCATTACGCGGGAAAAGAATAATACCTGATGTCCCCTTGACTACCGGCACATCAATATTACTAACTGCTTTCCCCATCATTGGTCCGCCATTCACAATCTTTCCCGTATCATCAGGCATGCCACCTGCAGCTTCTATGAGTCTGCTGATTGGTGTGCCGATTCTTACAAAGTAGTTTCCGGGCCGGGCAAGCGATTTGCCGGTTATTGTTACAACTCTTTCAAAGAGAGGTTTATTCTTCTGGACAGCTTCATAAACAGCAAAAGCTGTGGCTACATTATGAACAACAGCGCCCACATCCAGTGGCAGATGACCGGAAGGTACCTCTCTGTTAATAATGGCTTTAATAAGCTGTTTTTCAGCGCCCTGAGGATATTTAACTTTAAGGGGATGCACTGTTATCCCTTGAAACCCGGTGGCAAGTTTCGTAAGATGGTCTATTGCATCCGGTTTATTATTTTCAATTCCAATTATTGCTCTTTCAACCTTAAGGGCTTTCATTAATATTGTCACCCCTATGAGAATTTCTTCTCCTTTTTCAAGCATCAAACGGTGATCAGAAGTCAGAAATGGTTCACATTCTACACCGTTTATAATTATAATGTCGCATTTTTTACCTGCCGGAACAGTAAGTTTTACATGTGAGGGGAATGTTGCTCCACCTAAACCTACAATTCCTGATTCAAGACATCTTTTAATGATATCTTCCGGAGTAATCTTTATTTCCGTGACTGTTTTACTGCTTCTGTCAATTGTTTCGATCCACTCATCACCCTCAACATCAATGAAAACAGCTGTCTGTTTATAACCTGTGGTATCCACTATTGTATCAATCTTATTAACCTTCCCTGATACTGAAGAATGAATATTTGACGATACAAAGCCTTTACTCGTGGCTATAACCTGTCCTGTCTTAACATAATCGCCCTTATTGACAATAGTTGTTGCAGGGGTACCGATATGTTGAGAAACAGGAATTGTAACGCTCTGGGGAATAAGAAGATACCCGATTGAAATCTTTGCAGTTAACTTGTTTTCAGGTGGATGAATACCTCCAATGGGAAATGTTTTCAACGCTATTATATATTTGAATTATAAAAAAATTATCCATTAATAATCTCAGCCTGAACCTCAACCTTTAGCTTTCTTGGCGGAAAGTTAAGTTCAATAATCGCGTTTGTAGGACATTCTGTAACACATTTTCTACAGAATGTACATTTTTTTGCATCAATATATGCAAGATTATTTTCGATTGTTATTGCATCAAACTCACAAACCTTAAAGCACTTGTTGCAGCCAATACAAGCTACATTACAGGCTTTTTTGGCAGTACCTCCTTTATCACAATTGGAACAGGCCACATATAACTTCCTGTCTTTCTTTGCCTTCTTACGAAGTTCAATAAGATTTCTGGGACATGCTTTCACGCAGGCACCACAAGCTACACATTTGTCATCTTTGATCACAGGTAATTCAGTTGCCGCGTCCATGTACATAGCATCAAAGGAACAAGCTCTTACACAATCGCCATAGCCCATGCAACCATATCTGCAGTCAGTTTCTCCTATATAAAGATTGTGTGATACCCTGCAATCTGATGCTCCGCCATATTTTGATGTACGGGGAGTGTATTCTGGTGTTCCGTTACATAATAAGACTGCTACAAGAGGATCGACAAAAGGAGCTACTTTGCCCAGCATTTTTGCTGCCGTACCCATAACTTCAGCGCCGCCAACAGGGCAATTAAGACCTTCAAAGGTATCAGCTTTAACAAGGGCCTCAGCGAAATTACGACAACCGGCAAAGCCACAACCCCCACAATTGGCTGCCGGAAGAACAGCCTGTACTTCATCAATCCTTGGATCTTCAAATACTTTAAACTTTTGTGCAACAAAATAGAGTATAACGGCCGATATCAGGGCAAGAAGACTCAGACTTATAATTGTTATCAGTATCGTAGGGCTCATTAGTTAAGCTTTTAACGTGAACGTAAATTTTTCATTAATCCGTCTCCTGAAAAGATAGAGGATAATATAATAAGGTATAACCATTCCAAGTGAAATCAATCCGGCAGATAACTCAGGTACTTTCATCGAGATAAGAATTATCAGTATTACAACAACTGAAATTAAAGGGAACAGATAGCCAAGAAACAGAGCGGCATAACCCATTGATTGTTTCATAAGTATAGTGACTGTGTCGCCCGGTTTCACATTATAGCTGCCGGATACCTCAATAATTTTTTCTTCTTTACCTGACAGAGTACAGGAGCCTTCAGCATGGCAACCGGAACAGGCAGAAGTAGCTGATATAATGACAATAGCAGATTTTTTGTCAATTTTCCGCACTATACCTTCATGATTTATGGTCGTAATATTGCCTGAATCCTTCATGAATTTTTCTGAAAATTTCAAGTCGCAAATGTACAATTACCACACAATTGAAGGATGTTTTATATCAGTTTTTAAGAATGTACGATTATTTATTCTGATTATAAATAATCAATTGCACCTTATATTTATCACACGAACTCAACTTATGTTACTCCATGACTGTCTCTGGCTGAAAAGCCGTTTTAGTTCGATTCTGAGTATTTGGTTTTGATCATCCTCAAGGGTTTGATCTTTTGCAAGAATATCTTCTGCAATATGTCTCACATATTCAATAAGTTGTCCATCCTTTGCAAGGTTAGCAATCTTAAGGTCGAATGGTATTCCGCTCTGCTGTGTTCCTTCAATATCGCCGGGTCCTCTGAGTTGGAGATCTGTTTCTGCAATTTCGAATCCATCATTGGTTCTGGTCATTACTTCAATCCTTTTAGCGGCTTCTTTTGATAATTTATCTGAGCTCATAAGGATACAATATGATTGGTCGGCTCCCCTGCCAACCCGTCCTCGTAACTGATGCAATTGAGAAAGGCCAAATCTTTCAGCGCTTTCAATAACCATAACAGTCGCATTTGGTATATCTACACCAACCTCGATAACTGTTGTTGCAATCAGAATATGAGCCTGGCCATCCTTGAAAAGCTTCATTGACATCTCCTTTTCAGCCGGGGTCATCTTTCCATGAACTATACTGATGCAGTATTTTGGCGCTGGAAAAACTCTTGAAATGGTGTCCCATCCATCCTCAAGATCTTTATAATCCATCGTTTCAGATTCCCTGATAAGTGGATATACAACATAAATCTGACGATCACCGGCAATCTGATTCCTGATAAATCCAAAAACTTTATTCCTCTCTGTGTCTGTAAAATGCATTGTTTTTACCGGAACTCTGCCCGGTGGCAGTTCATCTATTACAGAAACATCCAGATCTCCATAAAGAGTCATCGCGAGGGTTCTGGGGATAGGAGTGGCCGTCATAACAAGAATGTGAGGTGGATTGAGGTTTTTTTGCCATAGGCGCGCCCTCTGCTCAACACCAAACCTGTGCTGCTCATCAATAATTACCAATCCAAGATTGCTGAACTGAACATTCTCTTCGAGAAGGGCGTGTGTACCGATTAATATATTCAGCGACCTGTCAAGCAGAGACTCAGCAATTGATTTGCGCGAGGTTTTTTTTGATGAGCCGGTAAGGAGACATATTTTGATGTCAATTCCTTCAAGCAATTTACTGATAGTCTGATAATGCTGGTTGGCAAGTATCTCTGTTGGAGCCATAATACATGCCTGATATCCGTTATCTGTTGCAATGAGCATGCTCATCAGCGCTACCAATGTTTTGCCGCTTCCTACGTCGCCCTGAAGCAGGCGGTTCATCTGTTTTCCCGAACCCAGATCTTTCCTTATTTCTTTTATTACCCGTTTCTGAGCTTCAGTAAGAGTGAATGGTAAATTGTTATAGTAGAAATTATTAAAATTCTGGCCTACACTTGAAAAAATAAATCCCCGGATTTTCAGGTTACGGTTGGTTTTAAATCTTAAGATGTTTAACTGAATAAAAAAAAGTTCTTCAAATTTAAGGCGGTACCTGGCCTTTTCAAGCTCATCGGGATTAGCCGGAAAATGAATCTTATGGAGCGATTCATGAAGATCCATAAGTTTATATCGCGAAACAAGGTATTCCGGAAATGTTTCCGGCAATCGGAATTTTAACTGATTCAGGAGATTGCCGGTAAGTTTACTGATTGTCTTTGAAGTTAAGAACTGGTTCTTAAGTTTTTCAGTTGTACTATACTGTGCCTGGAGCGCTGAATTAAGCCTTTCTGCTATTTTATTAACTGCTTCAATTTCGGGATGGATAATATTTACTATTCCGTTGAATACCCCTGGTTTACCGAACACAATATACTCTACTCCGGGGCTATAACTTCCTGTAATCCATTTTCCGCCCTTGAACCAGATCAACTTGATTGTTCCTGTTTCATCCTGAAAATCAGCAACAAGCCGTTTCCCGGGTCCATGGCCTTCCGTAGAATATCCATCTATTGTGCCTTTAATCTGGACAAAAGGAAGATCGGGATCAAGTTCCGAAATCTTATAAAACCTGGTCCGGTCAATATACTTATAAGGATAATAGTGAAGAAGATCACGGAAAGTGAAGATATTCAGTTCTTTATTGAGAAGTTCTGCCCTTTTTGGGCCAACCCCCGGCAAATAAGTAATGTTCGTATCCAGAAAATCCTGTTTTATCATGCCGGAAAAAAATAATTGCAAAAGATATCCGAAAATACCTATTTTTGGAACCCTGTCCTAATTATTTATATCAATACTTAAATGATTTTTTTCAGAGCTGCCAAATATTTGAAATACATTCTTATAGCGTTGAATAGGAGGGGGCATGGTATTCATAGTCCGTTCGTTTTTGATCTTGTATCCCGCGTCTTCCGGAATAAAATTGATACTGACATTGTCTGTTGTATTGAAAAGGTAAGGAAGACATTGATCTCTGACCCAAGGTCCATAATTGTAACGGATTTTGGCCAGGGGTCAGAAAAGCTGAAAACAAACATAAGAAAAGTTTCAGATATAGCCAGAAATTCACCTGTATCCGGAAAATATGGAGTTTTACTGTCAAATATGGCAGCTGAATTTGGTGGTCAGCTTATTGTAGAATTTGGTACCTCATTAGGAATAAGTACTATGTATATGGCATTATCTGATCCTGATACTCTGGTGAACACAATTGAAGACTGTCCTGCAATTTCTGAGATTGCGAAGGAGCGCTTTAAGGAGGCAGGAATTAAAAACATTGAGGTTCTTACAGGTTCATTCAATGAAGTATTGCCTTTCATTATCAACAAGCATATTATTCCCGGACTTGTTTTTATTAAAGGGGATCACCGTAAAGAACCCGTGATTAATTATTTTACTCAGATAATGGAAATATCAGATAGTAAAACGGTTATAATCATTGATGACATCAATTATTCAAGAGAAATGGAAGAGGCCTGGAACGAAATAAAACGATTTGAGAAGGTCTCTCTTACCATTGATTTGCACAAGATGGGAATTGTTTTCTTCAGGGAAGGGATTAATCATAGAGACTATGTGATCAGATATTAACAAAAATTAAGTATATATAATTTATTATTTGACTAATTTAATCTAATTTCGAAAATTCAAAATTTAAGCATTATGGACAAAGTAATTGAGATTCACGATATAGTTAAAAATTATCAGGTAGGATCGGTGATAGTAAGGGCTTTAAGGTCGATTACCATAAATATTGAAAGGAATGAATATGTTGCCATCATGGGGCCATCAGGGTCAGGTAAATCTACCTTATTAAACCTGCTTGGATGTCTTGACACACCTTCAAGCGGCAGTTATATTCTCAACGGCACCGATGTTAGCAAAATGGAGGATGATTTTCTCGCGGAAATAAGAAATAAAGAGATTGGATTTGTATTTCAGACTTTTAACCTTCTGCCACGATATTCCGCCCTGGAAAATGTTACATTACCATTAATATATGCAGGAGTAGCTAAGGCTGACAGGGAAAAGGTGGCAATCAGAACCCTTGAACAGGTAGGCCTTGCCGACCGAATGACCCATAAGCCAAACGAATTATCAGGTGGTCAGCGTCAGCGTGTTGCCATTGCAAGGGCTCTGGTAAACAATCCGTCAATTATTCTGGCTGATGAGCCAACCGGGAACCTCGATAGTAAAACCTCAATAGATATTATGGGGCTGCTCGATGAGATTCATAAAAACGGGAATACCGTCATCCTGGTTACACACGAAGAGGATATTGCAAAACATGCTGCCCGTATCATACGCCTTTTTGACGGTGAAGTTGCACAAGACTATCGCAATGAAAAGTATGTGAAAGCATAGTACTTTTCATCTGACTATATTTACGCATAGTTTGCCTTAATAAAGAACCATGAAAATTTATACCCTCGCCGGCGACGATGGCAGTACATCCTTATCGGGAGGACGAAGAGTTTCTAAACATTCCGTTCGGGTTGAAGCGTATGGTTCTGTTGATGAACTTATTGCATGGGTTGGCCTCTTAAGGGATCATAAAGAAAATCTTAAACGGGCTGAACTCCTGATCTATATCCAGAGTCAACTTATGTTATGTGCCGCAGCGCTTGCATACGACTGTGAAAATATTAACAGTAAAAAGTTATTGCCTGATACCGATTGCATATCTGTTATAGAAAAAGAAATTGACAGTATGGAAGAGACACTTCCTGCACTTAATAATTTTATTTTACCGGGAGGAAATCTTCTCGTATCATATTGTCATATAGCCCGATGTGTATGCCGCAGAGCTGAAAGAGCAGTATTAAGGCTAAATGAAGCTGAAGAATCGCCTGAAATAGTCAATAAATTTCTGAATCGGCTTTCCGATTTCTTATTCGTATTATCCCGTAAGATTTGCTTAGAGCTTGATATTAAAGAGGTTAAATGGTATGAATAGTATGTTAATAAACTTTAAAAGAGGTATTGTTTTTAAAGTAAAATAATATATATTTGCACACTTTGTTTTAAGCTTAACTTTATCAGGAAAATATGTATTGGACACTTGAATTAGCATCAAAACTTGAGGATGCTCCATGGCCTGCCACAAAGGATGAGCTAATTGATTTTGCCATTAGGTCAGGCGCCCCAATGGAGGTTATTGAAAATTTACAGGAAATTGAGGATGAGGGAGATATCTATGAAAGTATTGAAGATATCTGGCCCGATTATCCAAGTAAGGATGATTTCTTTTTTAATGAAGATGAATATTAAAAAGAGGCTGATACCGGGAGAATCAGCCTCTTTCCTATTAATTGAATATATCAGCCTTTTTCTTTGGTCTCAGATCATCAAACCAATTGAAACCTTTCAGACGTAAAGGATCTGATTTTGGCAGTTCCGGCGGATCAGTGGATCCTTCAGGATTCTGCTTTTGATAAATCTCGGATATATTACCTTTCTCTACAAAAACTTCAATATTTGCACACTTAGTCTGATCAACGCCGACAACATATTCTCCATCGAGAAGATAAAAAATTGATTCGCCATTACCCTTGATGTCTATTTTAAATAGTTCATTGTTCTTAAAGTAGCCTGTGAGTGATCTGCCTTTTATCTGATTAAATCTTAATGTATCTATTTTGCTTGTTACAAAAGCTGAATTATATAATTCAAGCCGGTCTGTCTGACGGTTTTTAGTAAAAATTGCCATCGAATCGGAGGTTAACTGGTTCTCTTCTGACCAGATTACAGGAATGCGGTAAAGCCGGATAACCGAATCCTGAAATGAATAGAAGAGAGAGTCGCACTTTGCCTGGAGATCTTTACTGAATATTCTGCAGCCATGATATGCCTTCATCAGTCTGTAATACCTGCCTGATGTATCAGATACAGTTATTGCACTCAGAGTGTCGGCATGAAGAAAAAGTGAATCACTGTTTGAAACCTGTATGAACACCGCCTTGTCGGTAACCATAAATTTCTCCGGCTGTTTATAGTACCAGGCATAGTTTCCCTGAACGATAAGATTGTTGGTAGTGTCTTCGATAATGACATTACCAAAAGATTCTCCAAAACCTGTTTTATTATCAAAAAATAAAGAATCACCGTGAATAATCTGTTGTTTGTTGTCGATAACAGCTTTCTTCCATATACTTGTTACATCATTTTTTGTGTCGTACCACCCTTTCTCACAATATAAATTGATACTATCACCTTTTAGCTCAGTTGGACCTGTAAAATAAGAAGTTTCGGTATTTGTATTGTAATCCATTGTATCAGCAGTCATTATATAATCCGGATTCACAATTTTTACACTATCCTTAAAATGGAACAGATTTTCTGAAACATAATAAACACCTATAATACTTGTAAGTGTATTATCTACATTTATTATCCTTCCTTTATTATTGTATCTGGCGATTTCGTTTTTTACATCATAGTTAATTGCCTGGGTATATAAGTGAGTTTGCTTATCAATGAGTTCAACATTTCCAGTTACTATGGCTATTTCACTCTTACCATCGTAAAATAGATAATCACCATATAGATCAAGCGTATCGCCTTGTTCTATATGTACTTTACTGAAGGCGGTAACCTGGTTCCTGTCAGGAGAGAAATGTGCACTGTCACATAACATTGTAATATCGTTGTGTATCATGTAAACATTACCAAGAAGCCGGTGTAAGTCTTTTCCGGTACTGTCTCTTTCAATAATATCAAGGTCAGCATTCTTAAGTTCTATTTTTTTTCTCCCTTGTTTTTTATCAGGGGAGACCTGGGATTGAAGGAGAAGAGAACATAAAGCAAGAACCACGGCATATAGAATATGCCTGAAATTTAAAAAAGCAAATAAGTACCTGAAGGATTCTATTTCAACCATCCTTTTTGTAAAAATTCACACGATTTGAATTCCTCACTTATTTTCAGATAGGTGATGGCAATTTTCTCTTTGACCCATTTTTCAAAAACCTTTGTCCGTTCATTCATTAAAGCTGCATTGTAAAGGCTCTGATAATCATCTTTGAGATTTGCTTTATGAGCAGGCAATTCATTATCAAGTTTTACTATTCTGAAAACCACATTATTATTCTCATCGGTGGTTTTGAAAGGTTCAGATATTTCACCAATCTTCATATCCCTGATTCTTACATACATTTCAGGATTCAGTTCTTCGAGAGTGAACCATGTAACCCGTTCAGAAGGATTTGAACTTACAAATTTACCACCGTTTATTCTGCTGTCTTTGTGGGTTGAAAACCGAAAAGCGGCAGTTTCAAATTTTATGCTGTCTTTCCTTATCTGATTAGCCAGACTGTCGAGCTTTGAAATTGCCTTCTCTGCCTGTTCCGGTTTAACTTTTGGTCTGACCAGGATATGACGGGTATTTACCATTTCGCCTTTACGATCAATAAGCTGTATTATATGGAATCCAAATTTTGTTTCAACTATCTTTGAGACAGTATTTTTAGTGAGACTGAAAGCAGCATCAGCATACGCTTTTTCAAGTTCTCCCCTAGTAAGGAATCCAATTTCGCCACCGTTTTTTGCAGATTCCGTATCTTCTGAGTAAACAACTGCCAGTACATTAAAGCTCTTTCCTGCAAGAATCTGACTTCTGATGTCAAGTAGTTTTTGTCGGGCAACAGCTTTATTATCTTCATTCTCAGGAGGATCGATCTGAATAATGCTTATTTCAAATTTTGCAGGAACAACAGGAATACTGTCTTTTGGAATGGAAGAATAATATTTCCTTAAGGCCATCGGTGTAATAGTAATATTCTCAGCAATATTACTCTGAACTTCCCTTACAACCTCCTGTTCCAACATGGTTTTCTTTATATCCCTTCGTATCTCGATCATACTCTTTTTGAAGAAAGCAACAAGAGCATCTTCACTGCCTGCACGTCTGATTGCATCATTCATTCGCATGTTAAGATCGCCTTCAACAGCATCGTCAGTAACTGTAATACTATCTATCCTGGCCTGATCAAGAAACAGTTTTGAAACCAGCATCTCTTGAAATACGCTGCAGCTGAGCTGATCAACAGGAGTTTTGTTCCCACTTCTTCTCAGATCGGTAATTGTATTCTCCAGATCAGAAAGATATATGACCTCATTACCTACAATCGCTGCAATTGATTCTACGAGCTTCTGAGCATTTGCAGCAAATACGCCGGGGAGAAACAAACTTATCAGAACCAGGCAAAATCTAAAATTTCTTTTCATCATTTAATATATCTTAAAATTATTTTCTTTAAGGGCTTCATTATAAATTCCATTCTCAAGGGACTGAATAAAATCGAACCTGCGTGTATTCCAGATGATCCTTTTAATATCATCCCTTACATATTCGTAAGGGGCGGGAGTGGACCTGAGCTTGTAATCTCTTATTGATACTAAATAAACAGAAGATGAATCTCTAGTTTCGAAAAAAGTGTTTCTTTTCAAGAAGTTTTCTTCATTTTCAATATCTTCCTGTAGTTCCACTGAAAGTTTGTCCATAGAAACCCATTCTTCGTTGAAGTCGTCAAACTTTTCAGCGAATTGGTAACAATATTTCTCGAGCTGCTGAAGGTTGCTTTGTTCATTTGAACGAGCCAATATTCTAATCTTATTAAGGTTCGGTGTTTCAACCGGTAGTTTAATGAAGAGAGCTTTTACAATGTTTGAGCTAAGAATAAAACTCTTTCCATTGTTGGCATAATAATTCTTCAGTTCTGTTTCAGATAATGTTGTATCCATTTTTTCGAGCATTATCTGCCTCTGATACTGGTATATAACAAGGTTCGCGCGGGTCTCTTCGAGTTGCCGGGCTATCTCATCTTTTAATTCAGGAGATAAATTATTTTCGGCTTTCTGTAAAAGCAGCTCTCTCTTTGCCCATTTATTGATATAATTCTGAATTATAGATAAACTGTCTTCCTCATTTATTCCCCGATTAATGAGCCGTGGAATCATATCGTAATACAGGATAACATTACCAACTTCTGCTACAGGAATTCTTTCAGCAATTTTATTACTGTTTTTACAACCCGCGAAAAGAAAAACTGCTGATAGTATAACTACTGTCTTATTCATTGGCTACCTTGAGTTTAAAGTGATATAGTGTTGATACCTGTTATTCAAATGATTTTCTGCTATAGTTAGGAGCCTCCCGCGTTATAGAGACATCATGAGGATGGCTTTCTATGATCCCTGAATTAGTGATTCGTACAAATTTACTCTCCTTCTTCAGAGTGGCTATGTCTTTAGCTCCCAGATACCCCATTCCTGCTCTTAATCCTCCTGTCATCTGGTAGATAACTTCAGAAAGGTTTCCTTTAAAGGGCACCCTTGCAGCAATTCCTTCAGGAACAAGTTTTCTTATATCATCCTCAATGTCTTGAAAATAGCGATCTTTTGAACCTTGTTGCATGGCCTCAATAGATCCCATTCCTCTGTATTCCTTAAACTTACGTCCGTTATAAATGATAGTTTCGCCCGGAGATTCTTCAACTCCGGCAAACAGCGATCCTGCCATTATTGAATCAGCTCCTGCGGCTATTGCTTTAATAATATCACCTGAATACCTGATACCTCCATCGGCTATTACCGGAATTCCGGATCCTTCAATAGCTTTTGCAGCGTTATAAATTGCAGAGAGTTGTGGAATACCGACTCCTGCTATGACCCTTGTTGTGCAAATAGAACCTGGTCCGATTCCTACTTTTACTGCATCAGCGCCTTCATCAGCGAGCTTTTTAGCTGCTTCAGCTGTACCAATATTCCCTGCAACTACATCAATGCCGGGGTAGTTCCTTTTTATTTCTCTGAGAATGTCAATAACTCTTTTTGTATGGGCATGAGCAGTATCAATTGCTATTGCATCAACACTGGCATTAATAAGTGCTTCAACCCGTTCCATAGTGTCAGAGGCAATACCGACTGCCCCTGCTACCCTGAGCCTTCCTTTATCATCCTTGCATGAATTAGGGCGGTCCTTGGTTTTTGTTATATCTTTATAAGTTATTAATCCTATCAGTTTGCCCGATTCGTCAATCATGGGCAGCTTTTCAATCTTATGCTTCTGAAGTATTCTTGCTGCTGCTTCGAGATTAGTCTGATGGTTTGTGGTGATAAGACTTGAAGTCATGACCTCCGTTATCTTACGCGAGCGATTATTTTCAAACCTAAGGTCCCTGTTGGTAACAATCCCTTTCAGAATTCCATTTTTATCAATAACAGGAATACCACCAATCTTATATTCACTCATTAAATTCATTGCTTCGCCAACGGTGCAATCGAGATTAATAGTTATCGGATCAAAAATCATAACATTCTCAGCCCTTTTAACGCGTTTTATCTGGGCAGCCTGTTTTTCGATTGACATATTCTTATGTATCACGCCAATTCCTCCTTCTCTTGCAATGGCAATTGCAAGCTCATCTTCCGTCACTGTATCCATTGCAGCGGAAACAACAGGCGTGTTGATACGGATGTTTCTTGTGAACATGGAACTGAGATCAACTTCCCTTGGAAGCACCTCAGAATATGAAGGAACCAGAAGAACATCATCAAATGTTAAACCTTCATAAAGTATCTTTTCATTGAAAAATGACATCAGATGAGATTTTAAGTTTTTGCCGGTGCAAATTACAAAAAAAATCAGAACTCATAAAACATCTCTTCATTTAGCAACTATAAAAAATTGAATAACAGTTATTACATTTGTATTGAGTGTAACCGGCTATGAATATTGAACCATACAGACAGATTTTAACAAAGTACTGGGGATATACCGCTTTTAAACCCCTGCAGGAGGAGATAATAATATCTGTTGCTGAAGGGCGTGATACACTTGGTCTTATGCCTACAGGTGGTGGCAAATCACTCACTTTCCAGGTTCCTGCACTTGCACATGAAGGGATATGCCTTGTTATTACCCCCTTGATTGCCCTGATGAAGGATCAGGTGAATCGTCTTAATAGTCTGGAAATAAAATCTATAGCAATACATTCAGGTATGTCAGGCGAGGAGATAGATAATGCATTCGAAAATGCTATTTATGGCAATTATAAGTTTCTTTATGTATCGCCTGAAAGAATTTCTACGAAGATTTTTCAGGTTAAGGCAGCAAGGCTTAACCTCTCTCTTGTAGCAATTGATGAAGCACATTGTATTTCGCAATGGGGTTACGATTTCAGACCTTCTTATTTGAAAATTGCATTACTCAGGGAATATATTTCAGAAAAAGTTCCATTCCTTGCTCTTACAGCTTCTGCTACAAAGGAGGTTATTGAAGATATTATGAAGAAGCTGGCTTTCAGAGAAAAAAATGTTCTCAGAACCAGTTTCGACCGGAAAAATATTTCATACCTCGTCAGGAAGGTTGAAGATAAGGGCACATACCTTATTAAAACGGTGACAAAAGCAAGTGGAAGCGGTATAGTTTATGTAAGAAGCAGAAAAAGATGCAAAGATGTTGCAGAGCTTCTGGTGGCAAATGGTGTCAGCGCTGATTTTTATCACGCCGGATTGCCAGATGAACTGCGCGACAAAAAGCAAGCTTCATGGTCAACAGGAGAGACCCGCGTAATTATTGCAACGAACGCTTTCGGGATGGGTATTGATAAATCTGAAGTGAGGTTTGTTATTCACTGGGATATACCTGACTCTGTCGAAAATTATTTTCAGGAGAGTGGGCGGGCGGGCCGCGATAATAAGCCCGCGTTTGCAGTTCTTTTATATTCACCGGCTGATAAGAGCCGACTGGCAGATACTTTACGAAAAAAGTTTCCGCCAATTGAAAAAATCAAAGATACTTATGAGGCATTATGCAATTATCTTCTGGTGCCTCTCGGTTCGGGAAAAGACAATGTTTTTGACTTTAATATGTCAGAATTTGTTTCTAAATACCGTTTACCTGTTATCGAAACATATAACAGTCTTCAGTTTCTTCAGAGGGAAGGTTATATGGAATTCACCGAAGAGATAAACAATCCATCGCGCGTACATTTTATTGTCAGCCGCGATGATCTGTATAAATTTCAGGTTGCAAACGAATCGTTCGACGGATTTATTAAGCTACTACTTAGATCTTACACCGGGATGTTCTCCGAATTTGTTCCTGTCAACGAAGAGGAACTTTCCAGGAAGTCGGCTGCTACGCGCGACACTATTTATCAATATCTCGTGAAATTATCATCGCATAATATTATTCGATATATCCCCGGGAAAAAAACTGCATTAGTTATCTTCACCGAAGAGAGGCTTGTTCGCAAAGCCCTGATGATATCACCCGATAACTATCTTCACGTGAAGGAAAAATATGAGGCCAGGTTGAACAGAATGATTGAATATGCCGATTCAGATAATCATTGCAGATCGCTGTTTCTTCTTGATTATTTTGGTGAAGAGTCGGACCGTTGTGGCATCTGCGATGTCTGCCGGGAAAGAAATGAACTTGATCTGAGCAAATATGAATTTGATCTGATTCTTGAGGAGATAAAAACTATTCTTGGTGAAAAGAATCCTGATGCTGAGGAACTTGTAAAAATGATCGAATACCCTGAAAATAAAATAATTAAAGTTATACGCTGGTTACTTGATCATAATAAAATAGTTCAGGATCGGGATCATAAACTTAGATGGGCTTAACCCAACCTGCTGAAGGCTGTTGCAAATGATGAGAAACAACTCACATCAGGCAGGGGTCGCTCACTTCTCCATTCTATATGGTACATTGCATTGGAATTTAACTTGATAAAAGTGTTCTTAAGCCACATTTATATCTTGTAATAAATGTATTTTTGCATCATAAACTATCGTTAGTACTATGAAAAGGTTTTTTAATGTTACCGGCTTATGTAATCCCAAAGATCATTTTATGGTTGACCCTTTGCGCGGATTAGATGAAACGATTGTAAGATTAATTGATAACAAATACTATTTCACGATACATGCCCCGCGTCAAACAGGAAAAACCACACTTCTTCGTGCATTGATGGATCAAATTAACACTGATGGCAACAGGATATGTTTATATTTTTCAGTTGAAACAGCCGGTTATCGCAGCATTTCGATTAATGATGCCAATAAAAATATTAACAGAGCTATTGTTGAATCTGCCAAATCCTTTTTACCGGTGGAGTATCTACCTAAACATTCTGACATGGCAGGTGAAATGTCGTTCAAAGATTTTGTATCACAATGGACAAGGGAATTGCCAAAGACAATGATACTGCTGATCGACGAAATAGATTCCCTGTATGACGATGTGCTTGTATCAGTCCTTCGCCAGTTGCGCGATGGATTTCAGTTTCGTCCCGAAGCCTTCCCTTCATCAGTGGCACTGGTTGGTTTGCGCGATGTAAGGGAATACAAAGAAAAAGTGAGGGATAAAGACCTGTCAATAGGCAGCGGTTCGCCTTTTAACATTAAGGCAAAATCGTTAACGATCAGCAATTTTTCCCACCATCAAATAGCCGGACTTTTGCAGCAATATACCGATGAAGGAGGTCAGGTATTTGATGACGCGATTATTGATTTAATTTATTTACTTACAGGAGGTCAGCCATGGCTGGTAAATGCTTTGGCAAATGAGATTACAGTTGAAATTCTATCAAAAGATACTTCAAAACCGATTACAGTTGAAATAGTCAATCAAGCCAAAGAAAACCTGATATTGCGAAGAGATACCCATCTCGATAGTTTGATCGATAAATTACTAAATCCTCGTGTGCGTCCTATTATCGATGCGATTCTTTCAGGTGCCGATATTCAGTATAATGAGTTTAACGATGATTTGAAATATGTTGAAGATTTAGGAATCGTTGTTAAAGATATTAAAAAGGATGGAGTTAAGATTTCAAATCAAATTTACAACGAGATTATTCCACGTGTATTAAATTCCAATTTACAGGATCTCATGATTCCCAAAGTGTCGCCACAATGGTTTATAAAATCAGATGGGCACCTCGACATGGATGCGCTGCTACGTGAATTCCAGGATTTTTATCGCGAACATTCCGAAAGTTGGCTCGACACGTTTAGTTATCACGAAAGTGGCAAACAACTATTGCTGATGGCGTTCCTGCAACGCATCGTCAATGGTGGCGGCTCCATTGCACGCGAGATGGCAGTAGGCAGGGGCCGGACTGATTTAGTGATTGAATTTAATGGCGATTGTTTTGTTCTGGAACTCAAGATAAAACGTTCGAATACAAATATGGAACGGACTTATAAACAACTTTTCCATTATATCGATCAACTTAATAAAACTCATGGATACCTGATTCTTTTTGAACTGAGAAATTCCGGCATTTTACCGTGGGAAGAGCGAATCAAATGGACGGAAGTCGAATATGAATCACTTGGAGTTAAAAAGCAGTTTAGCGTGGTTGAAATGTAGATTTACAATTACCCTGCCCCATTAGCCAGGCTGGTTAAGAAGGTTTTAAGGCACAACTCTTTAGCCATATATTCCATATAAGGGTTTAGTAGTGTCAATAATCTGAACATAATAACGTGCAACATCATTCCGTACCCATTCATCAAAAATTGTAATCATGAAGTTGCCAAATTCTTTTGCACCAACCGACCACTCAGTGACACTGGCATCCTGTCCATAAACAGGTGCAACAAGATCAAGTTTTCCTTCTTCCCGTTTATTTGCAATACCCTCAAAACTGGATGAATCCACTACCAATCCTCTTCAGGAAACGGTAGTGTCATGGCAAGTTAATCATGAAACATAGTGTTTGGATAATATTTTATCAGCATTATGCTTTGTGAAGCTCCAATTAATTTTCCTTTTAGCAAGATTATTCTGCTTGCACCATACAGCTATTTTATTTACAATTTCATTTTGGCTTCCAATATTTCTGCTTAGACATTCACGACTCATCATATTGATTTCAATTTCTGCCATGTTAAATGTTAAGCCAACTGGCATGTTTTGGAGTATAAATAAATGTTACCCTTTTCAAAATCTTATCGACAATTTCAGGTGGAAATGTTTCCTGAAAGGATTTCACAAAGTGTGTGTTAAGGTTGTCAAGTACGATCCTAACCTTTCTTGCGCTTTTGTATCTGGTCAAGATCAACCATCTCATGAATTGAGCATAAGTTTTCACGCAATTCATATATAGCCATACAGAACTATTATCAACTGTTACAAATAGCACACATGATCAATCAACTGGTAGAACGAACTAAATCAGTAGTTGCTCTTATGATGGAACATCCCAAGCAAACTATAGTTGACCTATGGAAGAAACTGATAGCTTATATTACTATGATTCAGTGCGAAAAAGAAAGCATTACGATAACCTACCAGCCAGGTTAATGGCATAATATACGGTGTGAAAACCATCGCGGAAATACCCCATTCCCGAATCTGGGTACAATCAACACAAATCGAAAGGAGGTTCAATTAAAAAACATGAATAGATTGGTTTAAATTTTTGGTGATGAATTGTTGCCAATAGCTACTGCTATGGCTTCAGCAAATTAACAATTGCAGATGACTACTAAGAAATGTTTACGACGAATCGTTGTCAATTACTGTCAAAGTAGAATTAAATCAAAATTTTAAATATCTTGGATGCTCACAAACTTATGTCTTTCTATTATTTTTGATCAAATGTAATTGATTCAGGAATTTCATCCAGTCCATAGTAAACGCTTTCTATACGATCGGAATAGACTTTTACGATCCTGAATCCCGAAGGGGCTTTTGCCATGGGCTTCCCAACAGCACTTGTTGTAACCAATTCCATTTCACCAAACTTAGCATATGCATTATTATGCAGATGCCCGGAAAAAACAACTTTTACTTTATTTGCATCAAAAAGAGTGAGATATTTTTCTCGATTTAATATACCAATATTCGAGTAAGTTTCAGGCTCATCAAAAGACTTGACAAAAAATTGATAATGGCAAAAAATTATGATATGCCTAGCCTTCTTGCTTTTAGCAAGCATTTTCTTAAGCCAATCATATTGCCTTTGTTCAAAATCTGGCGTATTGGCCTTAATTATGCAGGAGTTGAATCCAATAAATTGGGAATTTTTATGTTTAAACGCAAATTTGTCATATCCATAATTCTTAATATAACTATTAATACTCAGGTAATCAGGTATCTTTCCAATATCATGATTTCCCGGGGTGTAGTAAACTGGAATCTTTGAATCAATTTTTACCGTGATTCTTTTAAACTCTGCAATTTGTGACATATCTTTTGGATCATTAACAAAATCACCTGTAATTACTACAAAATCAGGCTTCAATCTATTAATTTCTTTAACTGATTTTTCATATAAATACGTTTCCTTTTCAAATCCATTATTGTTTTCAAACATGCCGAATTGAGGGTCAGTTACCTGAATAAAAAAATATGGATGGTTGTGGCCATTTTTTGAGAACAATAGCGACATAGTTTTTTCAAAAATGGCCGTATTTTCATAAATTCCAACAAATTTTTCAGATCCAAGGCCATAGTCAAATGCAGGAACCTTAACAGCCGTATGCCCACCTATCCCAAAAACACCTGTTACAGACCCAGCCTGCAAATCAACTCCTGCGTTCGGCATGCCTCCAGTTTTGTGGTAGTCTGTAATTACACTCACGGTTTCACCTTCTTTGTAAACTTTGTAATTAGAAGTTACATCTTTATAGTTATCTTGTGCTTTTAGAAAAAGGGCTATTATCAATATGGTTAAAAAGAAGCCTAATTTTTTCATAATTTTATTTTTAGTTTACGATTTTGTTCAATATCAATTGGCCTATTTAGGTGTTAATAAAAAAATACTTAAAAAGGGCGAAAAATGATAACTCATAAACGCCCTTTTCAAACACCAAAATTATGATGTATAGTCAGTTCGGGAAAATTATCATTACCACCCAGGATTCTGAGGTTTTAATTTTGGATTAGCATCTATTTCCGATTGAGGGATTGGCCACAACATATATTGTTCATTAAATTTTACACCGCTTTTATTTATATAAATGAAAGCATCCTCAAAATTTCCTGTTTCGAGATTATAAGCCTTGTGCGTTCGTTGAATATCGAAATAAGCCTTATTCTCGAAACACAGTTCGTGATAACGCTCTCTCCAAATCGCTTCCCTAAATTCATCCTTCATTAACCCTGAAAGTGGAGGAAGTTCAGTTCTATTCCTGATTAGATTTATTTGATCATAAGCATCCTGGATTGGACCATTCATTTCGTTAGATGCTTCTGCATATATTAACATAACTTCTGGCAAACGGAGCATTGTAAAGTTTTCATCAGAATTAGCATCACCATTTGTACCCGCTGCCTCCACGAGCCAGAATTTATACAATGCATATTCATTAAAATTAATAGTATTTGCAGGATTGTTCTTTGCAGGATACTTTGTAAAAAAGAATTGTCTTTCCTTTGCCCGTTTATCATTTGGCTCATAAGAATCTACAAACTCATCGCACGATACAAGCGCTCCAATTTCACCACTCAACTTAGAGATACCGATTTTGTCGGGCGTTACAAACTCTGTTATCTGGTTATTTTGTACACCATATTTATATTGAACCTGAAAAATGAATTCACTCCCGTTTTTATGTGCCCTGTCATGCAAATAATCGTAACTTTCAAATAGATTATACCATTTATTATCAATTACTTCCTTTGCTTTGTCAGCAGCAAGCGTATAATATTCAGCACCTTTATCTAATGGATGTCCTGCCATAGTCAGATAAACACTAGCCAATAATGATTTTACGGCTCCCAAAGAAACTTTGCCTGTATTATTTACACTCGGCAAACCTGACTTTTCTGCTTCCAACAGGTCATTTACAATTAGGTCATAAATATCTTCTTTAGGTGATCTTTTTGCATAAAGATCCGGGCTCGAATAATCAATAGTCTCTATAACTAACGGGATATCACCATAAAGTCGTACTAAATAATAATAGTATAAAGCACGCAGGAAGTACGCCTCTCCAAGTAAAGCATTTTTAGTGGCTTCATCCATTTCAATAAATGGAATGTTGTTAATACAAAGATTGGCACTTGCTATGCCCTTATAAAAACCATTCCACATAACTTTGAAAATGGGCTCAATAGGTGAATTGCCATGTTGGATCAATCCATTGTTATAAAGACTCTGTCCGAGTGTAGTAGCATGTCCAACAATCATTTCTATGGAAACCCATACCTCTTCACCATAATTATTACCAGCGTCGGTTTGAAGTGTATATAACATTGGATATATTCCATTTACAGCAACTCTAGCATCGGTGGCATTTTTAAAATAATTTTCTTGTGTAATAGCTGATTTATTTTGTTCATCAAGAAAATTTTCGCAACCTGTTCCCATAAATATTAGTAATCCGATAATTACTAGCTTATTTATAAATTTTTTATTTATTGACATGATCATCTTAATTTAATAGTTGTAATTAGAAACTTACATTAACACCTAGTGTTAAGTTAAGTATAATGTGACGTAATTTATAATATTATTTGTATCTTTG